>CBINNP010000110.1:0-11064 GCA_966252075.1 uncultured Solimonas sp.
AGATGCTCGGTTCGGCGGGGCAGGCGATCAACGTCCCGAACCTGAAAAAGAACGATCTCGTGATGTCCGGTTTGAGCATCAGCGCGGTCGACGAAAAGGGCAAATTCGTTTCGCCTTCGCTGATCAAGCCGGCGAAGCTGTGGTCGTACGAGCAGGTCAAGCCGCAGGCGGTTCCGGCGGTGCACAACCAGAAATGGCTGCGCTCGCCGATCGACGCCTTCGTCCTCGCCAAGCTCGAGGAAAAGGGCCTCAAGCCTTCCAGGGACGCTGAGCGCGCTGCGTTCATTCGCCGTGCGACGCTGGACACCTGGGGCGTCATTCCGACTCCGGAAGAAGTGCAGGCCTTCGTCAGCGACCGCTCGCCGGACGCTTACGAGAAGCTGGCCGATCGCCTGCTGGCCTCGCCGCGCTTCGGCGAGCGCCAGGCGCGCCGCTGGCTGGATCTGGCGCGTTACGCCGACAGCACCGGCTTCCAGAACGACGACACGCGTCCGAACATGTGGCGTTATCGCGACTACGTGATCGAGTCGTTCAACCAGAACAAGCCGTACGACCGCTTCATCAAGGAGCAGCTGGCCGGCGATGAGCTATACCCGGGCGATCAGAACGCACTGGTGGCGACCGGCTTCATGGCCGGCTTCCCGGACAACCACAACTCGCGCGACCTGGTGCAGCGCAAGTACCAGATCACCACCGACATCACCGACACCGTCGGCAGCGTGTTCCTGGCGCAGACGGTCGAGTGCGCGCGTTGCCACGATCACAAGATCGACAAGATCTCCGCGAAGGAATACTTCCAGCTGCAGGCGTTCTTCGCCAATCTCAACGCGGTCGACAACGTGCCGGCCAAGCTCGGCCCGCAGGAACGCGCCTACCGCGAGCAGCAGGCCAAGTGGGAGGCGGCAACCCAGGAGATCCGCGCCAGGCGTGCGGCACTGCTGCAGCCGGTCTATGAGGCGGGGCTCAAGTACCACAAGGAGCGCTATCTCACCGACAGCCGTGAGTCGATCTTCAAGCCCAAGGAGCAGTGGAACGCGCACGACCGCTGGATCAACCACCGCCTGGCCAACGTCACCGACGAAGCCAGCATCGCCAACTATCTGGAAGAAGCCGGTAGCAACAAGGACAACGCCGTCTACGATCCCAAGCTCGAAGCGAGCTGGAAGGAGTACAAGAAGCTCGGCGAGGAACTGAAGAAGTTCGACAAGCTGAAGCCGACCAAGGGCTCCGACCAGATTTCGGCGATGACCGAGCTGGGTTACGCCGATGCTCCGGCAACCTTCCTGTACTTTGGCGGCAACCACGAGCGTCCGCTGGAAGAAGTGCAGCCGGGCTTTCCGTCGGCGATCACCAGCGACAAGCCGGTGATCGTGCCGACCGCGACCTCGTCGGGCCGTCGTACCGCGCTGGCCAACTGGATCGCCAGCCCGACCAACCCGCTGACGGCCCGCGTCTACGTCAACCGCGTGTGGAGCCAGTACTTCGGCTACGGTCTGGTCAAGACCGTCAGCGACTTCGGCAAGGCCGGCGACAAGCCGACCCATCCGGAGCTGCTCGACTACCTGGCCGGCGAGTTCGCCAAGGGCTGGGACGTCAAGAAGCTGCACCGCTCGATCCTGCTGTCGTCGGTCTACCGGCAGGCCTCCGACTACCGCGAGGAAGTCGCCAAGGCCGATCCGGAAAACAAGCTGCTGGCCGTCTATCCGCGCAAGCGCATGGAGGCCGAGCAGATCCGCGACTCGCTGCTGGTCGCCTCCGGCCAGCTGGTTGACGAGGTCGGCGGTCCAAGCGTATTCGCGCCGGTGCCGGCGGGCGTCAACGGCGGCCAGTTCTGGAAGACCTCCGAGGACAAGAACGACTGGAACCGTCGCAGCCTCTACATCTTCACGCGGCGCAGCCTGGCCTATCCGCTGCTGCAGACCTTCGACGGTGCCTCGCCGCAACAGGCGCACGCCAAGCGCGACGTGACGACGACGCCGCTGCAGGCGCTGACGCTGGTCAACAACGACCAGGTGTTCCAGTGGTCGCAGGCGCTGGCCGGCCGCGTGATCCGCGAGGCCGGTGGTGACCCGGCCAAGGAGATCGACCGTCTCTACCAGATCCTGCTCGCCCGCGCGCCGGACAAGCAGGAGAAGAAGGCGCTGCTGGCCTTCCTCGACGAGCACCAGAAGGTGATCGCGCAGAAGGCCGCCGACGGACAACTGTCACTGGCGCTGCCGCTGGGCCTCGACAAGGCACCGATTGATCCGCTGCGCGCTGCGGCCTTCGTCGACCTTGTCCATACCGTCGCCAATTCAAACGATTTCAGCTATCGCTTCTGATTTCAGAGCGACCATCGAACAAGAATCTAGGGAAGCATCCATGAGCAAGCACAATCGCCGCGATTTCCTCGCACACGCCGCCTACGGTGCCGGTGGTCTGGCCCTGAGCGGCCTCGTTCCGGGCCTGGGTTTCATCAACGCCGCCTCGGCCGCCGAACTGGTCGATCCGCTGGCGCCCAAGCAGCCGCACTTTCCGGCCAAGGCCAAGTCGATCATCTGGCTGCACATGAACGGCGCGCCGAGCACGCTGGATCTTTACGACTACAAGCCGGACCTGATCAAGCTCAACGGCAAGGAAGTGCCGGAGTCCTTCCTCAAGGGCATCAAGACCAGCACGCAGGGCGGCGTCGGCAAGATCTTCGCATCCAACCGCACGTGGAAGCAGCACGGCGAGAGCGGCGCCTGGTTCTCTGACCTGCTGCCGAACCTCGCCAGGCAGGCCGATGACATCGCCTTCATCAAGTCGAGCACGACGATCGGCGCCACGCACGACATCTCGATCCTCAAGCTCAACACCGGTGATCTCAATCCGGGTCGTCCGACGCTGGGCGCCTGGGTGCAGTACGCACTCGGTACCGCCAATCCGGACCTGCCGGCTTACGTGGTGCTGTATGGCGGCGACCGCGAGCCCAGCGGCGGTTCGGTCAACTGGGCCTCGGGCTTCCTGCCGGCGATCTATCAGGGCACGGCGTTCCGTCCGGGTCCTTCGCCGATCCTCAACCTGAAAAATCCGGAGCTGGTCGCCGCCGCGCAACAGCGTGACAACCTCGATCTGCTCCGCCGTCTTAACCAGCACCGCGCCAAGCAGTACCCGATCGACACTGAATTGCAGGCGCGCCTGAACTCCTACGAGCTGGCCTACCGCATGCAGTCGGCGGCGCCGGAGGCAGTCGATCTGGACAAGGAATCGGAAGCCACGCGCGAGGCCTACGGCCTCAACAACGAGGTGACGCGCGACTACGGCACGCAGATGCTGCGGGCACGGCGTCTGGTCGAGCGCGGTGTGCGCTTCATCCAGGTCATCAATGGCCCGGTGAAGATCGCCGGCGACGACCGCAGCAACTGGGATGCGCACGAAAACCTCGAAGCCAACCACGCCGCCAATGCGCGCGCGGTCGATCAGCCGATCGCGGCGCTGCTGGCCGACCTCAAGCAGCGTGGCCTGCTCGACTCGACGCTGGTGGTCTGGGCCTCCGAATTCGGTCGCACCTCGTACGGCCAGAGCGGCAACGGCCGTGACCACAATCCCTGGGGCTACACGCAGTGGATCGCCGGCGGCGGCGCCAAGGCCGGCTACACCTTCGGCCAGACCGACGAGATCGGCCTGAAGTCGGTCGGCAAGACGGTCGACACCTATGACCTGCACGCCACCGTGCTGCAGCTGATGGGTCTGGATCACTTGAAGACCACGTATCTGAACAACGGCCGCTCCGAGCGCCCGACGGTGGTCTACGGCGAGGTGATCAAGGAATTGATCGCCTGAGGATGCGGACATTCTCCTGAGGTCTGTGTCTGCCCGGGCGAGGTATGCCCGGGCTTTCTTTCCTCAGGGCTTTCCCGGTTCGTGGCGCCGTGCCTTTGCTGGTGGCGCGGTCTCGATGCGGTTCAAACGGTTCCAAGGTTGCGGACGATGCGCAAGCGGTTGGCGGTGGCGGCACTCCTGGCGGTTCTGGCAAGCGGCACGGCGCTGGCCGCAGCGGCGATCAATCTCGACGACTTCGACGGCGACGTCATGCAGGCGATGGACGATGCCTTCAAGGATCTCGACCCGGTGATCGGCGCCAGGGACATCAAGGCGGCCGAGCATGATGTCGCGGTGCTGCTGGAGGGCTACCAGTTCACCGAGGACTACTTCGTGCAGAAGGGCGGTCCGGACGACGCCATCCAGTGGTCGCGCGAAGGCAGGCAGCTGGTGCAGCAGGTGTCCGAGGCGCTGGCGCGCGGCGATCTGGAAGCGGCGTCCACTACCGCGCGGGCCACGCAGAAGAACTGCAAGGTCTGCCACGACGCGTACAAGACCCGGCAGTAGGCCGGGGCCCGCATTTTTCAGGGACCAGAATTTTTCAGGGATCAGATGCTCATGAAACTTCGTCTTTGCGCCGCGCTGCTCGCCGGCCTGCTCGTGCTGCCGGTCCATGCCGCGCTCAACAGCGGCGATGCCGCGCCGGATTTCCGCGCCCAGGCTTCGCTGGCCGGCAAGAGCTTCGAGTTCTCGCTGAAGGACGCGCTGAAGAAGGGGCCGGTGGTGGTCTACTTCTATCCGTCGGCCTACACCAAGGGTTGCAACCTGCAGGCGCACAGCTTCGCGGTCAACAGCGACAAGTTCGCGGCGGCCGGCGCGACCATCATCGGCGTCTCGCTCGACAGCATCGAGCGGCTCAACGAGTTTTCGGCCGATCCGGCGTATTGCGCCAGCAAGTTCCCGGTGGCCTCGGACGCCGACGGCAAGATCGCCCTGTCCTACTCGCTCAAAGTGCGTGAGGCCGCGGCCGGTCGCAAGGACACGCGCGGCGTCGACATCGACCACGGCTTTGCCGAGCGCGTCACCTTCGTGATCACGCCGGACGGCAGGATCGCCAGGACCATCGATGGCGTCGCTGCTGACCAGAACGTGCAGCAGGCGCTGCAGTTCGTGCAGCAGCTGGCGGTCAAGTAGCGCTCGCCAGAGGTCGTCGACGGTCCATGGTTCTTCGTGATTGGAGCCGCGCCCTGCTGTTGTCGCTGGTGGCCTTCTGCTTCGCGGTGCCGGCGGTGCACGCCGCGCCGCTCAGCGATGAAGAGCTGGCGGAACGCGTCGGCGACGGCGATCCCGCCGCCGGCGAGCAGAAGGCCAAGGCCTGCCAGAGCTGCCACGGCGCGCTGGGCAACAGCAGTGCGCCGACGGTGCCCAAGCTCGCCTCGCAGTTCGCCGGCTATCAGCTCAAGCAGTTCCGCAACTTCCAGTTCGCGCAGCGCAAGCACTACGACGGCGCCGCCGACAAGGCCGTGAGCAGCGGCGATCTGGCCGATATCGCCGCGTACTTTGCGCTGCAGGATCTCAGCGCCGGGGCCGGCGCGCCGGACGCGGCGGCCGAACGCCTGTTCGCTGCTGGCGATGCGGCGCGGTTGATTCCGCCGTGCCAGAGCTGCCACGGTCCGGTGGGCCGCGGCCTGGCGGCGGGCAGCGATGCCAATCCGTCGATCGGCAGCCAGCATCGCGACTACCTGCGCCAGCAGCTGCTGGCCTGGCGCAGCGGTGCGCGCAGCGGCAGCACGGCGATGACGCTGGCCACCAAGCCGCTCAGCGACGCCGAGATCGACGCGCTGGCCGGCTATCTGGCCGGACTGCAATAGCGCCCACGAGGTAAATCCCCGGCGGGCCAACGCCGCCGGGCAAGTTCGATTGAAGGAGCAGACAGATGTTCAGTGGTATCGCCTTCGGCAGTTCATGGCGCGGCCCGCTGCTGGCGGGCCTGGTGTTGGCGGCGCTCAGCGGCGCGGCCGGCGCGCAGCTCAACTTTGAAGAACCGGTGACGCCGGCGATCGACGGTGTCACCGCGGGCGGTGTCACCATCCCCCACAACAAGGACGGATTCAGTGGCACCGAAGGTCCGCTCGGCCTGCCGGATGGCAGCCTGCTGTTCACCGAGACGCAGGCCAATCGCATCACGCGCATTGCGCCGGACGACAAGGTTTCGGTCTACCTCGCCAACAGCAACGGTGCCAACGGCCTGGCGCTGTCGGCCGGTGGCGAGCTGTACGCGGTGCAGACGCTGAAGCCGCGCGTCGGCATCCTCGATCCCAAGGACAAGATCAGGACGCTGGCCGAAAGTTACGAAGGCAGGCCGCTGTTGCGGCCCAATGATCTGGTGCTCGACCGCAAGGGCGGCGTCTATTTCACCGATCCCGGTGCCAATCCGAAACCGGGCGAAGCGCCGCCAGCCGCGGCGGTCTACTACCTCAGGCCGGATGGCAGCCTGCTGCGCGTGGCCAGTGACATCGCACGCCCCAATGGCATCACGCTGAGCCCGGACGAGAAGACCCTGTATATCGCCAACACCTTCGGAGAGTCTGTGCTGGCCTACGAGGTCGCCGATGATGGTTCGATCAGCAAGCGTCGCGACTTCGCCAGGCTGGAGGGCTGGCAGAAGACCGACACCGGCGGCAGCAGCGGTGCCGACGGTCTGGCGGTCGACGCGCAGGGCCGACTCTACGTCGCCAGCAACGCCGGCATCGAGGTGTTCGGTGCCGACGGCGAGGCGCTGGGCATCATCGCGCTGCCCAAGCAGCCGCAGAATCTCGCCTTCGCCGGTCCGGACAAGAAGACGCTGTATGTCGTCGGCCGGGGTGCCGCATACCGCTTCGCGGTACTGACGCCCGGCGTGGCGATGCGCGCCAAGTGATTTTTCGTAGCATCTCCAGCAGCACAGCCGCACAAAGCCAACCGACCTACAACCTGGAATAGCCATGAAGCTCTCAGCCAAAACCATCGCCGTCGTCACGCTCGGTCTCACCGTCCTCGCCACCGCGCTGCCGTCCACTGCGCAGATCGCGCCCAAGCCGGAGAATCTCGTGAAGTGGCGGCAGTCCGCCTATCAGTTCGTGGCCTGGAATTCGGGGCGCATCAAGGCCGTGCTGGCCGGCGATTACAACAAGGATGAGGTGATCGCCGCCGCCAATGCGATCGCCGGCGCCGCCAACTCCGGCCTGCCGAAACTGTTTGCGCCGGGCACCGAAGCCACCAAGGGCTGGCACGACACCAATGCCAAGCCCGATGCATTCAAGGACACCGCGCGCTTCGCCAAGCTGGACGCCGACTTCGCCAAGGAGGCCAACGAACTGGCGCGTCTCGCCAACACGGGCGACGCCGCCGCGGTGAAGGCGCAGTACGCCAAACTCAACGGCACCTGCAAGGCTTGCCACGACGCCTTCAAGGCGGACTGACCCGGCGTGCTGCAAAACCCTGCCGCGTCTTCGCGCGGCGGGGTTTTTTTGCGGCTGCTGATTCGGCAGCAGCGCTGCTGGATCGGCAACAGTCCGCTTGCGCTTCGCAGCAAGGCGCCGCCGCGGCCGGGCCGTGCATCGCCGCGCGCCGGATCGCGAAAACCCAGATGGCAGCAAGGTTTGCGCGCCGCGGACAGGGCCGCTTCGCGCCTCGCCGCGCGACGGTACAGGCTTTGCAATGTGACCCCTCCACTTGTTCTCCACGCCCTCAGGGAGGGGCTATGAACAACATCACCATCGGATCAATCGCGGCCGTCTCCATCGCACTGGCCGCAGTGGGCTGCTCCAAGAAGCCGGACGCGCTGCAGGCGGCGGCGCAGGCGCTCGACGTGGCCAACACGCAGTCGATCGAATACAGCGGCTCCGGCAGCTGGTACCAGTTCGGCCAGGCGCCGGCACCGTCGCTGCCGTGGCCGCAGTTCGAGCTGAGCCAGTACATCGCCGATGTCGATTTCGACAAGGCCAGCGCGCAGGTGCAGATCACCCGCAAGCAAGTGGTGGAAGCCAACCGCGCAAGACCGGTGCCCGTCGAGCAGAAGCCGCAGCAGTTCATCAGTGGCGACGTGGCGTGGAACCTCGCGGTGCCGAACAACTCGGCGCCCGGAACCGCGCCGGCGCCCGCCGCGCAGCCGGCGGCGGTCGAAGAGCGCAAGGCCGAGATCTGGGCGACGCCGCATGGCTTCCTCAAGGCCGCGATCGCCAACAAGGCGAGCAGCAAGGCGGTCGACGGCGCCACGGAAGTGTCGTTCACGGTTGCCGGCAAGTACCGCTATGTCGGCACCATCAACGCCAGCAACGAGCTGGAGCGCGTGCAGACCTGGATCGACAATCCGATCCTCGGCGATACGCTGGTGGAGACGCGCTACAGCGACTACACCGATTTCGGCGGTGTGAAGTTCCCGGCGCACATCGTGCGCACGCAGGGCGGCCATCCGGTGCTCGACCTCACGGTCCGGCAAGCCAAGCTCAACCCGGCGGTCGAGATCAGCGTGCCGGCGGAAGTGGCGCAGGCCAAGCCGGCCGAGGTCAAGGACACCGAGATCGCCCGAGGCGTGCATTACCTCACCGGTGGCAGCCATCACAGCGTCGCCATCGAGCAGGACGATCACCTGATCGTCGTCGAGGCGCCGCTGGACGAGGCGCGCTCGCTGGCCGTCATTGCCAAGCTCAAGGAAGTGATCCCCGACAAGCCAATCAAGTACCTGGTCAACACGCACCAGCACTTCGATCATTCCGGCGGCCTGCGCGCCTACGTCGACGAAGGCGCGACGATCATCACGCACGAAGCCAACAAGTCGTTCTACGAGCAGGCCTGGGCCGCGCCGCGCACGATCCGCGCCGACAGGCTCGCCGAGTCGAAGAAGACGGCCAGCTTCGAGACCTTCCGCGGCAAGCACGAGCTGAGCGACGGCAAGCGCACGGTGGAGATCCACGAGATCGCCGGCAACACCCACAACGACGCTTTCGCGCTGGTCTACCTGCCGGCCGAGCAGATCCTGATCGAGGCCGACGCCTACACGCCAGCCGCACCGGGCACGCCGCCGCCGGCCAACGTCAATCCGTATTCGGCCAACCTGTACGACAACGTGCAGAAGCTGAAGCTGGACGTGCAGAAGATCGCCGCGCTGCACGGCCCGGGCCTGGTCGCGCTGGCGGATCTGCAGACCGCCGTGGGGCAGTCGAAGTAAGTTGCCAGTATGGTAGGCGGGCGCGGCGGACCGCCGGCGCGCCCGCTTTTTTCAAGATGGAGTGTTTGCAATGAGTTCAGTGGATCTGTCCGACGCGCAGACCGACGAGCCGCTTCAGGTCAGCGCCGAAAAAGCCACCCGCCGCGTCTGGGATCTGCCGGTGCGCCTCTTTCACTGGGCGCTGGTGCTGTCGTTCATCGGCGCCTATGTCAGCAACCGCGCCGGTGTCGAGTACTTCACCTACCACCTCTGGTTCGGCTACGCCGTGGTCGTGCTGGTCACGTTCCGCATCGCCTGGGGTCTGTTGGGCACGCGTCACGCGCGCTTCTGGAATTTCGTACCCGGTCCGGTCGGCGTCGTCCGCTACCTGGCCGGCATCGTCCGTCGCCGGCCCGCGCACTACGCCGGCCACAACCCGCTCGGCGCGCTGATGGTGCTGGCGCTGCTGGCCTCGCTGCTGGTGCAGGCGGTCGCTGGCCTTTTTGCTAACGACGAGATCATCAACACCGGTCCGCTGATCGGCTACGTCAGCGAGGATTTCAGCCTGTGGCTGACCTCGCTGCATCGCCAGTTGTTCTACTGGATCGCCGCCGCGGTCGGCCTGCATATCGTCGGCGTTCTGGTGCACGTGATCTTCAAGCGCGAGCCGCTGATCCGCGCCATGTTCACCGGCCGCAAGCCGGCCACGCTGGTCGAGCGCGACCAGGAGATCGCCTCGTCGCGGCTGTGGCTGGCGGCGGGGCTGCTCGCCGCGCTGGTGGCCGCGCTGGCCTGGACCGTCAGGCACGCGCCCGCAGCATTCTGAACCTCCATGCCGGGGCCTGCGCAGTTCTGATTCCGTAGCGCTCTGTCCTGCACAGGCGATCAAGGCCTGGCGCTGGCCGGCGTCGAGCTCGCCGGTCCGATGCCCCAGACCTGGATCACCGTTTCCTCGTTCTTGGCGCCGTCGTAGTGGATCTGGCCGCCCTTGTGGATCACGTAGCTGCCGGCCGGTGCCGGCACCGTGCGGTCCGGATCGTAGCGATCGCCGGTGCCGATCCACCAGGTGCCGGAAATCACCGTGAAGAAGCGGTCGTTGGGGTGGAAGTGCGGACGGCTGAAATTGCCGGGCAGCCACTTGATGCGCATCACGTACGGCCCTGGCTTTTCCGGGTCGCCGAACAGCACGGCGCGCTCGCTGCTGCCCTCGGCATTGCGGACCCACTGGATGTCCTTCGGCTCCTTGATCTCGACCGCGCGCGGATCGAGTTCCGCAGCGTATCCGCGAGGAGCGAAGACGCTGGCCAGCATGGCGGCAGCGACGGCGAGGTGCTGAAAGCGCTGCATGTCGATTCACTCCTGTGGGACGGACGTGCCGCTGCAACGGCAAGCTTCACGCCAGACCGACACGCGGCCGCCGGGCCGCCGCGACCGGTGATGAAAGCGCTTGATCGTCCGGCACATTCGCGTGGTGCTGGCCATGGCATGTGCGCGCGCAGGCGCCGCGCATGCGGCAGCAGTGCTGCTGAGATTTGAACAGCCTGTCGCAATCTGCTGATTTCGCAGCACGGCGTTCTGTGTCTGTCGCCGCCGACTGGGCCTCGCGCCCATGCAAATCATGCGTTTGCGAGTGGGGGCGATGGCTGGCTTCGCTGGCACGATAGCTGCGCTGCCGCTGGTCCCCTCCGGTTATTCACATGAGCGGTCCAGACTTCATGAACATCAAGATTCTTGCGGTAGCGGCCTTGCTGGTATCGGCCTCGGCGGTTCATGCGGCGCAAGCGCCGAAGGCGCCGGCGGCGCCTGCCGCGGCGACGCAAACCTACAAGACCAAGGAACTGCATCGCGCGCAGATCGACGCGCTGCTGGCCAAGCCGGACGAACTGGTGATCATCGACATCCGTCGCCCGGACGAGCTGAGCAAGATCGGTGGCTTTCCGGCCTACCTGAGCATCCAGCTCGACGACCTCGAGAAGTACGCCGCCTTCATCCCCAAGCAGCGCAAGGTCGTCACCGTGTCCAATCACGCGCACCGCGCGTTCAAGGCGGGCGATCTGCTGTCGGCCACGGGTTACAACGTGGTCGGTGCGATC
>CBINNP010000111.1:0-11060 GCA_966252075.1 uncultured Solimonas sp.
CGCCGCCGCACTGGTCTGCTGCTACATCATGGCGCTCTACGACGCCGATCAACTCGACGCCGCCGACGCCTTGTTCACGCGCTTCCACGATATGATCCGCGACGGCGTGCTGCTGGATTTTCTCGGCGTCGCCTATCAGTTCATGTCACGCATCCACGAGCGGCGCGGCAACGCCGCGCTGGCCGTCGAACTGCTCGACGAGGCGGAGAACATCGGCCACCTCGCCAACTGGCCGCGGCTGGTGCGCATGGTCGATCGCGAGCGCGTGCGCCGCCATCTGCTGCGCGGCGAGCGCGAGCGTGCGCAGCTCATCGCCTCGCGGATTCCGCCGCAGCCGGAGTTCATGCTGCCCGAGGGCTGGCTGCTGTTCTCGGACGACAGCGAGGGCGAGACGATCGGCCAGATCCGCCTGCTGCTCCACTGCGGCCGCGCCGACGAGGCCCTGCCACGGCTTGCCGACGAGCTGGCGCGAGCCGGCCGCCACGGCCGCATCCGCCGCCTGATCAAGCTGCACATCCTCGAAGCGCTCGCCCAGGCGCAGCGCGGCCGTGCGCGGCCGGCCTATACGTCGATGCGGCAGGCGCTGCAACTGGCCGCGCCGCGCGGCTTCGTCGGCATGTTTCTCGACGAAGGCGTCGAGGTCACCAGGCTGCTGCGCGAGATCTATCCATCCTTGCGGGAGCCCGGCGCGGAGCGCGATGCCGGCAGCGGCAGCCTGCCCGACTTCGCGCGCCGCCTGCTCGACGACGGCGCCGAGGCGGCCGACGCGCTGGTTGCCGAGAAGCTGACGGAAGGCGAGAAGACCCTGCTGGCGTTCCTGGCGCAGGGGGTGTCGAACAAGATCATCGCGGCGGAACTGTTCGTGTCGGAGAACACGGTGAAGTTTCACCTCAAGAACATCTACGCCAAGCTGGGCGTCGGGAGCCGGGTACAGGCGATCAATGCGGCGCGGCGGATGGGCTTGCTGTAGGGGCTTGCTTGCGGGGAGTTACAACTCACCTTCTTTACCTGTTTTGCGTAGCTTGCCTTTCGCCCTGTGAGGCGAAAGGCGAGCCACGCCAAACCAGTAACAAAGGCGCGTTGTAACCCCGCCTCCCAAAGCACCCAACCCCGCTGTAGCTTGGCCTCAGCCGCGACGCCCCACCAGCAGATTCGGCGTCACCGTCAGCACCGGCTCCGACACCAGGCCGAAGCTCTGCAGCACACCCAGCAACTCACGATGCCCGAACGCCTGGCAGCCCGAGGCGAAGCCCCAGCGCTTGGCCGGCGCCTGCAGCAGGTGGTAGGCCGCGTACGCCTGCATCAGGCCCGTCTGCTTGTAGTTGCAGATGCCGTGGATCACGCAGTGCGCGCGGCCCAGCGGGCCGCTGGCGTGAACGGAATCGACCGAGGTGTTCTCGCGCGGGTTCTCGCGCGGCGGCATGCCGGCCTGCAGGCTGGCAGCCATCTCCGACAGCTTCTTCTCCGCCTGCTCCTTCGGCAGCGGCTTGATCTGCTCCTCGACCACCGCGGCGATCTGCACCACGCCTTCCATCACCGCGCGTGCGAAGACACCGCCCTGCGCCTTGACGTTGGCGACGCGCGGATCGTTCTTGAACCAGACCGGGTGCGCGGTGCCGCCCCAGGGCAGCGCCATCGCCGTCTCATGCTGCCCCGGAACGATCACTTCTGATTTCGCAGTGGGCGACCACTGCACGTACTTGTTCTGCTCCAGGTAGTAGAAGTTGGCGGTGAGGATGCTGAAGATGGTCTGCGTCGACGCGTAGGTCGGGAAGCCTTTCCACAGCACCAGGATGTCGAGTGTGTCGAGGCCCGGGTGTTCGAGGCAGAGCTGCGCGGCGATCTCGCCGGTGGTGTACATCTGCGCAATACCCGGCGCCAGCAGCAGGTTTTTCTCTGCGAACTTGGCGCCCCAGGTCTCCTCGGCGTGGATCATCCAGTTCTGTTCGCCGTTGGTGTCGGTGTAATGGCAGCCGGTGGCCAGGCAGGCCTCCACCGCTTCCGGGCCGTACTTCATAAACGGGCCAACCATGTTGAGCATCACCTTGCGGCCCTTCATCAGCTGGGTGAGCGCCTCGGTGGTGTGCTCGACCTCGATGATTTCGTAGTCCGCGGTCTCGACACCCGGCACCTTGTCCATCACTTCCTTGATGCGCTTGGCATCGCGGCCGGCGGCGACGAACGGCACGCGATACTCGCGCAGGTATTCGGCGACCAGGCGCCCGGTATAACCGGTGACACCGTAGATGACGACGGGCTTCTTGCTCATGTGCAGGTTCTCCTGAAGCGTTTTTGTAGACAGCGAATCGGTGGAAAATCAGGCCGTCATGCCGCCGTCGACGACGAGGTCGGCACCGGTGACGTAGCTGGATTCATCGGAGGCGAGGAACAGGATCGCCGCGGCGATCTCGGCAGGCTGCGCGAAGCGGCCCATCGGAATGCGTGCCAGCGTCTTCTCGCCGAAGCCGCGCGCCACGTCGGGATCGAGTGCCGCCAGCGCAGCGCTGACCATCTGCGTCTCGGCAAAGCCGGGGCAGACGTTGTTGATACGGATACCGTAGCCGGCGCGCGCGCAATGGATCGCCGCCGAGCGCGTGAACAGGCGCACGCCACCCTTGCTGGCGTTGTAGGCCGGCAGGCCGGCCTCGCCGATCAGTCCTTCGATCGAAGCGACGTTGACGATGCTGCCGCCGCGATGCTTCATCCGCGCGATCGCCGCCTGCGTGCCGAGCATCACGCCGTCGAGATTAATGGCCAGCGTGCGTCGCCACTGTTCGGGCGGCATCTGCTCGATGTCGACGATCGCCGCGACACCGGCGTTGTTGACCAGAACGTCGATCGCGCCCCAGCGCGCGATCGCCGCGTCCAGCACCTCGGCCCACTGTGCGGCGTCGGTAACGTCCTGGCGATGAAACGCCGCATTGCCGCCCAGGCGCGCCGCCTCGGCCTCGCCGTCGGCGCTGATGTCGGTCAGCATCACCCGGGCGCCTTCGGCGAGCAGCGCTTGCGCCGCTGCCAGGCCCAGCCCGCGCGAGGCGCCGGTGACCACGCAAACCTTGTTGTGCATGCGTTTCATGTCCGGTCCTCAGGCTGCGCTGGCGCCGCCATCAAGCGCGAGTTCCGCGCCGGTGGTCCAGCGCGAGGCCGGCGACGCCAGATACAGCACGGCGTGCGCGACATCGTCCGGCTGGCCGAGGCCGAGCGGATGCATCTGCAGCATCGCGCCCTCGGCGGCCGCCAGGTCTGGCGCCATGCCGAGCCGTACGAAGCCTTCCAGCAGGTGGTTGCCCATCGCCGTCTTGATCACGCCCGGATGGATGGAGTTGACGCGAATGCCGTAGCCCAGCTGCGCGCATTCGATCGCCGCCGACTTGCTCAGCGAACGCACTGCGCCCTTGGATGCGCAGTAGGCGCCCAGGCCGGTAACACCGATCAGCGCCGCCAGCGACGACAGATTGATGATCGAGCCGCCCTTGCCTGCCACCCCGCCCGGCCGCATCACGCGGATCGCATGCTTGAGGCCGAGAAAGCTGCCCGTGACATTGACGTTCTGGATGCGCTGGAAGCCTTCCAGCGTGCCGTCGGCAAAAAATGCGGTGTCTTCGACGCCGGCGTTGTTGACCAGCACATCGAGCCCGCCGAAGCTCGCGACGGCTTGCGCCAGCGCCAGCTCCCAGTGCGCCTCGCTGGTGACGTCATGGGCGATCGACGCGGCCTTGCCGCCAGCCTCGCGGATGCTGCGCGCGGTGGCCTCGACCTCATCGGCGAGCACATCGCTGATGAACACCGCAGCGCCCGCTGCGGCCAGCGTGCGCGCGATGTGGGCGCCGAGCCCGCGCGCCGCGCCGCTGACGAACGCGACCTTGCCGTCGAGACGAAACGCCTTCTCCGGATTGCTCATTGCGATCTCCTCGTGTCGTGATGGTTGCCGTTCGCTGAGGCCGACAAGGGCTCAGGCCGGCGACTGGCCGCGCCAGTCGTAGTCGGTCGACGCCTGCGCAAACTGCAGGTACCAGTCGATGGCCGCCGGATTCATCATCGCGTCGCGGCTCGCCGCCTTCTCCAGCGGCAGGCCCAGCAGCAGCTTGCGCACCGGCACTTCCATCTTCTTGCCGGTCAGCGTGTACGGGATCGCCTCGACCGCGTAGAGCTTGTCCGGCACGTGGCGCGGGCTGCAGTCCTGGCGCAGCCTGGCGGCGATCGTGCGTTCGAGCGCCTCGTCGAGCACGACATCCGGCTTGAGCTTGACGAACATCGGCATGAAGAACGTGCCGCCCGGCAGTTCGACGCAGACGACGAGACTGTCGGCGATCTGGGCAATCTGCTCGACGCAGCGATAGATCTCGGCGGTGCCGATGCGTACACCGTAGCGGTTCAGCGTCGAATCCGAGCGGCCATAGATGTAACAGCCACCGCGCGCGTTGATCTTGATGAAGTCGCCATGCCGCCAGATCGGCTCACCGTCCCGCGCGAACACCTCGTAGTACGACTCGCGGTAGCGCTTGCCTTGGGCGTCGTTCCAGAAGAACACCGGTGCCGACGGCATCGGACTCGTCACCACCAGTTCGCCGACTTCGTCGATCAGCTCCTGGCCATCGTCGCTCCAGGCATGCACGTCGATGCCGAGCATGCGGCACTGGATCTCGCCGGCGTAGACCGGCAGCGTCGGCGAGGCACCGACCAGGCCGCTGCAGACCTCCGTGCCGCCGGATTGCGAAGTCACCCACAGATCCGGCTTCACCGCTCGATAAAACCAGGCGAAGGTCTCCGGCGTGCTCGGCGCGCCGGCGACCAGCACCGATTCCAACCGCGACAGATCGTGCTGCCGGCCCGGCTGCAGGCCGGCCTTCTCCATCATCTGCACAAAGGTCGGGCTGCAGCCGAAATTGGTCGCGCCGGTCTGCGCCGCCAGCGTCCACAGGAAATCGATGTTCGGGTGCGTGGGGCTGCCGTCATAGAGCACCGCCGCACTGCCGGCCAGCAGTGAGGCGATGACCAGATTCCACATCATCCAGCCGGTGGTGCTGTAGAAAAACATCACCGAATCCGGACTCAGATTCAGGTGGAAGTGCATGAGCTTGAGATGTTCGGCGAGTGCGCCGGCGTGGCCGTGCACGATCGCCTTGGGCAGGCCCGTGGTGCCGGACGAGAACACCACCCACAGCGGGTGATCGTGCGCGACCTGCTCGTACGCGAAGTCCTGCACGGCGACGTCCGGGTGGTCGAACATCTGCTGCCAGCTGCGTGCGCCACGGAATTCCGGCAACGGCGTGTCCGCATCCAGATACGGCAACCAGACCACGTGCTGCAGGCTGGGCAACGCCGCGATGATCGAGCGCACCTCGTTGCCGCGGTGGAAATCACGGCCGCCGAAACGGTAGCCATCGGCCGCGAACAGCAGCTTGGGTTCGATCTGCGTGAAACGTTCGGTGACGGTCTTGGTGCCGAATTCCGGCGCCGCCGACGACCAGATCGCGCCGATCGCCACCGTCGCCATCATCGCCACCGCCGTCTCCGGCACATTGGGCATGTAGGAGACGACGCGATCACCGGGCGCCACGCCGAGCTTGCGCATCTGCGTGGCCAGGATGCGCACCTGGCGGCCCAGTTCCTGCCAGCTCAGCCGCGCCAGCGGCCGCGTCTCGCTCAAGTGATGAAACGCCGTCTGGCCCGGCGCCGCCTGCTGCTCGAAACGCAGCAGATGCTCCGCGTAGTTGAGCCGCGCCCCCTCGAACCATTGCGCACCAATCATCGTGCGACGGTCGAGCACGCGGCGATACGGCGCGCTGGCCTTGACCTGGAAGTAATCCCAGATCGTCGCCCAGAAGGCTTCAGGCTCCTGCACCGACCAGTCCCACAGCGCGTGGTAATCGGCGAAGTCCTGGCCGCGCTCGCGGCGCAGCCAGTCGAGATAGCGCGCAATCTGCGTGCGCTTCACAAATGCCGGGCTCGGCGTCCACAGCAATTCGCCTTCCTGCGTCATCGCCGGCGCCTCAAACCTGCGGGCCGACGACGGCCGCGCAGCGCGGCCCCGGTGCCGCTGCGGAATCACTCGGACACATGACGCTCTCCTCGACGGTGCAGGAGCGTCGCCACGGTGCGGAACGGCAAGACCCGGCATGACGGCGCTACGGTGGGCCGCTGCCCCGGACCGCATGGATCACAGGGGTGCGAACTCTTGCTCCGCAGTCTAGGCAGTGCCCCCGCAGGCCACCGCTACCCCGACGGGTAGTCTTTCCGCCCCGCCCGCGCGCACGGCCGCCAAGGCTCCCGTAAAATGTCCGGCACGCGCCTGTAGCTCAGCTGGATAGAGCATCGGCCTTCTAAGCCGAGGGTCACAGGTTCGACTCCTGTCAGGCGCGCCATCTCGTCAAGTCTTCATAATTTTGCTCATCCTTGCTGCTGGGCGAGCAGGATATAAATGAGTGCTCAGCGTGGTAGCCGACACTGCTGGAGCGGGGGTCTGCTTTGCGTCGAGAGCGGACACTCGATAAATGGCGCTTCCGTGGAGGTCATCCAAGACTTCCCGCGAAACGCTGTGCCAGTCGCTGCTTTTTGAACGCCTCCACTACATGCTCCACGAAGACGCGAGTTTTGGCCGGCAGCAGCGTCCGCGTCGCGTAGTAGAGGGAAATGGGGCCAGCGTCCGCGTACCACTGCGGTAGGACACGCACCAGCCTCCCGCTTTCCAGATGCGGCAAGGCATGCGGCACCGCGATCAGTGCGACGCCGAGACCGAGCAGTGTGCTGCGACACATCGCCTCGGGATCGTTCATCACCAGCGTATCGGTCGTCTGCGCAACCATTTCTTGGCCGGCGACGTTCCGCATGGTCCAACTGCGGATGCGCCCGGTGTGGACGGACCGCATGCCAATGCCATTGAGCCTGAGCAGTTCCGAGGGATCGGTGGGCAGGTCTTTTCCGGCCAGATACGCGGGCGAAGCCACGGCGATGATGTGCGCAGGAGCCAACGGCCGCGAGACGACGCCGGGCGCCAGTTCGATGCCGCCCCCGATCGCGGCATCGAAGCCTTCGGAGATCAGATCGACCTGGCGGTTCTCGAAATCCCAGTCGATGCGGATATTCGGGTAGCGCGCAAGAAACTCCGGCAGCAAGGGCAGCAGGTAATCCATGCCGAATGTCAGAGCCATGCTGACCTTGAGGACTCCCGCCGGCGCCCCGTCATCGCGCGAGACATCGGCAATGGCCGATCGCAGCCCGCGCAGATGCCCACGGACCGTTTCCAGGAAGCGCTCGCCGGCTTCGGTGAGCGTAAGCCTGCGTGTGCTGCGCTGGAACAGACGCACACCGAGATTGCGCTCCAGCATCGCCACATTGCGGCTGACGGCCGCCGGCGTCAGCCCCAGTTGACGGGCAGCCGCAGAAAAGCCGCCGCTCTCGGCGCTGCAAACAAAAGACTCCAGGTTGGCCAGCGTTTCCATGCCCTTCGCCTTATTTTCAAGTAATTGGAATAAATGAAATTCATAATTACCCGCTAATAAAGAACGAATCAACGAGGGAGACTGGCCTCACTTTCAAACCAAGCGGAGATTCACCATGAACCAGCAACTCCCCCTCAGCGGCAAGATCGCCCTCGTCAGCGGTGGTTCGCGCTCCATCGGCGCCGCCATCGCAAAGCGGCTCGCCCGCGATGGCGCCGCCGTCGCCATCACTTACAGCGCGTCTCCGGACAAGGCGCAGGCCGTCGTGGATGAAATCCAGGTGGCGGGCGGCCGGGCTATCGCCATCCAGGCGGACGCAGGAACGCCGGAAGCCGTGCGTGCTTCCGTGCGTCAGACGGTGGCGGAGTTGGGCGGCCTCGACATCTTGGTCAACAACGCCGGCATCGCCATCAACGCGCCGATCGACGAGTACCGACTGGAGGACTACCAGCGCATGATCGACGTAAACATCACCGGCGTGTTCCTGGCGACCCAGGAGGCCGTGCGGCATATGAAGAACGGCGGCAGGGTAATTCATATCGGTAGCTCAATGACGCGCTATGCCGCCTTCGGCACCGCGTCCGTGTACACGCTGACCAAGGGCGCGGTGTCGGGCTTCAACCGCAGCCTGGCACGCGACGTCGGGCCACGCGGCATCACGGTTAACACAGTTCATCCCGGCCCGACGGATACCGACATGAACCCGGCCAGCGGTCCTGTCGCGCAGATCGTGGGGCCAGGCCTGGCGATCGGCCGCTACGGTCGGCCGAGCGAGATCGCGAGCGTAGTGGCCTTCCTCTCCGGACCGGACGGGTCCTTCGTCACGGGTGCCGACATCGTCGCCGACGGCGGCTTCACAGCCTGATTCGGGAGAACATCATGAGCACCATCGGAATCATCGGCGCCGGCAGCATCGGCTCGGCATTTGCCCGCGCGCTCGCCCGAGCGGGCCTGCAGGCCACCCTCGCCAATAGCCGCGGCCCGCAGTCACTGGCGCCGCTGGTGAGGGAGCTCGGGCCCTCGATCACGGCGGGGACACGCAAAGAAGCGGCAGCGAAGGACATCGTCCTGGTCGCGGTGAACTGGTCGAAGCTACCGGAGGCTCTGAAGGGACTGCCGGAGTGGCATGGGCGCATCGTCATCGACGCGAACAACCCGATCGAGGCCCCGCTGTTCCGGCCAGCCGAGTTGCATGGCCGCATATCGAGCGAGGTATTCGCGGATTTGGTCCCGGGCGCGAAGGTAGTGAAGGCTTTCAATCACCTGCAGCCCGCGCTGGTCTCCGGCGATCCGCGTGCCGAGGGCGGGCGGCGTGTCCTCTTCGTATCGGGCGACGACGCAGCGGCAAAGGCCAAGGTCACCGCACTCATCGACCAGCTCGGCTTCTTTGCGATGGACCTCGGTCCACTGGCAGTGGGTGGCCGCTTGGCACAGTTCCCGGGTGGGCCGCTGCCTGCGCACAACCTGGTGAAGTTCGGCTGAGGCGGACATCGATCGATAGAGATCGGTGTCCACTCTGGGCTGGTTAGCGACGTTTGTGACCTGGCGAAATTTTGCGAATGTCCGTTCGCCAAAAAGGTGCGCCTGACGCGCGCTTTCCCATGCTCTGTAATGGCCGCCACGCTCGACCAACGGCCCTGATTTTCATCCGCCGGGCACGCCTTCTCTTGCGAACCGCGCTGGACGACTGAGCTGCCTACAGGGCCAGCGTCCGCTGCGGCGTTTCACTGATGCCTTCCAGTTCGAGCAGATGCGCCTTGGCCGCCAGCCCGCCGGCAAAGCCGGTCAGCGTGCCATCACTGCCGATCACCCGATGGCAGGGCACGATGATGGAGATCGGATTGCGGCCGTTGGCGGCGCCGACGGCGCGGGTCGCACTGGGCTTGCCCAGGCGCTCGGCCAGTTGCCGGTAGGTGCGCGTCTGGCCGTACGGGATCTCCAGCAGGCCGTTCCAGACCGCGCGCTGGAACGGCGTGCCGGCGAAGTCCAGCGGCAGGTCGAAGCCTTTGCGCAGTCCGGCGAAATATTCACCAAGCTGGCGCTGGGTTTCGAGCAACACCGGATCCTGCGGTCGCTCGCCGGCGATGGCCAGCGGCACACGCCCGGCGCGCTCGTGCTCCCATAGCACCGCAGCGACGCCGGCGGCGCTGGCCACCAGGGTCAGCCTGCCCACCGGCGAGGCGATGGCCTTGGCGTAGTAGGTTTTTGCCGCGTCAGTGATCGTCATCGCTCGATTCTGCAGGTCCGTGGCGGTGCGCATGGGCAGCCGATCCGACCGGCCGGAAGCGGTGTTCCACGCATGCAAGCCGCCAGTTTGCACGGGAGGTCGCGTAACATACGGGTCGCGGCTTCAAGCGGCTTCCGTCGAAAGCGCCGGACGACGTCATGGGCCAGCCTCCAAAAGAGAGTCAGTCGCACACAAAACATCTCACAGCCGAGGCGTCGCGAATGCGCTGGGCCGGCCAGATCCGGCTACGAGCCTGCGTTCCATGCCGGGGCTGTCTTATCGCAATCGGAGACCGATCATGAGTGCCCAGCAGCCGACCATCATCTACACGCTGACCGATGAGGCGCCACTGCTGGCGACCCGGGCGTTCCTGCCGGTGATCGAGACCTTCACCGCGCCGGCCGGCATCACCGTCAGCACCTCCGACATCTCGGTGGCGGCGCGCATCCTCGGCGAGTTTCCCGAGTTCCTGAAGCCCGAGCAGCGGGTCCCGGACAATCTGGCGGAGCTGGGCAAGCTGACGCTGAAGCCGGATACCAACATCATCAAGCTGCCGAACATCAGCGCCTCGGTGTCGCAGCTGGTGGCTGCCATCAAGGAGCTGCAGGCCAAGGGCTACGCGGTACCGGATTATCCGGAAGCGCCGAAGACCGACGAGGAAAAGGCCATCCGGGCGCGCTATACCAAGGTCACCGGTTCGGCTGTCAACCCGGTGCTGCGCGAAGGCAATTCAGACCGCCGCGCGCCCAAGGCCGTCAAGGAGTACGCGCGCAAGAATCCGCACTCGATGGCCGAGTGGAGCCCGGCCTCGCGCAGCCATGTCTCGCACATGCATCACGGCGACTTCTACCACGGCGAGAAGTCGATGACGCTGGACCGCGCCCGCAACGTCAAGATGGAGCTGATCACCAAGAGCGGCAAGACGCTGGTGCTCAAGCCCAAGGTGGCGCTGCTGGACCGCGAAGTGATCGACAGCATGTTCATGAGCAAGAAGGCGCTGCTGGCCTTCTACGAGCAGCAGATCGAGGACGCGCGCAAGACCGGTGTGATGTTCTCGCTGCACGTCAAGGCGACGATGATGAAGGTCAGCCACCCCATCGTCTTCGGCCACTGCGTCAAGATCTTCTACAAGGACGCTTTCGAGAAGCACGGCGCGCTGTTCAAGGAGCTCGGCGTCAACGTCAACAACGGCATGGTCGATCTGTACAACAAGATCGCCAAGCTGCCACAGAGCCAGCAGGACGAGATCAAGCGCGATCTGCACGCCTGCCACGAGCACCGCCCGGAACTGGCGATGGTCGATTCCGCCAAGGGCATCACCAACTTCCACTCGCCGAACGACGTCATCGTCGACGCCTCGATGCCGGCGATGATCCGCAACGGCGGCAAGA
>CBINNP010000112.1:0-11020 GCA_966252075.1 uncultured Solimonas sp.
AGCAAGGCGGAAATCAGATCGATGACGCCCGCATCCCGCAGCAGATGCAGATCATCGAGAAACAAGTACAGATCCGTCTGCAGCGCCGCCAGCGCATTAAGCAGCTCGGTCTTCAGCGAGGTGGCTGACGGCGCCGAATCCAGGCCGTGCTGTGCCGATGCGTGCGTGCCCAACGGGCCGTCGTTGCGCGTATCGAGAACCAGCCCGGTGCGGGAGATGGTGTCGACCAGATGCGCGGCGAAGCGGACGACGTCGTTGTCGTCGGCATCGATACTGAGCCAGGCCACGGCCGCACCGCGGGTGCGCAGGCGCTCATGCAACTGGATCAGGGTGCTGGTCTTGCCGTAGCCGGCAGGCGCCGAGACCAGCAGCAGGCGACCCTCCAGGTATTCGTCAGCTTTCTCGGCAATACGTGTGCGGTTAACAAGCCGGATTCGCTGCTTGGGCGGCAGCAGCTTGGTTGCATTGGTCGTCCAGGACGGGGAGGGCAGCCACATTCGCGGGATTCTGAGGGGAGGCTACGTACCCTTCAACTGCGGTTTGCGCTCATCGAAGTGCAGTCCGCACACGGGTCTGTGAATGCATGCGCAAAGCCGTGCTGGCGGCCCATCAGCAACGCTGGGCCGCCATCCGGTATGACTTGCTTAGCCGGCTGCGGCTGCCATTTCACTGGCCTCGCGCTGCTCCTGCGCCAGCATTTCGTCGATGACACGCTGCATCTTCGCCGGACCTGCGTCGGCCGCGCCGATTCCCATCTGCCGGAAATGCGGATTTTCCTTGAGCCGCTCCTGCTGCGCTTCGAGCATGCGCTTGTCTTCGGCAAACGCCGCGTCGAGCCCTTCCTTCAGCAGGTCCGCTAGGCCGGGCTGTGCGGTGCTGTGGCTGACACCCCAGGAGTAGTAGTAATCGACGGACTCCTCGTCACGCGGCGTGATCGCCTGGCAGCTCCAGGAGTCCAGCACCAGATGACCGTCGGACTCGCCCTCGGTCGCCATACCGGCGGTGAACACGCGGAAGTGCAGCATCCAGTTGCAGGGGACGGTCTGCGTGATGTCGAAGTTGGCATCACAAAGGAAGTCCGGCGGGAACAGGTGGGCGACGAACTTCGGTACCGGCACATTGCGGACCCAGTAGTCGGTCTTGATTCCGCGCGGAATGATCTTGTGTTCCGGCTTGGCCCGCGCCTGTGCCCAGCCCATCGCAATGGTGGCGTCATGCGTGAACGAACTGTGCGAAAGATCGGCCAGATTGGCGTTCTCGAGCAGATAGTTCGCCTTGACCTGGATGTAGCTCGGCCGCGTCAGGTAATGGGGGTCGCTGGGACCGACGGCGTGGCAGATTAGGGCAGGGTCGGCCTTGCCCGGGTCGCCCATCCACACCCAGATCCAGTTGTCCTTCTCGACGACCGGGAAGGTGCGCACACAGATATGGCCCGGAACCTTCTCGACATTGGGGATCTCCGAGCAGGCACCGTTGGCTTCGAACTTGAGGCCGTGATACATGCAGCGCAGCGCGTCACCCTCCTTGCGGCCCAGCGACAGCGCCGCCTGGCGATGCGGACACTGGTCTTCCATCGCAACAACCTGACCGCCAAGCTTGCGGTACAGCACGACACGCGTGCCGGCGATCTTGCGTGCGACCAGTGCGTCCTTGCCTTGCGAGACCTGATAGTCCCAGCCCGCGCAATACCACGCGTTCTTGATAAACATACTTCCTCCTTGCTGCCGCGCCCTGACTTCGCAGCGCGTGTGGTGGCGATCCCGGCGCGATGCCGGAGGCATGACTCTAGGAGGGCAGGAGTGAAAGTTCTCCCTCCCAAACGGAGGGTGCCAAAGCACCGCTCGCTGGCGATTACTAAACCCGCAGGCAGGCCTGGAAACCGATACCGATCAGGTATTGATGAAAGTGCCAAAGGTATTAGACGGTATTGATCGCGCTTACTACCTTGCTTGCAGAAGCCGATGCGGCACGGCGGCGGGCCAGGCGCAAGCCCGGCAAACAAGCTCACACGGCTCGGCAAGAACCGGCCGACAACAGGAGAAGCCCGATGTCTCTACGTGGCGTACTGCGCGTTGGCGAGGTGGCCATTCGCGTCATGGACATGCAGCTGTCGCGTCGCCACTATGGCGACCGCATGGGTCTGCACGAGGTGATGGAAGACGCCGAGGGACGGGTCTACTACAAGGCTTGGGACGAGCATGATCATCACTCGATCATCCTGCGCCAGGCGGACTCCCCGGGCATCGACTATTTCGCGTTCAAGGTCTATGACGATCGCACACTGACGCAGCTGGAAGCGAAGATTCAGGCCTTCGGGCTGACGGTGCAGCGCATCGCCGCCGGCGTCTATCCCAAGAGCGGCCGCCGTCTGCAGTTTGTGTTGCCCAGCGGCCACACCATGCAGTTCTACGCCGAGAAAGAGCAGGTCGGCAATACGCTGGGTACGCTCAATCCTGGTGTGATTCCAGACGAAGGCATCATTCGCGGTTTCAACATCAACCGGCTCGATCACCTGCTGCTGGGCGGCATCAATATCGACGACAATGTCAGGCTTTTCACTGAAGTCTTCGAGTTTGATCTGTCCGAGAAACTGATCGATCACGAGAGCAAGGCGTCGCTGGCGGTGTTCCTGACCTGTTCGACCAAGCCGCACGACATCGCCTTCGTGCTGCAGCCTGCGGCTGGGCTCTTCCATCATGTCTCGTTCCTGCTCGAATCTGCGCACGACGTCATCAAAGCTGCCGACAAGATCGGCAAATACCGCATCCCCGTCGACGTCGGCCCCAACCGTCACGGAGTTACCCGCGGATCGACGATCTACTTCTTCGACCCGTCGGGCAACCGCAATGAAGTCTTTGCCGAAGGCTATGTCCATTATCCGGACACCCCGACGCTGGTCTGGGATACCACCGAACTCGGCGCTGCCACGTTCTCGCAAGACAATACGCCTCGCGAAAGCTTCCTGACCGTGCTGACCTGAACCGCGATGTCCAGGCAGGAGATCGCGGTCGTCGTCGGCGGTACCGGTGCGATGGGGCAACACATCGTCCGTCGCCTGACGGGTGCGGGGCTCAAGGTGCTGGCGGTCGCCCGGTCGCAGCAATCACTGAAACAGCTGGTTGACGGCTGCGAAGGTGCGTCGGCTTGTGTGTGCGACATCGCCACCGACGAGGCCGTCGAGGTGATCCGGGCCGCCATCGACCGCCCGGTGCGGATGCTGGTGCATGGTCCTGGTGTTGCAACGGCGGGCGGTGTGCTCGGGGTGCCGACGCAGGCCATCGTCGACGCCGTCAACATCAAGGTCGCCGGCATGCTACGCCTGCTGCGCGCGGTTGATGCACATCTGCTCCGCGGTGCACGCGTGGTGGCCATCGGCGGGCACTACGGTTTCGAGCCGACTGCCTACGCGGCGACCGCCGGGGTCACCAACGCGGCCTTGGCCAATCTCATGCGACAGCTGTCGTGGGCTTATGGGCCGCGCGGCATCACGGCGCATTTGCTGGCGCCTGGCCCGGCGGATACCGAGCGTGTGCGTCGCGTTGCAACGGATCGCGCATGCCGGGACGGCGGCAGCACAGACCAAGTGCTCGATACGATGCGAGCGGAGTCCGCGATCGGCGAATTCACCACGGTAGAACAGATCGCCTGGATGGTGCAGACGCTGCTGGCACCAGAGGCCAACGCGCTGGCCGGCAGCACCTTGTTCATGGACGCGGGTCGCCGTCGCGGCCTGCCCTGAGGTCCGCCATGCCCGTACTCGTTATCCATCTTCTTGAAAATTCATGCTCGGATGCGCAGTGCGAAGCACTGCTGCTCGCTGCGAGTCGCTTGTACGCGCAGGTGCTAAACAGCCCGATCGAACGCGTACGAGCATTCATCACGCCACATCGCGCTGCTCACGTCGCGGTTGGCGGTGTTATGGCCCGGGATGCCTCACTCAGCGCGCCGTACTTTGAGTTCCTGGTGCTCGAAGGGCGATCAATTGACGAGCGTCAGCAGCTGCTGGCCGGGTTCACCGAGCTGATCGTCAATGAACTCGGTGTCGAGCGACACATGGTCCGTGGTGGTTGCTGGCCGATCGCACCGGAAAACTGGGCGATCGGCGGCGTGCCCGCCAGCGAGCTACGTGCGGGCGAGGTGCGTGCACGCGCCGTCGCCTAGCGCTGGCGTACAGAGGGTGAATTCCGCTTCGACGCGCGTGCTACTGATAGAAAAGCGCGAAGCAGGGGAGACTCGTCGCCTTCACGATGAATCATGCACAGGTCGAAGCTCGCCCGATCCTTGTCGCTCAACGGTACATAGCTGACACCGGGCAGGTTCAGGTTACAGACCGAATCGACCACCAGACTCAGGCCGACGCCGGCGGCCACCAAGGCGACTGCAGTCACCACGTCGTCCACCTCCTGCACCACGCGCGGTGCCAGATTGCGCTGATGGAACAGGCGCATCAGGTGGTCGATGAAGCCGCCGCGCGCCATTCGGGGATACAAAACCATGGGCTGGTCCTGGAGCTCAGCCAGCGCCACGCGCGGTCGCTGCGAGAAAGGATGCGCGCTGGGCACTGCCAGATGCAGACGCTCGGTGAGGATGGTTTCCCATTCCAGGCCGATCTCCTCGCCGAAGAAGCGGTTGAAACCCACTGTCAGGCGTCGCTCGTTGAGGGCCTTGATCTGGCCGGCACGGTCAAGATTGTGCAGGACGATCTGTACGTGGGGGTGCTGCTTGCGGAAGCTCTGGATGATGCGCGGCACCGTATCGAGCGCAGCCGAGCCGAAGACCCCCACATCGAGCCGGCCCAGCTCGCCCTGCCCGGCGAGACGGATACGGTCCAGGGCCTGCTCGGTCAGCGTCAGAATGTTGCGGGCGTCCTCGTAGAACAGCTGTCCCGCTGCGGTCAGCTCCACGCCGCGCGGCTGTCGTACGAACAGCTCGGTGCCCAGCAGTTCTTCCAACTGCTGGATCTGTCGCGTCAGCGGCGGCTGCGAAACATGCAGGCGACTGGCGGCGGCGCGGAAGCTGAGGTTGTCGGCCACCGCCACGAAGTAGCGCAGATGACGGATTTCAATGCTGTTGATGCTCACCGTGAGGCTCCCTGCCGCAGTCCGTAAATGATACCTGATACGTATCGAATGATCAGTTTAAAAGTATTAGACCGTATTGGTCCGGCTGCCTACATTGCACGTATCAGATCGTCCCGGGGTACACCGGGAACCAGACTCATGAGGAGAGCCCATGCGCTTCGCCGTGCATGTCGAAGGCGGAGGTCCCGCCTTTTACTGTCGCGCTGACCAGAGTGTTCTGGCAGCGATGATGCACGTGTGCCAGCGCGATATCCCGGTCGGCTGTCGCAGCGGTGGTTGCGGGGTGTGCCGGGTCAGGCTGCTGTCGGGGCGCTATCGCCTCGGCTTGATGAGCAAACAACAGGTCACCGACGAAGCTGCTGCGCAAGGCTACGCGCTTGCATGCCAGCTGTATCCGGACAGCGATCTTCGCGTCGTCGCCGTTGGCCGCATCGTCTCTGCCGTGTCTTCAGCGCAGCGCGTCGCCGCCGCGGCGGAGGACGGGCAGCCCGTCCAGTTGAGGTCAGCCTAATGAAGAAGCGCGATCCGCTACCGTTTGTGCAGCAGGCCGTGATCACGCACAAAGCATCGCTGCGTGCGCTCGCTGCTGCCGTCCGTCACGCCGAGGGCCTGGACATCCGCGTCAACGTGGCCGTCACCGACAGCGCCGGGCATCTTGCCGGCTTCATCCGCATGCCCGGCGCGTTTCTGCTGTCGATCGACATGGCCTGCAAAAAAGCTCGCAGCGCCGCCAGCCTCGGCATCGAGCCGGCGCTGGCCGAGCAGGTTCTGTCGCACGAGGCCCCTCGTGTTCGCGAAGGGCTGCTCGGGAATCCGGATTTCACCCTGATCCGCGGCGGCCTGCCGATCCGGATCGACGGTGTGCTGATCGCTGCCATCGGTGTGTCCGGTGGCAGCGAGGAACAGGACGCGGCGTGTGCGTTGGCGGGTCTTAATGCCGTTACAGGAGAAGAAAATGAATAACAGCAACGCCGGAACGAGCCCGCGCGGCAACTTGCAGGAATTCCGCCACTTCATCGACGGCGAGTACGTCGGCAGCCGCAGCGGCAAGCGCTTCGAGAAGCGCCGCCCGATCGACAACGCGCTGCTCGGTCATGTCCACGAGGGCGGAGCCGAGGAGATCGACACGGCAGTCGCAGCGGCACAGTCCGCGATGCAAGGCCCTTGGGGTCGCATGTCCGTCGAAGAGCGTGCCGCGCTGCTCTACAAAGTTGCAGAGGAGATCACGCGCCGCTTCGATGACTTCGTCGCCGCCGAGATGGCCGATACCGGTCAGCCGAAAAGCATGATGGAGCACGCGTTCATCCCGCGCGGCGCCGCCAACTTCAAGATCTTCGCGGACGTCGTCAAGAACGTCGCCACCGAGAGTTTCATGACGCCGACGCCTGATGGCAGCGGCGCGCTCAACTATGCGCTGCGCGTGCCCAAAGGCGTGATCGGCGTGATCTGTCCTTGGAATGCGCCGCTGCTGCTGATGACCTGGAAGGTTGCGCCGGCGCTAGCCTGCGGCAACACGGTGATCGTCAAGCCGTCGGAAGAAACGCCGGGGACGGCGACTTTGCTGGGCGAGGTGATGAATGCCGTGGGCGTACCCAAGGGCGTCTACAACGTCGTGCATGGCCTGGGCCCCGGCAGCGCCGGCGAGTTCCTGACGCGGCACAACGGCGTAGCGGCCATCACCTTCACCGGCGAGACGCGCACCGGTGCGGCCATCATGAAGGCCGGTGCCGATGGTGTGCGCGATGTCTCCTTCGAACTCGGCGGCAAGAATGCCGGCTTGATCTTCGCCGACTGCGATTTCGACGCGGCGATCGACAGCGCTGTCCGTTCGGTGTTTCTCAACTGCGGTCAGGTCTGCCTGGGCACCGAGCGCCTGTATGTGGAGCGGCCGATTTTCGCCCCGTTCGTGGCCGCCTTGAAGGCGCGCGCCGAAGCACTCAAGCCGGGAAATCCCGCAGACAAAGGCTCCACTCTGGGGCCGCTGATCAGCCAGGAACATCAGCGCAAGGTGCTCTCGTACTACGAGAAGGCCAAGGCGGAAGGCGCCACGATCGTCACCGGCGGCGGCGTGCCGACGATGCCGGCCGAGCTGGCGCAGGGCTCCTGGGTGCAGCCGACGATCTGGACCGACCTGCCGGAGAGTGCGTCGGTAGTGCGCGAAGAGATCTTCGGGCCCTGCTGTCACATCACGCCGTTCGATGACGAGGCCGAGGTCATCCGCTTGGCCAACGACACGTCGTATGGCCTGTCGACGACGATCTGGACGCGCGATCTGGCGCGTGCGCATCGCGTTGCCAGCCGTGTCGAAGTCGGCATCACCTGGGTCAACAGCTGGTTCCTGCGCGATCTGCGCACGCCGTTCGGCGGCAGCAAGCAGTCCGGTATCGGTCGCGAAGGCGGCGTGCATTCGCTCGAGTTCTACACCGAGCTGCGCAACATCTGCATCAAGCTCTGAAGGGGCACTCCCATGGCATTGAGCGAAGAGGCGATCAGCCGCTACGGCGACGAACTGCACACCGCGCTGCGCACGCGCAGCACGGTGGCGCCGCTGCTGGCACGCGAACCCGATATCACCATCAACGACGCCTACCGGATCCAGCAGCGGATGGTGGCGCGACGGCTGGCGCAAGGCGAGACGATCGTCGGCAAGAAAATAGGCGTGACCAGCCGCGCCATTCAGGAGCTGATCGGCGTCAATCAGCCTGATTTCGGCCAGCTGACCTCGTCGATGGCGTACCAGGAAGGTCAGGACGTGCCGCTGAATGCGCTGATCCAGCCGCGCGCGGAGGCGGAGGTCGCTTTCGTGCTCAAGCGCGATCTCAAGGGGCCGGGCATCACGGCCACCGATGTGCTGCGTGCGACCGACTACGTAGTGCCGTGCTTCGAGATCGTCGACTCACGCATCACCGATTGGAAGATCAAAATTCAGGACACGATTGCCGACAACGCCTCCTGCGGCGTGTATCTGCTCGGCAATACCCGCATCCGGCCCACCGACGTTGATCTGAATCTCGCCGGCATGGTGCTGGAGCGCAACGGCGAGCTGTTCAGCACGGCGGCCGGCGCAGCAGTGCAGGGCGGGCCCGTCAATGCCGTGGTGTGGCTGGCCAATACCCTGGGTGCGCTCGGTATTCCGTTCCTTGCCGGGGAGGTGATCCTGTCCGGTTCGCAGTCGACGCTCGTGCCTTGTGCGCCTGGCGACACCTTGCGCTGCAGCGTCGGGGGCATCGGCAGCTGCGAAATCCATTTCAGCGGAGTCGCCGCATGAGTTTGTCGAACGACATCATTGGGGCGCTAGCCGATCGCGTGCTGCATGCGCAGGACCACGCGCACACCATTGCCAAGCTGACCGACGAATATCCGCAGATGAGCATCGACGATGCCTATGCGGTCCAGGACGAATTGCGTCGCCGCTGGCTTGCGCGTGGCGAACGTGTCGTTGGGCTCAAGGCCGGTCTGACTTCGAAGGCGAAGATGCAGCAGATGGGTGTGCACGTTCCGAGTTTCGGCATTCTCACCAACGTGATGGCACGACCGGAGAACGGCGACATCGCCATCAGCGAACTGGTACATCCGCGCGTCGAAGCGGAGATCGCCTTCGTCACCGCCAAGGACCTGTCGGGGTCATGCACGATCGACCAGGTTCTGGATGCCACCGACTTCGTGATTCCAGCGGTCGAGGTCATCGACTCCCGGTACGAGAAGTTCAAGTTTGACCTTACCAGCGTGATTGCCGACAACGGTTCTTCATCTCGTTATGTCACGGGCGGGCGACCACGCGAGCCGCGCGAGCTGGATCTGCGCACGATCGGTGTCGTCATCGAGAAGAACGGCGAGATCCAAGCGCTGGGCGCCAGCGCCGCCGTTCTCAATCATCCGGCCAACGCCATCGTCATGCTGCTTGAGCACCTTGCCCAGCGCGGCGAAATACTGCCGGCGGGCAGCTTCGTGATGACGGGCGGCATTACCGAGGCCATTCCGATTGCCGCCGGCGACAGCATCACCGCGCGCTTCCAGGACATGGGCAGCGTCACGTTCCGCTTTATCTGATCAGGAGTTTTGAAAATGGGACATTCCGAACAAACTATCGCTCGATACATGCCGCTGCGTAACGAGCCGCAGCTCTATCACGACATGATGTCGCCCGACGAGGTCAAGGCAGTTCGCGCCGAGGTCCGGGCCTTCTGCGACGAGCATCTGGCGCCGGTGGCCTGGAAGATCGGTCACACCGAAGAGGCGAAGGAAAACTTTCCGCACGAGTTGTTCAAGAAGATGGCGGACGCTGGGCTGTTCCGCATTCCGTACGCGGCCGGTATCGGCGGGCGCGGCCTCAAGCATCCGGCAAGTGCCACGGCTGTGGTCATCGAGGAGCTGAGCTATTACTCCAACTCGGTTGCCGCAATCTACGACGTGCACTGCATCCTCGCCGGTCATGCGCTGGAGTGGGCGAGCCCGGAGTTGCAGAGCCAGTATCTGGCGCCGCTACTCGAAGGCAGCAAGATCGGCAGCTTCGCCACGAGTGAACCGAACGCTTCCACCGATCTGTCGGTGGAAGCGCTGGTGACCGAGGCGACGTTCCATGACGATCACATCGAGATCAATGGCCACAAGCGCTGGATCACCAACTCGCCGGTCGCCAGCTTCGTCGTGCTGCTCTGCAAGGACGGTTCGCGGATGACCGAGGTCGTCGTCGATCTCGATGCACCCGGCGTCACCGTCGGCAAGCCGGACCGCAAGCTCGGCAATCACGGCCAGCTGACCGCCGATATCCGCTTCGACAAGGTCCGCATGCCGCTCGGCAACGTCATCGGCAAGCGTGGCGAAGGTTTGAAGATCGCCCTGCAGGTGCTGACGTATGGCCGTATCGGCATCGCGGCCACCGGCGTCGGCATGTCGCAAGCCGTATTCGATCACTCGGTCGATCGTCTTAAGACGCGCCGCGCCTTCGGCAAGGCCATGGCGCAATTCCAGCACTGGCAGTTCCGCATCGCCGAACGTGCGACCGAGATCGAGAACGCACGCAACCTCTATCTCAAGGCCGCCCTGCGCATGGATTCCGGCGTTAATTTCCCTGAGCCGGAAGCGGCGATGGCGAAGTGGTATGCCACCAACCTGGCCGGCGAGTTCGCCCGCGACGGTGTGCAGATCTTCGGCGGCTACGGTTTCACTCAGGAGTTGAGTCACGACGGCTCGCATTACCACGTCGAGGAGGTCTACCGCGATTGCAAGATCGCCGAGATCTATGAAGGCGCCAACGAGATCCAGAAGTGGGTCATCGCCCGCAACATCTTTGGCAAGGACCTGACGGGCTGAACGGCCCGCAGATCCCATCATTCCTGTAGTGGAGTCATCCATGCCGATCATCCAGTTCAACTTGCTCGAAGGGCGCAGTGATGAGCAGAAGCAGCGTCTGGCAGAGAAGGTCACCGACGTGGTGGTGGAAACACTGGGCGTCAAGCGCGAAGCCGTGCGGATCCTGATTCATCAGCTGGGGCCGTACGACTTCGCGGTCGGCGGCGTCACTCAGGCCGAGCGGGAGCGGCTCACCAAGAGCGCCGCCAAACTCGCCGAAGGGGTAGCCTCATGAGCCGCAAGATCAAATGCGCCATCATCGGTCCCGGCAACATTGGCACCGATCTGATCTACAAGCTCAAGCGCAGCCCGGCCCTGGAACCGGTGTGGATGGTCGGCATCGACCCGAAGTCCGAGGGTCTGGTGCGCGCCCGCGAGATGGGACTCAAGACCACCGACCAGGGCGTCGACGGTCTGCTGTCACATGTGCGGACCGACGAAGTGCAGATCGCCTTCGACGCGACCAGCGCCTACGTCCACAAGGCCAACTCCGACAAGCTGACCGCGCTCGGCGTGCTGATGATCGACCTCACGCCGGCCGCGATCGGTCCGTTCTGCGTGCCGCCGGTGAACCTCAAGGCGCACAT
>CBINNP010000113.1:0-11013 GCA_966252075.1 uncultured Solimonas sp.
GGTCTACAGCCTGTTCGTCACGGGTAGCGCCAGCGCGCCGGTGCTGACATGGGTCATCAACTAAATCCGGGGCGCGGCGGACGCCGCGCGCTCCTGGGCCTGGCCACCGGCCTGCTGGTCACGCTCGGCGCCCAGGCCGCACCGGCGGTGCGCGCGGCTGCCGCCGAAGCCAAGCCGGCCGCGGCAGCGCCGCGCTACGACATCGCCCTGTGCTGCCAGCTGTGCCCGCGTGCGGCCGATCCGGCGGCCTACGCCGGCTCGCGTTATCTCGACGAGTTTCGCACCCTGCAGCAGGGGCAGGGCGGCTGGCTGTTCCGCAGCCGCGTCGACCTGGCGACGCAGTTTCCGATCAGCGACGACAGCATCGCCGAACTCGGCCGCCTGGCCGGCGCGCTGCGAGCGCGCGGCACCGAGCTGGTGATCCTGATACAGCCGCCGCGCGGCATGATGGACGTCGAATACCTGAGCGAGGCGCAGCGCAAGAGCTACGATTACAAGAGCGCACGCAAGAACTTCACGGCGGCGCTCGAGCGTATCCGCCGGGCCGGCGTCAGCGTGGTGCCGATCGACCAGCTGATGAAGGAAGACAAGGGCTACGAGTACTTCTTCCGTCGCGACCATCACTGGACCCCGACCGGCGCCGAGGCCAGCGCCAGGCTGACCGCGGCGACCGTCAAAGCGCTGCCGGCCTTCGAGGCGGTGCCAAGGATGGAGTTCGTCACCAAGCCGAGCAGCCTGCTCGGCAAGCCGGGCACCTTCCAGAAAGTGGCCACGCAGATCTGCGGCGGCGCGTACTCGATGCAGTACGTCACCGGCTACACCACCGAGCTGGCCGACAACGCCTCCCCCGATGCGCTGCTGGGGCCGGCGCCGGCCGACGACGCCAGCGGCGGCGGATTGCTGGCCGATGCCGGCGGCGACAGCGGTGGCCTGCTGGGCGATGCATCGGCAGACGGCGGCGCGCCGCAGGTGGCGCTGATCGGCACCAGCAACAGCGACAACAAGGGTGGCTACAACTTCGGCGGCTATCTCAAGCAGCACCTGGGCGCCGACGTCTTCAACGCCGCGCTGGCCGGTGGCTCCTTCGATGGTTCGCTGCTGAAGTATCTGCCGAGCAAGACCTTCCAGCAGCACCCGCCGCGCATCCTGGTCTGGGAAGTCCCCTGGCAGAACTGGCCGGGCGCCGACGTGTCATCGAGCAAGACGCCCTACAGCACCTTCCGCCAGGCCCTGCCGCTGGTCAACGACGGCTGCAACGGCAAGCCGGTGGTGATGCAGCAGACGGTGGCGCTGCAGGCGGGCAGCAACGAGCTGCTGTTCAACGGCGGCGGCAGGCCGATGGAACTGCGCGGCGCGCAGTACCTGCTCGATCTGCAGTTCGACGATCCGACCGTCAAGGACATGCACGCCGTGATCTGGTACTTCAGCGGCCAGCGCGAGGCGCTGAAGATGCATTTCAACCAGTACGTCGACAACGGCGGCCGCTTCGTCACCGAGTTCCGCAACAACCGCAGCGATTACGCCAACGCGACCTTCATGGGCGCGACCATCGAGATGGAGCAGCCACCCGTCAAGCCCCTGCAGGTGACGGCGCGTGTCTGCGAAACCAAGGACGTGCGTGTCGTGCAGGCGGCGGCGCCGGCGAAGAAGGGAGGCGCACATGCGGCTCATTGATACGGCTGTTGCCATGGCGCTGCTGGCGCTGGCTGTGAACGCGCCGGCGCAGGCCGGCGCCCTGCGCGCGCCCGATGGCTTCTCCGCGGCTATCGCCGTCAAGCAGAAGCCCAAGGCCCTGCAATGCCCGGCAGCACCGGCGCCGTTCACGGCCACGCTGGATTTTCCGAGCAAGTACGAGGGTTCCGGCAAGGCGCGCGATCAGGTCAATGAGGCGGCAGACCAGCGCTACCGCAAACTGATCCAGCCGATCACCGACATGGAGAAGGGCGCGACCAAGATCGTCGACAAGGCCCTGGACGGCCAGAGCGGCGCGCTGGATTGCGCGCTGGCCTGGTACGGCAGCTGGGCCCAGGCCGGCGCGCTGCTCGGGCCGTCGGCCAATCACACCGGCAAGTCGATGCGCAAATGGGCGCTCGGCAGCCTGTCCGGCGCCTGGCTGCGGCTGAAGTTTTCCAGCTCGCAGCCGCTGGCCGCACATGCCGAGCAGGCCCGCCAGATCGAAAGCTGGCTGGGCCGCGTCGCCGACCAGGTGACGCAGGAGTGGAGCGCCGGCGATCCGCTCGACAAGATCAACAATCACTACTACTGGGCGGCGTGGAGCGTGATGGCGACCAGCATCGTCACCGATCGCCGCGATCTGTTCGACTGGTCCACGCAGATGTACGGCGTGTTCACGCGTCAGGTCGACGCCGAGGGCTATCTGCCCAACGAGATCAAGCGCCAGACGCGCGCGGCCGGCTATCAGCTCTATGCGGTGACGCCGCTGGCGATGGTCGCCGCGTTCGGCAAGGCCAATGGCGTCGATCTGGCGGGCCAGGGCGATGCGGCGCTCAGCCGCGCGGTCGGCCGCGCGCTGTCGGTCTACGACGATCCGGGCGCATACGAGCGCAAGACCGGCAAGCGGCAGATATTGGAAGGCGCCGACGAGCAGCGCAGCAAGATGGCCTGGCTGGAGCCGTACTGCTGGACGGTGAGTTGCCAGGGCGTCGCCGCCCGCAAGCTGCAGGAGTTGCGGCCGATGAAGAACTCGCGGCTCGGCGGCGACCTGACCCGGGTTTTCCGCAGCAGCGGCGGCGGGGCGTAAGCTCTGCCTCCCTGAACGCACGCAGGAGTGCTGATGAGCTACAAGCCCGAGCAATACACCTCGGTGGCGCCCTATCTGCTCGTCGATGGCGCGCAGGCGACGATCGATTTCCTGATCGCGGTGTTCGACGCGCAGCCGCTGCGGGTGATCGCCGGCGCGCATGGCGAGATCCGCCATGGTGAAGTGCGCATCGACGATACCGTGCTGATGCTCGCCGACGCCGTCGAAGGCTGGCCGGCGAGCGCGGCGCACGTGCACATCTACGTCGCCGACGTCGATGCCACCTACGCCCGCGCGCTCGCTGCCGGCGCCGCGCCGATCCAGGCGCCGCAGCAGAAGGACGACGCCGACAAGCGCGGCGGTTTCCGCGATGCCGGCGGCACCAGCTGGTGGGTGGCGACGCAGCTCGGCTGAGGAAGACGCGGCGCGCCTACAATGCGCGCATGCGCAAGATAAGCCTCGTCGTCGCGATGGACGACAACCGTCTGATCGGCCGCGACAACGCCCTGCCGTGGCGGCTGCCGGACGATCTCAAGCAGTTCAAGCGGCTGACGCTCGGCAAGACCGTGCTGATGGGCCGCAAGACCTGGCAATCGCTCGGCCGTCCCTTGCCGGATCGCGCCAACTGGGTGCTGACCCGCGATCCGCAGTTCCACGCTGACGGCGCGCGCGTGTTCCATACGCTGGACGCCGTGCTCGACGCCTTCCCGCAGGGCGAGCTGATGGTGATCGGCGGTGCCGAGCTGTACCGGCAGCTGCTGCCGCTGGCGCAGACCATCCATCTCACCGAAGTCCACGCCCGCGTCGATGGCGGCGATACTTGGTTCCCGGCGCTCGACGCCGACGAATGGGAGCGCGCCGAAGTCGAGCCGCATGCCGCCGACGAGCGCCACGCGCATGCATTCTCGTTCGTGCGCCTGCAGCGCCGCGCGGGGCTTCCGTAGCGACAGCGGCGGTCGCGTCTGCGGCCAACGGTGGGTGCGAATCGCTTTGTTATCCTCGCCGGCCACGACGAGGAGACCTCCATGGCTGATCTGAACGCTAAATTAAAGGGCGAATTCATCAAAGCCCAGGCCGACGTCAAGACGCTGAGCAAGCGCCCGGGCAACGACGATCTGCTGTTCCTCTACGCGCATTTCAAGCAGGCCACCGACGGCGACGTCAGCGGCTCGCGGCCGGGCCTGCTCGATGTCAAGGGCCGCGCCAAGTTCGATGCCTGGGCCAGGCTCAAGGGCACCAAGCCGGACGCGGCGATGAAGCAGTACGTCGCCAAGGTCGGCAGCCTGCTCAAATCGCACAAGTAGGATCGTTTCGAGGCCGCTTGCAGGCCGCGCACAAGTCTTATAATGCCGGCCGCGCATTCGCTACGACGGTGCGCGACAGGTCGATCCCGCCGCCGCGCGGGATTTTTCATTGCCGTTTCCGGTCGCGTCGCCGTCAAAGACGCTGAGGTCCTGAGATGTCCATTCCCGTTAGCCGCCAGACCTTCGATGAGGTCATGGTCCCCAACTATTCGCCCGCCGAGGTCATCCCGGTCCGCGGAGAAGGTTCGCGCTGGTGGGATCAAGCGGGCCGAGAATTCATCGACTTCGCCGGCGGTATCGCCGTCACAGCGCTGGGCCATGCGCACCCGGCACTGGTCGCGGCGCTGACCGAGCAGGCGCAGAAGCTCTGGCACCTGTCCAACGTCGTCACCAACGAGCCGGCGCTGCGCCTGGCCAAGCGGCTGACCGAGCTGACGTTCGCCGACAAGGTGTTCTTCTGCAACTCCGGCGCAGAAGCCAACGAGGCGGCGTTCAAGCTGGCGCGGCGGCGCGGCAATACCGAGTTCGGACCGCACAAGAACACCATCATCGCTTTCGACAACGCCTTCCACGGCCGCACGCTGTTCACGGTCTGCGTCGGTGGCCAGCCCAAGTACACGCAGGGCTTCGAGCCGCTGCCGGGTGGCATCCGCCATCTGCCGTTCAACGACGTCGCCGCGCTCGAAGCGGCGCTGGACGACAGCGTCTGCGCGATCGTGCTCGAGCCGGTGCAGGGCGAGGGTGGCGTGACCGCCGCGACGCCGGAGTTCATGAAGGCCGCGCGCGCGCTGGCCGATAAGTACCAGGCGCTGCTGATCTTTGACGAAGTGCAGACCGGCAATGGCCGCACTGGCTCGCTGTATGCCTACCAGCAGTACGGCATCGCGCCGGACGTGCTGACCACGGCCAAGGGTCTGGGCGGCGGCTTCCCGGTCGGCGCGATGCTGGCGACTGCCGCGGCGGCGCAGGCGCTGCCGTTCGGCACGCATGGCTCCACCTACGGAGGCAACCCGCTGGCCTGCGCCGTTGCCGGCGCCGTGCTGGACGAGCTGGAGAAGCCGGCACTGCAGGCCAATGCCAAGGCCCGCGAGCAGCAGCTGCGCGCCGGTCTCGATGCGATCGGCGAGCGCTACGGCCTGTTCAGCAAGACCCGTGGCATGGGCCTGCTGATCGGTGCGCCATTGCTGCCGGCCTGGCATGGCCGCGCCAAGGACATCGTCAATGCCGCGCTCAAGGAGGGCCTGTGGCTGCTGGTCGCCGGTCCGGACGTGCTGCGCTTCGCGCCGGCGCTGAACATCACCGAGGCCGATGTCGGCGAGGGTTTGACGCGCTTTGAGCGTGCGTGCCAGCGGCTGACGACAGCGTAGTCCTCACTTCGCCTGCTACGCAGCCAAAAGGCCCGCTCGTCGAGCGGGCTTTTTTATGCCGCGTCGCCGTCGGACACGGGCATCGGCGCAAAAAAAGGGCGGCCCGAAGGCCGCCCCATTTTTCAGACCACAACTTCAGGATCAGTCACCGACCGGCGTCGAGCTCGGGCAGGCGGTGTAGACCTTCAGCTGGCTCAGCGCCGTCAGCAGACCCGAGTAGCGGAACTCGACGCCGTTGAACGGCTGGGTCGTCGGCGTCGGCAGGCGGATCACGCTCAGCACTTCGCTGCCGTCCAGATTCAGGCCCAGCACGTCCAGATCGAGCAACTGCGGGAGGTTGAAGGTTTCAACGACCGTGCCGTCGAGCAGGGTGCGGACGCTGATCTGCGACAGCAGCTCGGCCTTGGCGACCAGGCCCACCGGCTGACCGACCAGGAAGCCGACGGTCTGACCGACCGGGTACGGCGTCGGCGACGTCGAATTGATACGGATCGAACCGCCTGCGCCCACAGCCCCAACTGGCAGATTGATCGACGCTGCCGTGAGGTCGATACCGTCATTGACGTTGGCGACATCAGTCACCGTGCACAGCAAGCAGATACCGAACACACTTCCGGTAGCCGTCGAGTTCGCCGGGGTGAACTGCGTGACGCAGAAGTTCTGCTCCACCGTCAGCGTGAACGTCGCCGAGCAGGCCGAGGTGCACAGCGATTGATCCTTCAGGGTGGCGGTCACCGTGACGGTGCCCGTCGCCTTGAGCTCGCCGGTGCCATTGGCGTTCGGCGTGAAGATGCTCGGATTGCTGCTCGTCCAGGTGACGTCGGCGTCCGGGATGGAGGCGCCAGCGAGGTTGAAGGCATCGAAGTTGATGCTGGTGCCAACCTGGCTGCGACGACCGGTGATCTCGACACCGCCGGCAAGGGCCTTGATCTGGCCGATACCCGTTAGCGTCGGCGTGACCGGATCGCTGTTGGCGCAGGCGGCGAACACGTTGACCGACTGCAGTGCGGTCGCCGTGCCAGCCTTGAGTTTCAGGCGCAGGCCATTGAACGGCAGCGAGGAGTCGATCGCGACCAGCACCTGATCCTGGCTATCGCTGGCGTCGATGATCGTCGTGCCGAGCAGATCGATGCGCAGCGGAATCAGATCGCCGCTGCTCTCGACGACGTTGCCGTCCATCAAGGTGTTGATTTCAAGCTGCGCAAGCAGGTTCGCCAGAACCAGCGTGCCCTTTGGCAGGCCGATGATGAAGGCCGGCTTGGAACCCGTCGCGATCGGCAGATACGGTGCGCCCGGATCAATCGTGACATCGATACCGCGATAGCCGTTGAGCAGAGCAGCGCCGATATTGATCTGGCCAAAGCTCAGCGGCAGGCTGTCAACGACATTGAACTCGTTGTTGGTGCCGCACAGCAGGCAGACACCGGCGCCCGGCGCTGCCGCAGCGCTCGCACCGTCGGTGGCCAGCAGCGGGATCGTGCAGCGGTTGGTCGTGACCACGAAGTCCGCTTCCGCGAAGCTCGAGGTGTTGGACTTCAGCGTGGCACGGATCTTCGTCGTCGGTGCCGGCGTGGCAACGCTCGGCGCCATGATGGCCTTGGCAACACCGTTGCTGGTGTTGATGGTGGCGACGGCGATATCAGCCGAGGTCCAGGTCACGGCGGAATCCGGTAGATCGGCTTCCGATCCGTCGCTGAACTTGCCGACCGCGATGAACTCCTGCTCGCGCTCCACGGCCACGTAAGCCTTGGCCGGGCGCACGCTCGAGATCGACTGCACGGCAGCGTCGCCGACCGTGAGCTGCACGGCATCGCTGATGTTGTCCGGGGCGGACGCCGTCAGCGTGGTGGTGCCCTTGGCGGCGCTCGTGACGGTGGCGATGTTGGTCGTGCTGTCGACCGACAGCGTCGCGATCGAGCTGGAACTCGGCAGCGACCACGTGACCTTGTCGGCCGCCTTGCGCGCCGGGCCGGTCAGGTTGTCGGTGTACGTGTAGTCAGCGCGGAAGCTCGGCGCGGCGCCCAGAGGGATTTCCGCCATGCGCGGATCGCTGCCGCTGATGGTGACGTTCGGGTCCAGCGAGACGATCGTCACGTCCTTGAGGACCGCCGGCGTCACGGTCAGCGTGGCGTCGTCGCTGAACGTCAGGTAAGAGGCGGTGACTTCGACTTCGCCTTCAGACTTGCCGGTGACCAGGCAGGTGCTGCTCGGCTTGCTGGCGCTGGCGCACTTCGCGTCGAGCGACGGTGCAGCGGAGCCGGAAACCAGCGTCGCCGTCCAGACGGCGGGGACTTCCTGATCGGCAATCGAGCCGCCGCTGCTGGTGGTCGCAAACGAGGCAATGGCCTTGAATGACTTCGGGATGCCGACCGGGCTGCTGGCGGTGGCCGGATCGACTTTCAGTGCGGTGACGCGGCCGACGATGAACTTCGCAGTGCCGCTGACGCCGCCGACCGTGGCGGTCAGCGTGCCTTCGCCTTCAGTCGTGTTGGCCTGAACGCTGACGTTCTCGCCGTTCGGTGACAGGGTGCCGAGCGCAGCCGGCGCCAGCGTCCAGGTGATCGTTTCACCGGTCGGGAATGCCACCGGCGTCGGGCTGTCGCTGTAGATACCCATCGCCGTGTAGGAAGTCGTGCCATTCGGCGCGACTACCGCGGTGGTCGGCGTGATCGAGATCTGCCGCAGCACGCGGCCTTCGCCGGTCAGCGTGGCGGTGGTCGACACGCCGTCACGCGAAGCGGTGATCGTCGTCGTGCCTTTGCCCGCTCCCGTTGCGATACCGGTCGCAGCGTCGATGGTGGCGATTTCCGGTGCGCTGGAGGTCCAGTTCACTTCGGTCGTGATGACGCGCGTGGTGTCGGCAACACCCGGCTGGCTGGTGAACGTGCCGACGGCTTCGAACTGCTTGGTTTCGCCGGTGCCGATCGACGCCGTCTTCGGCGTTACCGCAATTGATTTGAGAACCGGCTGGAAGTCAGGGCTGTTTGCGCCCCCGCCTCCGCCTCCGCACGCTGCAAGTGTGAGCGCACACAGGGCGCCCAACCAAAGTCGAAATCCTTTCATCGAGAACTCCCTGAATGTGCGATGCGCCTGAATGAGGTTCGACGGCGCGGCGACGGCTCACCCGGCGCGGTATCGGCTGCCCAACCAGCCGAATAGTCAAATACTACGTATAGTTGTGTAGCGGCGACAAGCCACCACCTGTCGGATTCACCCTGACAATGCGGGTGAATTTGTCGAGTCGTCGGGGTAGGGCGTGCAGGACTGCGCTGGGACCTGTGTTTTGCCGCTGGCGGAGCTCAGCGGACCGGGAACAGAACCTGGGCGCCATCGAAAGCGAAGATCGCGCCGCTATCGACGATTTGCGCAAGCTGCGCACCGCCATCGACCACCTGGCCCTCCCGATAGCGCTTGCCGGCGACCATGATCCAGCGCCGCGCCGGGTCGGGATCGTAGACGTGGACATCCAGGCCCTGCACCGGAAACCGCGCGCGATAGGCGTCCGGCATCTCGCGCAAAGGACGCGCCGTGTTCGGCATCGCGACCGGCGGGGCCGCCGCCGTGCCGGACGCTTCGGCCACCGGCGCGGCCGGCTGCGTCAGGTCCTGCGGCTGCAACTCGGCGGGCTCGCCGGGCGCTGCGGCTGCGAGTATCGCCTCAGTCTGGCTGTCGCCGCCGTCCATCAAGTCATCGAGGCTGGAGACGGCGCCGGCATCCTCGAGTGCCGCAGTGCTGCCGGCTTCCGGCTCGGCGGCTGGCGCCGCCGGTGCCGGCGCAGTCGCGGCCGGGCTCGTCGCCGCGGCGGGTGCCGCGGGTACGGCGCGCGGCGCCGGCGCGGCGGGGCGCAACCACAGGATCAAACCGGCGCCGGCGGCGATCAGCAGGCTGGCGGCGGCGAGCAGATGGCTGCGTGCCGGCCGCCAGCGCGCCGCGGGTGGCGCTGCGGCCTGCGCGAGGGTCTCGACGGTGGGCGTCTTGCCGACGTGACGCTCGCGCTCGGCGCGCTTGAGCGCTTCCAGGATGTAGCTCACGGGGTGGCTTCCGCTGCCAGTTCGGACACGGCCAGTGTCGGTGTATTGGGCTGGCCATCGCCGAGCGCCAGCATGGTCCGGGTACCGGCAATGCCATCCGGCTTCATGCCATGGTTGCGCTGGAACTGCTTGATCGCCGTTGCCAGCGCGTCGTCGTAACGGTTCGGCAAGGGCGTCGGCGCCTGCAGCTTCTCCAGCGCCGCCAGACGCAGCCAGATCCAGGTGATCGGCGCGCCGCGGGTCTGCGGGCCGATCCGGGTCTCGCCGATCTCGCGGCGCCACAGCACCAGGAACTCGCCGCTCCACACGCTCTCGACCGTTTCCAGATCGACGCTGACCGGACCCAGCGCAGTGTTGAAGTGGGCGCGCTTGGTGTCCAGTGCGGTCAGCAGCACGTACTGGCGGCCGGCGCCGGGCAGATCCAGCGTCAGGATCGCCGGGCGGTTGATCTGCCCCAGATCGGCCCAGCCGCCCCGGTCGCGGTAGCAGTCGAGTCCGGACTTTTTCAGCGCCTTGCAGACGTTCTGTCCGGCCGGCACGACCAGCTCCCGGTCCCAGCGGCGGATCAGCCGTTCCATCAGTTCGCCGAGCGGCTCGATGGTGCGTTCCATCGTCGCCAGATCGGCGCGCGGGTCGGCGACGACGACCGGCGCCGTGGCGAGGGACGGGGCTGGCGTGTTGGCCGGCAGGCTTTCCTGCTGTGCGATCTGACGATCGCGGCTCAGGCTCCAGCCGAGCAGGCCGACGCTGAGGACCAGCGCGATCGCCCAGCCGATCTCGATCCAGCGCCAGCGGTGCGGCGCGCGCGGATCGAACACGTCCGGCATCTGGCCGATCGCCTCGCGGGCCGCCTTGCGGACGATCTCCGGCGTGACGCGGCGGGCGTTCTGCGCATAGGCGCCCAGCAGGGCGCGATCGCAGACGATGTTGATCAGCCGCGGCACGCCCTTGGTGAAGCGGTGAATCTCGTCGGTCGCCGCCGGCGTGAAAATCTCGCCGACGCCACCGGCGACGCGCAGGCGGTGCTGAATGTATTCGACCGTCTCGCGCAGCCCCAGCGGGGTCAGGTGGTAGCGCGCGGTGATACGGCTGGCCAGCTGGCGCAGGTCCGGTCGCGCCAGCAGTTCGGACAATTCCGGCTGGCCGATCAGCATGATCCGCAGCAGCTTCTCCTTGGCCGTTTCCAGGTTGGTCAGCAGGCGCACCTGCTCCAGCACCGAAGGCTGCAGGTTCTGCGCCTCGTCGATGATCAGCACGGTGCGGCGGCCGGCGGCATGCGCACGCAGCAGATGCTCGTTGAGCGCATCGATCAGCGTCTTCAGCGACAGCTGTTCGCGCGGGTAGGCCACGCCCAGCTCGTCGCAGATGGTCTGCACGAACTCCTGCTCGGACAGCCGCGGGTTGTGGATGATGGCGACGTCCACCTCCGGCAGCTTCTGCTCCAGCAGGCTGCGGACGATGGTGGTCTTGCCGGTACCGACCTCGCCGGTCAGCTGCACGAAGCCGCCGTACTGGCCGGTGCCGTACAGCAGATGGCCCAGCGCCTCCTG
>CBINNP010000114.1:0-10878 GCA_966252075.1 uncultured Solimonas sp.
GGGACTCGAACCCCGAACCTACTGATTAAGAGTCAGCTGCTCTACCATTGAGCTAACAGCCCGTATCCGCCAATAAACTTGTAAAAAATGGGGTGAGCGAGGGGACTCGAACCCCCGACAACCAGAATCACAATCTGGGACTCTAACCAACTGAGCTACGCCCACCACCGACTCAAGCATCCCCGGCGGGGAATGCTCAGGGGCGCGAATCATAGCAGAACGTTTCGGCAGTCAACAGACTTTTTTGCGAAGTTTTAACGGGCCGCTTCACGGCTGCTCGCAGCCGGTCAACGACAGGGCGCGATGCTTGCTTGTACTGCTCAGCCTGACCGTGCGTGTGTTTGCTGCGACAACGAGCGGATTGCTAGTCTCATCCTTACTTTGCCGCGACAACGGAGACGCGGCGAATCACGAGATCCAAGGACGGCCATGCAGAGAAGAGCCGCACACGCAGCCCCGGGCCTACCCTCTCGTCGCGCCGGCACCGCCGCCGGTCGTCACCTGACGAGGTGCGGGTCAGCGGCGGCGCCTACGCTTCCGCCCATGGGCACTATCGAGCCTTTTCTACGCCGTGCCGTATCCGGCTTCACACTGCCAGAACTGGTGGTGACCCTGGCGGTGGCCGGCGTGCTGACGGCGATCGCAATTCCCAGCTTCACCTCGATGCTCGCTTCCAATCGTCTCGGCACTGCCGCCAACGCAGCCGTCGCGGCGCTCGGCCAGGCCCGCCTGGAAGCGGTGAGCCGCAACGGCGCAGTGCAATTCTGCGGTGCCAGCGGCAATGGCGGCGACACACTGGGTAGCGCCTGCAGCGGGACCGGCGCGGTCTACGCTCTGGACGAAGACGATGAAGCGGTGGCGATCCGCGCCGCCCTTGGCCTGCCAGCCGGTGTGCGCGTGGTCAGTGCCACGGCGCTGCGCTACAACGCACAAGGCATCGCCCGCAGCATCGGAGGTGCGGCGCCATATACAGGACTGGCTGCCGATCTGGTCGCCGATGACCTTGAGCAGAGTAATCACCGCTGTATTTATGTGACCACCGGCAGCGTCGTCAGCAGCTGCTCCTACACCAATACCAGCGGCAATTGCCCAGCCAGTGAACCGAACAGCTGCTCTCCGTAATCCGCGCGTCGGCGGCACGACGCAGCGTGGCCTGGGCCTCATCGAAGTCCTGGTCGCGGTCCTGATCCTGTCGATCGGCCTGCTCGGTGTCGGCCTGGTGCAGCTGCGCACGCTGTCCGGCAACAACAGTTCGATGGCACGTTCGATGGCGGTGGTCGCGAGCTACTCCATCCTGGAATCGCTGCGTGCCGACCGCGCCAATGCATTGGCGTCCGCGTACAACCAGACCGTCAGCGCCGATGACTGCCCGGAGGCCGGCACGCTCGCCGAGACCCAGCTGCACAACTGGTGTCTCGAACTGGCTGCCAGCCTCGGCGACAACGAAGCCACCAGCGGCACCGTCAATTGCAACGCCGGCGGCGCCTGCACGATCAGCATCCAGTTCGACGACAGCCGCATCGGCGCCGGCGGCACCGCCGCGCAGCGTGTCGTCACGCAGGCGCAGCTATGAGGACGATACGCCGGCAGCGTGGCATCAGCCTGATCGAGCTGATGGTGGCGCTGGTGCTGGGGCTGGTGGTCATCGGCGGCGCGACTGCGGTGTTCCTGTCCAACAAGGAGGCATACCGCTCCAATGCGGCGCTGGGCCAGCTGCAGGAGAACGCGCGTATCGCCTTCGAGCTGATCGCCCTCGATCTGCGCCAGGCCGGACTGACCGGTTGCGGCAATCTCGGCCGCGTCGCCAATGTTCTGCAGAGCGGACCGTCGGGCACCGGCACCAAGGTCTGGTACGCCGATTTCGCCAACGCGATCCGCGGCTACGATGGCGCCAGCAGCGATCCTGCCGTCACCACCGGCAGCGGCACCGCGCAGCGCATCGCCGGCACCGATTCGCTGATGCTGATCGGTGCCGCCGAAGCCGGCTACAGCATCGCCAGCCACGTGCTCGCCAGCAATACCATCACGCTCAACGAAACCGGCGCAGCGCTCGGCAGCGGCGATCTGATCTTCATCTGCGATCCCGACCACGCGGTGATCGCGCAGATCAGCGCCTGGGCCGCGCCGACTGCGACCATCGCCGGTAGCGGCAACTGCTCCACCGGCCTGGGCTTTCCGACCTCCTGCAGCGCCGGCGGCAACCCCTATCAGTTCGCGATCAACTCGCAACTGGCGCCGTTGGCCGCATCGGACTGGTATATCGGCAACAACCCGCAGGGCACGCGCTCGCTGTACCGGCGCGCCGTGGTGACCACCGGCGGCGCACCGACGCCGACCGCGCAGGAGATGCTGCGCAACGTCGACGATCTGCAGCTGGCGTATCACGCCGGCGGCGGCAGCGACTTCGTCAACGCCACCGCTGTCGCCGACTGGAGCGGCGTCGATGCGGTCCGCATCACGCTGAGCCTGTCCGGCACCGATACCCGCGCCGGCACCGGCGGCGCGCCGATCCGCCGCGTCATGACTGCGACACTCACCCTGCGCAACCGGACCCACTGAATGGCGCAGCTCCAACTCACCGCCCGCACCTCTGCGCCTGTCGCACGGCAGCACGGCGTCGCGCTGATCACCGCGCTGATCCTGCTGATCCTGGTCACGCTGATCGGCCTGGTGGCGATCCGCGGCACTGCCACGCAGCAGAAGATGACCGCCAACTTCTACGACCGCTCGCTGGCCTTCCAGGCGGCCGAGGCAGGGCTGGTTGCCGGCGCCGCGGCGCTGGCGACGAGCCCTGGCACCATCCGCAACTGCGGCCAGGGTGGCGGCGTGTGCCGCGCCAATCCATTCGAGGACGAGGGTCTAGACGCCAGCTTCATCCAGACGCTCGGTTCCGCGGAATTCGACGGCGGCGGCACCGCCGCGGCGCAGCCGCAGTACGTCATCGAAAGCATGGGCACCTACATCGACCCTTCGTCGAGCACCGGCTTCAGCCAGAGCGCCAACAGCGCGCAGTACAACGCGCCCGGCTCATCGATGACCGCGATCTATTACCGCATCACCGCCCGCAGCGGTGATCCGGCGACCATCGGCGAGCGCGCCGTGGTCACCCTGCAGGCGATGTACAAACAGTAACGATGAGCACGGCCATGTCCCACCGGTCCCGCTGCAAAGCCTGGCTCGCCAATCTCGGCGCCGGCCTCGTCATCACCGCCGCTGCGCTCGCGGTACTGCGTTCGCCGCCGGTACCTGCTGCCGGCGGCGCCGGCGTGACGATCGATCAAGCTCCGCTGACGGTGCAGCAGTCGCTGCCGCCGAACATCACGCTGATGCTCGACGACTCCGGTTCGATGGCCTGGAATTTCATGCCGGACATTTGCTATCTGAATGGCGTCAGTTGCTCCAGCGGCGGCAGCATCAATGCCAAACCGAATAACGACGCACTGATCAACGCGGCCAACAATGGCGTTTACTACAACCCTGCCATCACGTATCTGCCGCCGCCGAAGGCAGACGGCAGCTCGTATGCCAATTCCCCGGGCCTCACTAACGCTTATATCAATGGTTTCACCAACACCGGCACCGTTGACATCAGCGTTTACGCCTCGGATGCCTCATATAACTCCGGGGACCGCAGCTACGCAGGCGCACATGAAGGTTACACACCCGGCAATGGCCTGGTGGTCGGCAAAAGCAACATCGCCTTCTCCTATGCCGAAACACCCGATCCGGTGCAGGAGATCACCATCCCCGGATCACGGACCGCGTGTGAGAACCTCCACCGTAATGTCAGTGGTTGGATCTACGTCGGTTACCACACTCCGTCCAACAACCGGTGCACCTGGACGTTTCAGGAAGCAACCCGCAACTTCTTTCAGTACTCAACCGGCCCTAAGGCAGGACCATACTCGGTCCGCTACGTAGCGGCCGCCAACTGCTACGGAAAAGCCAATTGCGTTCTGGCTTCCGATACGTCGGGCATCGCCGCGCCCGCGGGTGTCGCCGCCGGACAGAACATCGCCAACTGGTTTTCATACTACCGCTCGCGCATGTTGATGGCGAAGAGCGGCCTGATGAACGCTTTTGCCACACTCGACTCCACCATCCGCTTCGGCTTCGGCTCGCTGGACGGCGGCAATAGTGGCAACAACAACTACACCAGCCTCCCGGCCTCTCGCTACACGTATAGCGACGCCTACAACGACGGCAGCAACTACATCGCCGAAGTGCGGCCGTTTGGTGCCAATGGCGCCACACACAAGACGCAGTTCTGGACCTGGCTGAGCGGCGCCACCGCCAGCGGCGGCACGCCGCTGCGACAGGCGCTCAGCGCGGTCGGTCAGTATTACCAGACCGCGCAGCCCTGGCAGACATCGACAGCCGACAGCACGGAATTGGCCTGCCGGCAGTCCTACACGATCCTGACCACGGACGGTTTCTGGAACGAATCGAACTTCTCGGTGCCGACCGAGCTGTACGGCAGCAATGTCGATGCGCCATCGCGCCAGGTGCAGAGCATTGACAGCCGCACGCCTGTGTGCAGCAGCGGCTATACGCTCAATGCCAGCGCCGGTGATCCGGGCAGGTGCGCCAGGATTCAGACCAGCACGCCAACGTGCGCTTCTGCCAGTCCGTCATACAGCCTCATCAACCAGAACACCACGGGCGTGATCTGCAGCCGCAACTCGGGAAACCCGCGCACGCGGACGCCGAACTGCCCGAGCAATTACACGCTGAATGAGGATGGCTACCCCGGCCTCTGTACACGCATTCAGACCGCAACACCGACGTGTCCAAGCGCCAGCAACCCATCGACGCCAGCCTACACGCTGACCAACGCCAATACGCTCAATGTCAGCTGCCAGCGCACGATCACGACCACCGAGTCGAAGGTCGTTACCAACACCGGCCCCAACGGCCAGAGCTACACCTATGACGCCGAGGCGCAACCGCCGAAGCCGTATGCCGATACCTATGCCAATACGCTGGCTGACGTGGCGATGTACTACTGGCTGACCGATCTGCGCGGTGCTGTCGACAACGAGGTGCCGACCAGCACCGAGGATCCGGCGTTCTGGCAGCACATGACCACGTTCACGCTCGGCCTGGGCTTCACGCCGACGGGAATCACGCCAAGCGGCACGACGATCGAGCAGATCTTTCGCTGGTCCAACGGCGGCGCGCCGATCGCCAATTTCAGCTGGCCACAGCCGGCGAGCGACAGCATCTACAACATCACCGACCTCGCGCACGCTGCAGTCAACGGCCATGGCGGCTTTTACTCGGCAACCAGCCCGGCCGATTTTTCCAACGCGCTGGTCGATGCGCTCAAGCGCGTCAACGAGCGCATCGGCTCCGGTGCCAGCCTCGCCGCCAACAGCACCAAGCTCGACACCGGCACGGTGACCTATCAAGCCGTCTACTACACGGGAAAATGGAAGGGCGATCTGAAGGCCTTCACCGTCAATCCGAGCACTGGCGTGATCGCGACCACGCCCAGCTGGGTGGCGTCAAACGCGATGCCGAGCGCGGCCAACCGGACGATCCGCACCTACAACCCAAGCGCGACTGGTGATCGCATGGTCGCGTTCAGCAACACCAGCACCCTGTCCACCGCACAGCGCACGGCGCTGTTCACCGACAACAACGCCGCCACCGATGACACCGCCCAGCAACAGGCGATCATCAATTACCTGCGTGGCGATGCCAGCGGCGAGGAGAAGAACGGCGGCCGCCTCCGCAACCGCGATACTGCGCTCGGTGACATCGTCAACTCGCAGCCGCTATACATCGGCGCGCCGAACGCCAATCTGTTTTTTGGAAAGACCTTCACCGGCTCCAGCAGCTACGCAGCATTTTCCGCCGACAAGGTCAATCGCGCCGCCAGGATCTGGGTGGCTGCAAACGATGGCATGCTGCACGCGTTCAACACCAAAGCCCGCAGCAGCGGCTACGACACGTCGACGAGTCCCTCCTCCGGCAGTTACGAGCCAGATCTCGGTGAGGAGACCTTCGCCTATCTGCCCAACGCGGTGATCCTCGCCGGCGTCGCCAACCTGGCCGACACCCGCTACGGCAACAACGTGCTGCCGCATGCGTACTTCAACGACGGCGAGATTACCGTCGCCGACGTCTACTACGCCTCCGCCTGGCATACCGTGCTGGTCGGTACCAGCGGCCGCGGCACGGCGCGCGCGGTCTACGCACTCGACGTCACCGATCCCGCTGCGCCGCGCCTGCTGTGGGAGCGCTCCGCGGGTGATGGCCTCGGCAACAGCAACTACATCGGCCAGATCATCGGCAAACCAATCGTCGCGCAGACCGCCGACGGCAGCTGGTCGGTGCTGCTCGGCAACGGCTACAACAGCGCCGCCAACACCGCCGCGCTGCTGCAGTTCGCGATCGCCGACGGCGCCCTGACCGTACGCACCGCAGGCAGTGATAGCGACAACGGACTCGCCGCGCCTGCGGTGTGGATGGACGATCCGACCAATGGCATCAGCACCAAGGCCTACGCAGGCGATCTGAAGGGCAAGGTCTGGGCATTCAATCTGAGCCAGGCCAGCGGCAGCGTGCTGTTCTCCGCGGTCAATTCAACGGGCACCGCGCAACCGGTCACTGGTGGCATGCTGGCTGGCAAGGATCCCAAGACCGGCAACGTCTGGCTGTTCTTCGGCACCGGCCGCTATCTAGCGCAGAGCGAACTGGCGGACACCAGCGTGCAGAGCTGGTACGGCGTCATCGCCCAGGCCGGACCGTCGCAATCCGGCGGCCTGGTGACGAACCTCAGCACCGGCCGCAGCGCGCTGGTGCAACGCCAGATTCTCTATGAAGCCGCCGCCACATCGACATCGCTGGCCGCGCGTGCGATCTCCAGCGCATCCGGCAACGACATGTCTGGAAAATCCGGCTGGTACATCGACCTCAAGCCACCCAGCGGCAGCGGCCGAGGCGAGCGCATGGTCACGCCCAACCAGTTCCAGGGCACGCTGTTGCTCGGCACTTCGCGCATTCCGGAGTCCTCCGACCCCTGCAATCCCTCCGGCAGCGGCTGGATCATGGCGATTGATCCATTCACCGGCACCGCGCCCGGCTCGACTTTCTTCGATATCAACCACGACACGCTGTTCAACAACAGTGACAAGATCACCGACGCCAATGGCAACGTTTACATCGTTGCCGGTGTAGGCTTCAGTTCGATCCCGACCAATCCGATCTTCGCGGGCAACACCATGCTGGTCAGCTTCGACAACGCCGCCACCGGAAACGTCAATACCAAGGGCACCGTCGGCGCCGTGCAGCGCTTGTCGTGGCGCGAATGGGTGGTGCAATGAGCCCGCACGGTCGCTGGTCCGCGCGCGGGTTCACGCTGGTCGAGCTGATGATCGCGCTGGCCATCGTCGGCATCCTTGCGGCGATTGCCTACCCGTCCTACATAAGCTCGATCAGCAAGACCAAGCGCCGCGCCGCCGAGGTCTGCCTGGCGAGCTTCGCCACGCACATGGAGCGTTTCTACACCACCCATCTTCGCTACGATCGCGATAGCGACGGCGTGGCTGTCAGCGACGCCACGCTTGCCGCACTCGGCCTCGACTGTGCGTCCGAGCGCAACACCGGCAAGGACTATCGGTACGCCTTTGCCGAAGACAGCCTCGGCGCTTCCACCTATGAACTGCGGGCGATCCCGAATGCGCTGCAGGCCAGCCGTGACGGACGCTGCGGCACGCTGACGCTCGACCAGGCCGGCACGCGCGGCATCACCGGCACCGGCCGCGTTGCCGATTGCTGGTAGTTCTCAGGGGGCCGGACAGGCACCGCCCAGATCCCGGGCCTCCGGCTCGACGCGACCGCTGCCAATCAGCACCAGATCATTGGCGTTGTGCGCGAACGGATACGGGGTGCAGATGCGCAGGCGCCCGGCGGCGAAGGCCCCGCTCGTGGTCCGGGCCAGGCCATCCGGCCGAAACACCACGGCCCTGCGGAACGGTCCGTTACCGGCGATGACCATCTCAGGCACCGGTGCCAGCGCCTCGCTGCGCTTGAGGAACTCGCCCGCGTCGACCTGGCCATTGCGATTACGGTCGGCGAACAGCAGCCATTGCTGGTGCGACCAGTCGCCATGGCAGCCGGCATCGACATTGCCGGCGCAAAATGTCACCGCGGCATTGCTGCTGATCGCCAACTGGCGCGCCTCGTGCAGCCCCGTCAGCAGCTGATTGCTGGCCAGCGCCAGCCGGTTGCGCATCAGCAGCCAGCGGTAGGCCGGTACTGCCTGTGTCACTACTACCGCCGATAGCGACAGGCCCACCAGCATCTCGGTGAAGGACCAGCCGCGATGCGGCGCCGCCATCGGCCCGCGAGTATCGCGCGCGTTGCGCATCCTTGCCTCCCCGCAAGCGCGGCACGGCGACAAGAACCGCGCGCTTGCTCCCGGCTCGATGCTAGGCGCGCAGGCGGGCCGGCAACCGCCGACCGGTTCTCACTTCGGGAAAAACGCGCTCAGGACACCAGCATCGCGCGGATGCGTTCGGCGGTACCCGGCGCCAGGGTCAGGCCGATGCGGAAGTGCCCGGTCGCCAGGTACAGCCCGGCCAAATGCGGATGAGGGCCGAGCAAGGGATAGGCCTGCGGCGGCCGCGGCCGCAAGCCGGCCCAGTGCCGCTCGATCCGCAAGGCCGTGACGCGTGGCCACAAGCGCGCGCCGCGCGCCAGCAACAGCGTGCGCGCCTCCTGCGTCGGCTTGGTATCGAAGCCGGCGTCTTCCAGCGTGCTGCCGAGCAGGACCAGGCCGTCACGGCGCGGAATCAGGTAGGCGTCTTCGCCGATCAGGATCTGCGGCAGCTCGTTGGGCGCCGCGCGCAGCAGCAGCATCTGCCCCTTGGTCGGCACCACGCCGTCGGCGCCCAGCGCCGCCGACCAGGCACCGGCGGCGAGCACGGCGCTCGCGCAGTTCAGCTGGCCACGCGCGGTGCGCAGCCCGTGCAGCACGCCGCGGTCCTCGATCCAGCCCTGCACCTCGGTGTCCTCGAGCAGCGGCACGCCGCGGCGGCGCAGCACCTCGACAAGGGCGCGCAGCAGACGCGGATTGCGCACCTGGGCGAGCTGCGGATAGTCGATGCGGCGGCCGTCGTGCCGGATGTAGCGGCCGCCGCTGATCCAGTACTCGGGGTCGATCCCCGATTCGCGGCGCAGCCGCTCGCACCACCGTGGATACAGAGCCAGGGATTGCGCGAGCAGGCCGCGCAGCGGCTCGACCAGCGCTTGATCGGGCGGCAGCACGCTGAGCATGCCGCCGCCGGCCCAGGACGCGGCGCGGCCGAGCTGGCCGCGCTCGATCACGCAGACCTTGCGACCGGCGCGGCTCAGCGCCTCGGCGCAGGCCAGGCCGATCACACCGCCGCCGACGATGGCCGTCTCGATCGAACCTTCAGGCAGGACAGACGTCATGAAATCGCGCGACCGCCCGTGCCGGGATCGCTAGCGCGAGACCAGCTCGCTGGAGCGTGTCGCCTTGCGCAGCGCCGGCGGCAGCGAGAACACCACGTGTTCCTCACGGCCCGGCAGTTCCTGCGCCTGGCGGCCGCCCAGCGACTTGAGCTTGTCGATCACCGCGCGGACCAGCACCTCAGGCGCCGAGGCGCCGGCGGTAACGCCGACCGCCTGCTTGCCGGCCAGCCATTCGGCGCGGATATCGTCGGCACCGTCGATCAGGTGTGCCGGCGTGCCGCGGCTCTCGGCCAGCTCGCGCAGGCGGTTGGAGTTGGAACTGTTGCGCGAGCCGACCACCAGCAGCACATCGCAGCGCTCGGCCATTTCCGTGACGGCGTCCTGGCGGTTCTGCGTGGCGTAGCAGATGTCATCCTTGCGCGGACCGTGGATCTGCGGAAAGCGCACGCGCAGCGCGTCGATCACCTTGGCAGTGTCGTCCATCGACAGCGTGGTCTGCGTGACGTAGGCGATCGAATCACCCGGCGCGACCGGCAGCTGCGCCACGTCCTCGGGCGTCTCGACCAGATGAATGTGGCCACCGTTGGCACCGTCGAACTGGCCCATCGTGCCCTCGACTTCCGGGTGGCCGGCGTGGCCGATCAGCACCACCTCGCGACCTTCGCGGGAGTACTTCTTGACCTCGATGTGGACCTTGGTGACCAGCGGGCAGGTCGCGTCGAACACCGTCAGATTGCGCTCGGCGGCGGCGGCGCGAACCGTCTGCGAAACGCCGTGCGCGGAGAAGATGCAGGTGGCACCGGCCGGCACCTCGTCGACTTCCTCGACGAAAACCGCGCCCTTGGCGCGCAGGTTCTCGACCACGAAGCGGTTGTGCACGACTTCTTGGCGCACGTAGATCGGCGCGCCGAGCAGCTCCAGCGCGCGCTCGACGATCTCGATCGCACGGTCGACACCGGCACAGAAGCCGCGCGGATTGGCCAGCAGGATGTCCATCAGGATTCCGCCCCGGCGGCCTTGCGGCGCCGCATGTCGAGCAGCATGTCGAGAATCAGCAGGCCGGCACCGCAGCTGATGGCGATGTCGGCGACGTTGAACGCCGCGAAGTGCCAGCGACCGACGTAGAAATCGATGAAATCGACCACGTGACCCCGCGTGACACGGTCGATGACATTGCCCAGCGCGCCGCCCATGATCAGCGACAGCGCCGCCGCGATCAGCCGCTGCTCGTGCGGATGCTTGCGCAGCCACAGCAGGATGCCGATGCTGACTGCGCTGCCGAGCAGCACGAACACCACCGGCGAGGCGTCCGACATCATCGAGAACGCGGCACCGGTGTTGCGCATGTGCACGATGTTGAGATTCGGCAGCACTGCCACGGTGTCGAACCAGCTCAAGCTGCGCACGATGATCTGCTTGCTGACCTGGTCCAGC
>CBINNP010000115.1:0-10761 GCA_966252075.1 uncultured Solimonas sp.
CGTTGTCGGCAGGCGCGGTCTGCGCCACATCGGCATGCGCAGCGGGCGCGGCTTCGTAGCGCTGATACGCCAGCGCCGCGCCGACGATCAGGCCCAGCAGCAGCAGCCGCTTCATCCCTTGATCACCTTGGCGATGGCGTCCTGGGCGATCGGGTGGTAGCGCTCACGCCAGCGCTCGAACAGCGCCTGCGCCTGGGCGCGGCCTTGCGCTGTCTTCGCCAGTTCGCGGTAGATCGGCACGATCAGCTTCATGCGGCCGACCTGACCCAGGTACGCGCCGATCCCGGCATCGGCGGCCGCGTAATGGCTCTTGGCGCACAACTGCCACCACTGGCTGGCAATGATCGCGTTGCCGGTCTTCGAGAAGGCGAAAGCCTGGTCGAGCTCCGCGAGCTGCTGCGATTTCAGAGGCGGCAGCGCGTCGAGAAAATGCACCCACTGCCGCGTGTCCCAGCCCTTGGTATCGAGCTTCACAGCCTTGCGCGTGCCGGCCTGCCAGGCCGCACGCTGCGCGTCGACCTTGGCGAAAGCATCGGACTGCGGCCAGATCGTGTCGGCCGGCATCGCCGGCACGCGCAGCCAGGCATTCAGCTCCGCCTCGGAGACCACGCCCGGCTTCTTGTCGAGCAGTTCGGCGTGCAGGTACTTGAGGAAATCCTCGGTGCGCACGCTCTGGAACGCATGGCTGTCGAACCAGCCGCGCAGGAACTGATCGAACACCGGCCGCGTGAACCGGGCTTCCAGATAGGCGAGGAACAGCGCGCCGCGCGCGTACGGCACATCGGTGACGCCGTCGTCCGGATCGCGGCCGGCGAGGTCCGGCACCAGGGTCTTGTCGCCGTCGTTGTCGAGCCGCTCCAGGGTCTGCTTGAGTTCGGTGGCGTCGAGCACGCGCTCCTGCTGCGTGACGTCCTTGCCGTAGACCTCTTCCATGATGCGGAAGGTCAGATGGTTGGTGAAACCCTCGTTGAGCCAGAAGTCGCCCCAGACGGCGTTGGTGACCAGGTTGCCGGACCAGGAATGCGCCAGCTCGTGCGCGACCAGCGAGACCAGCGATTTATCACCGGCGATCACCGTCGGCGTCGCAAACGTCAGCCGCGGATTCTCCATGCCGCCGTACGGAAAGCTCGGCGGCAGGATCAGCAGGTCGTAGCGGCCCCAGCGGTACGGGCCGAACACGGCCTCGCAGCGCACCAGCATCTGCTCGGTGTCGTCGAACTCCTTGGCTGCAGCCTCGATCGTCGCCGGCTCGGCGTAGACGCCAGTGCGTGCGCCGAGCTCGCGGAACTGCAGATCGCCGACAGCCAGCGCGATCAGGTACGACGGGATCGGCTGCGGCATCGAGAACGTGTAGTCGCCGTCCTGCGCAGCCTTGGGGTCGTTGTCCGCGCTCATCACCGCGCGCAGTTCCTTCGGCGTGTGGATGCGCGCGCGGTACGGCGCGCGCACCGACGGCGTGTCCTGCAGCGGAATCCAGCTGCGCGCGTGGATCGCCTGCGATTGCGTGAACAGGAACGGCAGCTTGCCGCCGGCCGTTTGCGCCGGCGCCAGCCATTGCAGGCCCGAAGCGCTGGGGCGCGTCGCATAGCGGATGCGCACGCGGTCGGCGCTGGCCGGCAGCTCGATGCTCAGCGCGCTGCCGAGGATCGGGTCTGCCTTGGCGAGCTTGAAGGCAGCACTCTTCAACGTGCTGCCGCTGCCGGCCTCGACCGCTTCGATATCCAGATCGCGCGTGTCGAGCACCAGCTGCCGCGCCTTGGGATTGAGCCGCTGCAGCTGCAGATCGGCCTCGCCGCGCAGCTGCTTCTTGTCGAAGTCGACGGTCAGCTCGATCGCCAGCTCGCGGGTGCGGAAGTCCTGAATGTTGGCGTAGGAGTGCGGATCGCCGCCAGCCGCCTGCGCGGCATTGCCGATCAGCAGGCTGCCGATCACGATCAGGGAAGACGTCGAAGGCTTGCGCGGCATGGCTTGGAAGGTCCGTGGGAAGGCGAACGATCTTAGCGAAGCACGCCGCGCACCGCGTCCGGAAAGCTACCCAGACCCTGTGCGGGCGGCGCGCGCCTGAGGTGCATACTGCGCACTGGACTTTGGAAGGAGAACGCCATGCGCCGCTGGCCGATCATCCTGCTGCTGCCGCTCGCCGCCATCGCCTGCCAGCAGAACTCGCCGCAGAGCGATTCACCGCCGCCGCCAGTGGCTGGCAATGTCACCGATCTGCACGCGTTTGCGCGCTTCATCACCGGCAAGCCGACGCCGGAGCAGTTCAGGGCCGCGTATCCGCACGTGGTGCTGGTATTGCCGGGCCAGATCGCGACGCGCGAGTTCCGCATGAACAACAGCCGCTACTTCGCCGAGCTCGACGGCGACGGCCGCATCAGCGGCGGCAAGTTCATGTAGGCCGCAGCCCTCATCCGGCGCTTCGCGCCACCTTCTCCCGCAGGCGGGAGAAGGCACAAACAAGCCCCTCTCCCGCAAGCGGGAGAGGGGTTGGGGGTGAGGGAAGGCTTTCTACTTCTTCGCCGCTTCCGCCTCGATACGCAGCTTCACCTCGTCGCCGACCATCGGCACATAGGTCGAGATGCCGAACTCGGAGCGCTTGATCTTGCCTTCCAGGTTGATACCGCAGGCCGGCACTTTCTTCATCGGGTGTTCCTTGCAGGCGAAGTGCGTGACGCTGAGCGTGATCGGCTTGGTGACGCCGTGAATCGTCAGATCGCCCTTGACCTCGCTCGGCTTGTCGCCGCTGAACTTGAAGGCGCTGGACTTGAAGCTGATGGTCGGGAATTTCTTGGCGTCGAAGAATTCCTCGGCCTGCAGATGCTCGTCGAGCTTGGCGACGCCGGTCGATACGGAATCGACATCGATCGTCACCTCGACGCTGCCGGTCTTCTTGGCGGTGTCGAGCGTCGCCGTGCCGCTGGTCTTGTCGAAGCGGCCGGTGAATTTCGACAGGCCCAGATGCTCCAGCTCGAAGTACGGGAAGGTATGCGTGGGGTCCAGCTCGTAAGTGTCGGCGGCAGCGGCGTTGAACGCGGCGGTGCCCAGCAGGACGGCGATGGCCAGCTTCTTCATGGTCAAACTCCTCGGGTCGGTCGATGCGAGCCTGGGTGCGTGCCTGGGCTCAATGTCTGTACAGCAGGTCTTTACTTGGCCGGCGCCAGCGTCAGCCGGAACTTCACCGGCACTTCGGCGCCGACGATGTCGCCCTCGTTCCATTCGCCGCCGCCGATATTGAAATCGGCGCGCTTGAGGCTGAACTCGCCGCTGACGACGGTACTGCCGTCGGCCTGCGTCTGCGTGCTCAGCGGCACTGTCAGCGGCCGCGTGGCACCGCGCAGCGTCAGCGTGCCTTTGACCTCGTAGCGATCCTTGGCCGTGGCCTTGACCGCGGTGCTCTTGAACACGGCTTTGGGGAACTGCGCGGCGGCGAGCCAGGGCTTGTCGATGGCGATCTGGTCGGCATCGGCGTCGCCGGTGGTGAGGCTGGCCGTGTCGACCGTCACCTCGGCGCTCGACGCTTCCGGCTTGGCCGGATCCAGATCGATCGTCGCGGTAAAGCGCTTGAACTGGCCGGAGACGGCGACGCCCATCTGCTTGACGCTGAACTCGATGCGGCTCTTGTCGGCGAGCAGCGGCCGCGGCGCGGCCAGTGCAGTGCCGCTGGCCAGCAGCAGCGCCGACAGCGACAGTTTCCATGCAGCGTTCATCGCGACTCCTGTTGGCATGATCTTCAGCGCCGCCGCTGCGGCAGCATGCGCCTGAGCACGTCGTCGCGCTCGACGAAATGATGCTTGAGCGCGGCGGCGACATGCAGCGCCAGCGCCGCCAGCAGCAGCCAGGCCAGCGCCTCGTGCACCGCCTCCAGCGCCGCGCCGAGCGCGGCGTTCTTGTCCAGCAGATCCGGAATCGGGATCAGCTTGAGGTAAACGGTCTGAAAGCCCTTGGCGGAACTCATCAGCCAGCCGGACAGCGGCATCGCGAACATCAGTAGATACAGCAGGCGGTGGGTGATCTCGGCGGCCTGCCGCTCCCAGCGCCGCATCGTCGCCGGCAACGCCGGCGGCGGCCGGTACAGGCGCCAGCCGAGGCGCAGCAGCGCCAGCAGGAACACGGTGACGCCGAGCCACTTGTGGTACGCGAAGAATTTCAGCTTGTCCGGTGACATCTTCATGTCGACCATCACGAAGCCGAGCGTGAAGGCGCCGGCGATCAGCAGCGCGATCAACCAGTGCGCCCATTTGGCCGGCGCCGAATAGCCTGCTTGGGCCTGGCTCATCTCTCCCCCTTGCGCGGATCTTTTCACGGCGGCGCTGATCACGGTGTTCAGCCTGCCGTCGGCGAGGCAACGTAATCGTTCCACGAGCCGGGTTCAATGGTGGCGATGCCCGGCATGGCTTGCGAGTGTCGCCGCCGACCCCATTACGATGCCTAGAACGTCCGCGATCACGCATGCAAAGACACAGCTTTCCGCCTGCCGCCCGCGCCGATGCGCGCGTGCTGATTCTCGGCTCGATGCCGGGCGAGGCGTCCTTGCGTGCGCAGCAGTACTACGCGCATCCGCGCAATCTGTTCTGGGCGTTCATGGGCACGCTGCTGGGCGCCGGCCCCGAATATCCCTATGCCGAGCGCCTGCGGCGGCTGCATGCGCGTGGCGTGGCCGTCTGGGACGTGCTCGCGTACTGCGAGCGGCCCGGCAGTCTCGATGGCGCCATCGTCCGCCTCAGCGAGGTCGCCAACGATCTCGCCACCTTCCGCGCCCTGCATCCGCAGTTGCAGCTGATCTGCCTCAATGGCGGCAAGGCCGCCGAGGCCTTCACACGGCATGTGATGAAATCGCAGCCGGATTTCACCGACGGCCTGCGCGTGGTCGCGCTGCCGTCGACCAGCCCCGCCAACGCCGGCCAGCCGGCGGCGACCAAGCTCGCGAGCTGGCGGGCGGCGCTGCAAGCTGCCGTATTCGTGACACCCGTTCCGGAGATCGCGTCATGAGCCTGCGTTTTCACACCCTGGATGTGTTCACCCAGTCCGCCTACGGCGGCAATCCGCTGGCGGTGGTGCTCGGCGGTGATCAGCTCCAGACCGCGCAGATGCAGCGCATCGCCCGCGAGTTCAATCTTTCGGAAACGGTGTTCGTGCTGGCGCCGACGCAGAGCGAGGCCTTGCATCGCCTGCGCATCTTCACCCCGTTCAAGGAGCTGCCGTTCGCCGGCCACCCCACCATCGGCGCGGCGACGTTGCTCGCCGAGCTGGGCCTGACGCCGAAGGGAGCCGACATCCGCTTCACGCTGGAGGAGGGCGTCGGCCTGGTGCCGGTACTGGTACGGATGACGCCGGGCGAGGCCAGCTACGCCGAACTCAGCACCGCACAGCCCCCGCAGTTCGCGCCCGGCCCCGACGCGGCGACTCTTGCGCCGCTGCTCGGGCTGGACAGCGAAGACCTGGCCGGCACCAGTGCCGACGGCGGCCGCGAGCAGCCGCGCATCGCGTCCTGCGGCAATCCCTTCATCCTGGTGCCGCTGCGCTCGCCGGAGCTGCTGGCGGCTATCGACTTCGACCCCAGCGGCGCGCGCAAGGCCCTGGCTGGCGCTGCCGCGCGCGCGCTCTACGTCTACGCGCGTGGCTATGAGGGCGAGTTGCGCACGCGCATGTTCGCGCCGGAACTCGGGGTGCCCGAAGACCCGGCGACCGGCTCCGCCGCGGTGGCACTGGGCGCTGCGCTGGCGGCCGAGGCCAGCGCCGACGGCCTCTACGAATGGCGCATCCATCAGGGCCTGGAAATGGGCCGTCCGAGCCTGTTGCACGTTGCCGCCGAGCGCAGCGCGGGGCAGGTCACGGCGGTTCGCGTCGGCGGCCACAGCGTGCGTATCGCGGAAGGCACCTGGGGCGCCATCTGAGTCCGCCGCCCGTTTTGCGGACGCAAGTACTGATCAAAATCCTACAAACGCTGCCGAGGATTACCTGCTCAGACCGCCCTGGCCGCGGCCGAAAACCAGGACATGAACACCAACATCCTTCCGGCCTACGGCTCGCACGACGATCTCAGCGACGCGATCGAGCGCAGCGAGTCCCTGCTCTTCAACACCCTGCTGATGACCCGCGACGGCTACGGTGCCCGCGCGGTGCTGCTCAGCCGCGACGCCGAGGGCCAGTGCTGGCTGCGCGTCTGCGAGGGCGGCGACGAACGCTGGATGCGCTGGTCCGAGCAGCGCCGCCTGCGCATGCAGTGCGGCGCCAGCTATGGCGAAGCGCTGGCCCAGGCCTGGATCACGCGCTGGGAGCGCGAGGGCTGGAATATCGAATGGAGCCTGCGCGCCGCGGCGCTGCCGCTGGCCGCCTGAGACCCTGGGCTATGCTGCGGCCGATGCCGCGCTCCCGCCCGCCCGCTCTCCCATCGCCCCAGGCCGCCGCCGGCGGCATCGACCGCTACGCGCGCATTCTCGCCGTGGTGCGGCGCATTCCGCCGGGCCGCGTCGCCACCTACGGACAGATCGCCGCGCTCGCCGGGTTTCCGCGCCAGGCGCGGCTGGCCGGTTATGCGCTGCACCATGCCGGCGACGCCGGGCTGCCGTGGCACCGTGTCATCAATGCCCAGGGCCGGCTGTCGTTTGCCGCGGACAGCGAGCCGTATCGCCGGCAGCAGGCGCGGCTGGAGGCCGAGGGCGTGCCGCTGCTGGGGGGTCGCGTCGATCTGCGGCGCTACGGCTGGAAGACGCACGCCGACGCGCCGTTGCTGGATTGAGGCAGGCGGAGCGCGCTGCAGACGGCCCGCGGCGCACGTTCAGGGCGGCGGCGCCTCGGCCACCGTGCGTTCGTGGCACTCGTCGTGACGCTCCTCGCCGATGCGCAGGCTGGCGGTGCCGGCGCGCGTCGTGAAGCGCGCCTGAGCGTTCTCGTAGATCGCGCCGGCGTCGCCGCCGACCTGCAACAGGGTGTAGAGCGCCTCGGGGGTCTGGATCAGCACCCGGTCGGCGGCGAACTGGGCGGTGAACAGCAGATCGCCGCACAGGTACGCCACCGGCGCGGCGAGCTGGTCGACGCTGGCGGCATCGGCGGGCTCGGCGGCGCGGTCCGCCGCGGGGGGCGCGGACACGCCGGCTTCGTCGGCGGCACGGCAGCCGACGGCGATCAGGACCACCACCGCCATCGTCATCGGCAACAGGACACGCATGAAAGGCTCCGCGAGGGATGCCCGAGCACGCTAGCGGGTATAGATGAACGGCGGCGGACTTGCGCCGGCCGCGGCAGCGGACTCAGCCGTCGACGTCCTCGCGGCCGCTGAGGTCGCGGACACGCAGGCGCTCGATGCGCGGCCCGGAGGTCTCCAGCACCTCGATCTCCAGCGCCGACACCGTCACCGCGTCGCCGGTCTGCGGCAAGCGATCCAGGGCCTGCATGACCAGGCCGCCGATGGTGTCGGCGCGGCCGGACTCGATGTCGCGCTCCAGGCGCCGCTCCAGCGTATAGATCGGCAGCCAGCCCGGGCCCTCGTAGACGCCGTTGCCGGACTCGACCCAGTTTTCCTTCTGGCGGTGGAACTCGTCCTGCATGCTGCCGAAGATGGCTTCGAGGATGTGTTCCAGCGTGATGAAGCCGATCACCGTGCCCAGCGCATCGGTGACCAGCGCCAGATGCGGCAGGCCGCGGCGGAAGCGGCGGAACAGGCGCTGCGCCGGCTCGTCGCGCAGCACCATCGGCACCTCGCGCAGCAGCGGCGTCAGGTCCTGCAGGTCCGGCTTGTCGTGCAGTGCCGCGAACAGGTCGCGCACGTGCAGCAGGCCGACGTAGTGATTGTGCTGCTCGCTGTCGTAGACGGCGTAGCGCGAGTAGCGGTGCTGCGAGACCAGCGTGAGATTGGTGCGCACGTCGTCGCGGATGTCGAGCGCGACCAGATCGAAGGCCGGCCGCATCAGGTCACCGACCGTCAGGTCCGGCAGATCGAGCGTGCGCGACAGCACCTGCGCCTGCGCGGTGGCCAGTTCGCCGTGGCGATGGCTGGCGACCAGCAGCTTGCGGATCTCGTCGGCGGAATGCGGCTCTTCGCCTTCCTCCGCCAGCTCCAGCCGGAACAGCTTCAGCAACAGGTTGGCGCTGCCGTTGAGGACGGCGATGAACGGGTACATCAGCCAGTAGAACAGAAACAGCGGCAGCGCCGCCCACAGCGAAACGATCTCGGTCTTGCGGATCGCCACCGATTTGGGCGCCAGCTCGCCGAGCACGATATGCAGGAACGAGATGATGCCGAAGGCGATCGCGAAGGAGATGCTGTGCACCAGCTCCGGCGAATCGACACCGGCGGCGCCCAGCAGCGGCTCGATCAGCCGCGAGAACGCCGGTTCGCCGAGCCAGCCCAGGCCCAGCGAGGCCAGGGTGATGCCGAGCTGGCAGGCGGACAGGTAGGCGTCGAGACGCCGACGGACCTTGAACAGCGTGCGGCCGATGAAGCCGCGCTCCTTGGCGAGTTCTTCGGCGTGCGTCAGCCGCAGCTTGACGATGGCGAATTCGGCGGCAACGAAGAAGCCGTTGAGGAAAACCAGCAGGACCGCAAAAAACGTCAGCGCAAGATCGTTCATGTAGAAGCGGCGGCGCGTCCGGGTTCCCGTCCGCGCCGCCGCCGGTAGTGGATAACCAGCCGATTATCACGGGGCGCGCGGCGCGCCGCCAATCGCGGCCCTCATCCGCCCCTTCGGGGCACCTTCTCCCGCGGTGCGGGAGAAGGGACAAAGCAGCGCCCCTCTCCCGCACAGCGGGAGAGGGGTTGGGGGTGAGGGTCCGTCACCAGATCTTCACACGCTTTTCCGGCGCCAGGTACATCTTGTCGCCTTCCTTGATGTCGAAGGCCGTATAGAACGCCGGCACGTTGACGACCACGCCGTTGCAGCGGAACTCTGACGGCGAGTGCGGATCGCTCTTGAGGCGATTGAGCAGGTTTTCGTCGCGATACTTGCGGCGCCAGACCTGCGCCCAGCCGATGAAGAAGCGCTGGTCGCCAGTGAAGCCGTCGAGCACCGGCGCCGGCTTGCCGGCCAGCGCCAGCTGGTAGGCCTGATAGGCGATCGACAGGCCGCCGAGATCGCCGATGTTCTCGCCGATCGTGAAGGCGCCGCTGACGTGCTGGCCGGGCAGCGCCTCGTAGCCGTCGTACTGCGCGATCAGCGCCTTGGTGCGCGTCTCGAAGTTCTTGCGGTCGGCATCGGTCCACCAGCTCTTGAGGTTGCCGGCGCCGTCGAACTTGGAGCCCTGGTCGTCGAAGCCGTGACCGATCTCGTGGCCGATCACCGCACCGATGCCGCCATAGTTGACCGCATCGTCGGCCTTCAGGTCGAAGAACGGCGGCTGCAGGATCGCCGCCGGGAAGACGATCTCGTTCTTCAGCGGGTTGTAGTAGGCGTTGACGGTCTGCGGCGTCATGCCCCATTCGTCACGGTCGATCGGGCCGCCGAGCTTGGCGGTCTCGCGCTCATGCTCGACGGCCGCCGAGCGCATCAGGTTGCCGACCAGATCATCCGGCTTCACCTGCAGCGCCGAGTAATCCTTCCACTTCTTCGGATAGCCGATCTTGGGATCGAAGCTGGCCAGCTTCTCCAGCGCCTTCTGCTTGGTTTCCGGCGTCATCCAGTCCAGCGATTCGATGCTCTGCTTGTAGGCCGCGAGCAGGTTCTGCACCAGCGTTTCCATCCGCGCCTTGGCTTCCGGCGGGAAGTGCCTGGCCACGTACAGGCGGCCCAGCACTTCGCCGAGCGCGCCTTCGGTGGTCTCGACACCGCGCTTCCAGCGCGGCTTGTTCTCCTGCACGCCGTTGAGCGTGGCGCTGAAGAACGCGAAGTTCTCGTCGACGTAGGGCTTGGACAGGTACGGCGCGTAGGTCGACAGCAGCTGCCACTGCAGATAGACCTTGAGCGTGGCCAGCGGGGTCTTCTGCACCAGCTTGTCGAAGGCGGTGAAGAAGCTCGGCTGGCCGATCACCAGCCCGGGCGTCCTGGCGATGCCGCTGCCGGCGATGTACGGCTGCCAGTCGAAGCCCGGCGTCAGCTTGGTGAGCTCGCCGAACTCGTACTTGTTGTAGGTCTTGTCGGCGTCGCGCGAGTCCACGCGCGTCCACTGCGCCTCGGCCAGCGCAGTCTCGAAGGCGAGCACCGCCCGGGCTTGCACGGCGGCGTCCTTGGCGCCGGCCAGCGCCAGCATCTTCTCGATATGTGCCAGGTAGGCCTTGCGGATCGCCACGAACTTGTCGTCGCCGAGCAAGTAGTAGTCGCGGTCGGGCAGCAGCGTGCCGCCCTGTTCGAGATAGACGATGTACTGGCTGGAATTCTTGGCGTCCGGCTCGATGTAGCCGCCGAACACGTCGACGCCGCGCTTCGACAGCCGCGCCAGCAGCGCCGGCAGGTCCTTCTTGTCGTCGAGCGCGTCGATCGCCGCCCGCTCCTCGGCCAGCGGCTCGAGGCCCAGCGCGTCGGCGCGGCTCTCGTTCATGAACGAGGCGTAGAAGTCGCCGACCTTCTGTTCGTCGGAGCCCGGCTTCTTGTCGGAGGAACTGGCTGCGGTCTCGATGATCTCGCGCAACTGCTGCTGTGCGTCGTCGGCGAGCTTGGTGAAGGCGCCGTAGTTGGATTTGTCGGCCGGGATCGCCGTCTGGCTCAGCCAGCTGCCGTTGACGTGGCGGTAGAAGTCCTGGCTGGCGGCAATCTGCGCGTCGAAGTTGCGCTGGTCGACGCCGGATACCAGCGCCGCGCCTTCCGCCGGCGCCGTCTTCTTGCCGCAAGC
>CBINNP010000116.1:0-10723 GCA_966252075.1 uncultured Solimonas sp.
GCACGAAGCCGCCGTACTGGCCGGTGCCGTACAGCAGATGGCCCAGCGCCTCCTGATGGCGCGGCGACATGTAGAGATAGGCCGGATCCGGGGTGATCGAAAACGGCATCTCCCGGAGCTGGAAGAACTCAAGATACATGTCGGCGGCGGGGCGGGAGCGGGCGTCGGGTGCGGGCCGGCGAGTATAGACGCTGGCGGCGTCTCACCGGGCCCAGGCCTTTCTCATGTCGACGTGCCAGATGCCATCTTCGATGTAGGGCGCTGATATCACTGCGAAACCGAGCGATTGGTAGAAGCCTTCCAGATGCTGCTGGCCGGAGATGAAGATGTCCTGCTCGGGATAGCGCTGCTGGCAGACGCGTATGCCCTCGCGGGCGATCGCGCGTGCCAGGCCTTCGCCGCGCGCCGCTGCGGCGACCACGATGCGGCCCAGCGAAGGCTGCGCCGCGCGTACGCCCGGCGGCACCAGGCGCAGGTAGCCGAGCAGCGCGCCCTGGCCGTCGCGCACGCAGAGGTGCTCGCACTGCCGGTCGAGGCCATCCATCTCCGCGAACACGCAGTTCTGCTCGACGACGAAGGCCTCGCTGCGCAGGCGCAGGAAGTCGTAGAGGGTGTCCGGGTCCAGCTCGCGCCAGGCGTACCAGCGCCAATCGAGATTCAGTCGCATGGGGTGACCGAGGAGGTGCGCTGGAAATCGTACACGCTGCCAAGGCCCAGCAGCGTGCTGAGACGGTCGAGGGCGCGCCGCGATTCGTCCAGCAGCTGCGGGTCGGCGAGTTCCGATGGCAGCAGGCGGTCGCGGTAGTGCGCGTCGGCCCACTGTTCCAGCTCGGCGGCGCGCGCCGCGTCGATCCAGCAGCCCGGCGTGACGGCCAGACGCTCGTCGGGGCGCAGCACCACGCGCAATCGCAGGCAGGCCGGGCCGCCGCCGTTGCGCATCGACTGGCGCAGGTCGAAGGTCTCGACACTGCTCAGCGGATTGTGCGGATCGGCGATCAGCCGCTGGATCGCCTGCCATGCGGCCGGGATCTCGCGGCACTCCTGCGCGGCGATCAGCCGCTGGCTGCCGTCGGCCAGTGTCAGCAGCTGCGAATTGAACAGGTAGGCATCGACGGCCTGCGCCAGCGTCAGTTCGGCGGCGCCGATCTCGACGAACACCGGCCGGTGCGGACCGGGCAGATGCGTGCACAGCCAGGCGCGCAGCGCCGGCGCATCGGCGAAGGCCTGCTCGTGATAGAGCAGCAGCTCGCGGTTGCCGACGGCGATGACGTCGTTGTGGAAGGCGCCGGCGTCGATCGCCGCGGGGTGCTGCCGGGCGAAGAAGCTGCGTGCCGGGTTCAGGCCGTGCAGCCGCGCCACCGCCTCGCTGGCCAGCCGTGTCTGGCGCGCCGGCAGCTGCGTGGCGGTGCCGGGATCGCGCGCATCGCGGCCATAGACGAACAGTTCCAGACCCGTATCGCCGTAGTCGCTGCAGAAACGCGTGTGGTTGGCGGCGCCCTCGTCGCCGAGCATCGGCGTCGCCGGCAGCGGCGCGTGATGGGCGAAATGCCGCGGGTCGGCGAACACACTGCGCAGGATGCGCGCCGTCTGCGGCGCCTCGATGGCGCGATGCAGGTGGGTCACCAGATTGGCGGGGGTGAAATGCACACGGCCGTCGGCGCAGTCGGCGCTCGGCGAGACGGTGGCGGCGTTGGCGGTCCACATCGCCGAGGCCGAACTGGCCGCGCTGAGCAGCTGCGGTGCCTGCCGCGCGGCCTTGCCCAGCATATCGGCATCGCTGCCGCCGAAGCCGAGCGCGCGCAGCGTCGGCAGGTGCGGGCGCTCCTGCGGCGGCAGCACGCCCTGCGCGAGCCCCATCGCTGCCAGTGCGCGCATCTTGGCGATGCCCTGGCGCACGGCGGCGCGCGGGTTCGACGGCTGCTCGGCGTTGCGTGCTGAAGCGAGGTTGCCGAAGGCCAGCCCGGCGTAATGGTGCGTGGGGCCGACCAGACCATCGAAATTGGCTTCGACGGTGGTGAGCTGTGCAGCGGCCGGCAGCTGCTCGCGCATCGCGACTCTCTTACAAGACTGTGACCCGATTCTAGACCGCAGGGTGCCGCCTCGGTTTCAGGGCGGCGCCTCGCGCACGCGCAGAAAGCGCGCGAAGCGCGGCAGGCCATTCACGGTACGGCCGTTGTAGGCGTAGGTGATGCGGCTGCCGAGCGGCGGCGGATCACGTCGCTGCGCATCGGACAGGCCGCTGCCGAGACGGAAGCGCAGGCCATCATCGCTCTGCACTTCGATCGCGCCGAGCAGACCCTGGTATTTGCCCTTGCCGGGCAGGTGGGCGACGACGGTGGCTTCGGCGTCGTCATAGGGCTTGTACTTGAGCAGATCGTCGCTGCGGCCGGCGTGGTAGTGCGAATCGCCACGGTGCAGCATCAGGCCCTCGCCACCGGCGGCGACGGTCGCGTCGAGCCGCGCGCGCAGCGCCTGCGGCGTGGCGACGCGGAACTGCTCGACCATCGCCAGATGCGGCGCCGGCGCCGGCATCAGCAAGGTCCGCATCCGCCGCAGGCGCGCGTCGAAGTCGCCGGGTTCTGACGGCACATCGAAAACCATGAAGCGCAGCTGCCGCCACGCCGCGGCATCGGCCTGCTGTGCGCGGACGGTGCCGGACGCAAAGTCGAAGCGGCCGCGGCCGGCCCAGAGCTCGCCGTCGAGCGGCTGTGCGGGCCAGCCCTGCGTGAAGAACGCGGGCGCGGCGATCGGCTCGCCGTTGCGGGTCCACAAGCGCCGGCCGTCCCAGTAGCCGCGCACGCCGTCGAGCTTTTCGCTGACCCAGTAGCGGTCAAGCGCGATCGGATCGCCATCGTGATGGACCCTGGCCAGCAGCAGGCCGGGCGGTGCTGCGGCGCCGGCGTTCGCCAGCAATAGCGCACAGCACAGCAACAGAAATCGCAGCATGCTCATCTCCAGGCGGTGAACCCGTGAGCACGCTACGCGGCTGCCGCGCTACAGACTGAGACCTGGTGCGATCCTGGCGGGCAGCTGCGGCGCGTCCGCCTCGAAGCTGGCCACCGGATAGGCGCAGTAGTCGGCCGCGTACCAGCCGCTCGGATGATGGTTGCCGCTGGCGCCGATGCCGCCGAAGGGCATCGCCCCCGAGGCGCCGGTGGTCGGCCGGTTGAAGTTGACGATGCCGGCGCGAGATCGCGCGAAGAAATGCCGGTACTCGGCCTCGTCGTCGCCGATGAAGCCGGCGGCCAGGCCATAGCGCGTGGCATTGGCCCGCGCGATCGCCTCGTCGAAGCCGTCGTAGCGGTGCAACTGCAGCAGCGGCCCGAAGTGTTCCTCGTCCGGCGCTTCGATGCTGCTGACGTCGATGATGCCTGGCGTGACGAAGGCGCTGCCGCGTTCGAGCCGGCGCAATGGCAGCAGCGCCTGCGCGCCGAGGGCGATCAGCCGGTCCTGCGCATCGATCATCTGCCGCGCCGCCTGCGCCGAAATCAGCGGACCCATGAACGGCTCCGGCGTGTCGTCCCAGGCGCCGATGCGCAGCCGGCCGGCGGCATCGATCAAGCGCAGCAGAAACGCGTCGCCCCAGCTGCCGCGAGGCAGCAGCAGCCGTCGGGCGCAGCTGCAACGCTGCCCGCTGGTGATGAAGGCCGACATCAGCACGTCGTGCAGCGCCGCGTCGACGTGACCGGTCTGGCGGATCAGCAGCGGATTGTTGCCGCCCAGCTCCAGCGCCAGGATCTGGTGACGGCCGACGAACTCGCGCTGCAGCAGCTCGCCGGTCCTGGCGCTGCCGGTGAAGAACAGGCCGTCGAGCTCGCGGTGCGCGGCGATCGCCTCGCCGGTGGCGCGCTCGCCCTGCAGCAGGTTAAGCACGCCCGGCGGCAGGCCGGCGTCCTGCCAGCAGGCGACCATCGCCGCGCCGACCGCCGGGGTGTGCTCGCTGGGCTTGAACAGCACCGTGTTGCCGGCGAGCAGGGCCGGTGCGATGTGGCCGTTCGGCAGGTGGCCGGGAAAATTGTAAGGGCCGAATACGGCGACGACGCCGTGCGGCTTGTGACGCAGCACCTGGCGCAGGCCATCGGCGCTTTGCTCGTGCGTGCCGGCGCGTTCGGCGGCGGCGCGGATGCTCAGCTCGACCTTGCCGATCATGCTGGCGACTTCGCTGCGCGCCTCCCAGAGCGGCTTGCCGGTTTCGCGGCCGATCAGCGCCGCCAGCGGTTCGCGCCGCGCCTCCAGCTGCTGTGCATAGGCGCGCAGCAGCGCGGCACGCTCGGCCGGCGCGCGCAGCGCCCAGTCGGCGGCGGCGCGGCGCGCGGCGGCAAAGGCTTCGTGCACGTCTTCGTGGTTGGCAACCGCGCCGCGCCAGATGCTCTGGCCGCTGGCAGGGTCCAGGCTGTCCAGCTCGCCGCCGCCGCCATCGCGCCATTGGCCGTCGATCAGCAGTTGCGTGCGCGCTTCGTTCATGGGCGTTTCACAGGCTGCAGATCCGTACGTCGTCGCCGTTGCGCAGCTGCAGGACTCTGGCCAGCGTAGCGGGCAGGGCGACGCCATCGCGTTCCGGCTTCAGATCGGCCAGCAGGCAGCGGAAGGCGCCAAGCTTCTGGTTGGCGAGCAGATGCGGCCGGGCGCCGGGCAACGGACCGCCGATGGTCATCGGCAGCACGCGCGAGCGCTGCGCGCTGCGGATCGCGTGCAGCGGCGCTTCCAGCGTCGGCCCGCCGTCGAAGATGTCGATGTAGTGCTGATAGCGGAAGCCTTCGTCCTCCAGCAGCCGTCGCGCCGGCGCGGTCTGCTCGTGCACCTGGCCCAGCACCGCCTGCGCTTCCGGCGCCAGCAGGGTCGTGTAGATCGGGTGCTTGGGCATCAGCTCGGCGATCACCGCCTTGTTGCCGCGGCCGACGATGTGCTCGGCCTCGTCGTACTCGATGCGGAAGAAATGCCGGCCCAGGCCCTCCCAGAACGGCGAACGGCCCTGCGCATCGGAGACGCCGCGCAGCTCGGCCACGATCCGGCTGGAGAAACGCTGCGGAAAGTTCTTCATGAACAGGAAGCGCGAGCGCGACAGCAGGCCGCCGTAGCCGCCGCGCCGCGCGTCGGGGTGCAGGAACAGCGAGCACAGCACCGTGCTGCCGGTCAGGTCGTTGGACAGGTACAAGGTCGGCAGCTGCGTGTAGACGCCCAGCGCGTCGCTGGCCTGCACGGTCAGGCCGACGTGGTAGTTGTAGAACGGTTCGGCCAGTCCGCAGGCAGCCTCGATCGCGCAGCAGCCCTGGATCGCGCCGCTGCCGGCGTCTTCGAGCACGAACAGATAACGCTCCTGGCCCGGCGCGACGGGCTCGGCGGCGAACGACTGCAGCGAGCGTTCGATCTTCTGCTGCAGCACCTCGCGCACCGGCGGCAGCGAAGTGAAGCCGCTGCCGGCACCGCGCGCCAGCTCCAGCAGCGCGTCGAGATCGTCGGCGGCGATCGGCCGCACGAACTTCACGTCCAGCTCCACTGCCCGCTGGCGAGCCGCAGCAGCAGCAGGGCCGACAGCTGCGCGCGTTCGGCCAGGCTCGACCAGCGCATGGTTTCCTGCGCGCTATGGATGTCGTGGCCGACCACACCCAGGGTGTCGAGGTTGGGCAAGCCCTGCGCGGCGAGATTGTTGCCGTCGCAGCAGCCCCCGGTCGGACGGAAGTCCAGCGGCAGCTCCAGGCTGCGGCCGCAGTCGCCGATCCAGTCCATCAGGCGCTGCTGCGCTGCGTCGACGGGTTTCGGCGGCCGCGTGAAGCCGCCGCGCAGTTCGAAAGCCAGGCCGTCGCCGCCGAAGCTGCGCAGCAGATCGTCGAGCTGTTCCTGCAGCCAGCTCGCATCGGCCGGCTGCGCGGTGCGGACGTTGAAGCGCAGCAGGCAGAAGTCCGGCACGACGTTGAGCGGACCGCCGCCGTGCAGCGCGGCCGGGTTGATCGTCACGCCGTCGCGACGCAGCCTGACCAGCGCGGTGACGACGCGCGCGGCAGCGGCGATCGCGTTGCGGCCGTCCTGCGGATTACGGCCGGCGTGCGCGGCGCGGCCGTGCACCAGCAGCTCGAAGTTGCCGCTGCCCTTGCGCGCCGAGGCCAGCGCGCCGTCGGCGAACGCCGGCTCGAAGACCAGGCCCAGATGGTTGCGCCGCGCCGCCTCGGCCAGCAGCGGCGCCGAGCCGGTGCTGCCGATCTCCTCATCCGGATTGAGCAACACCTCCCAGCCGATGCGCTCACGCCAGGGGCTGCGCTCCAGCGTCGCCAGCGCCAGCCACATCACCAGCAGGCCGCCCTTGAGGTCGGCGACGCCAGGGCCGTGCACGGTGTCGTCGTCGATGAAACGCGCCGTCTGGAACGGATGATCGACGCCGTAGACGGTATCGAGATGGCCGCCCAGGAAGATCTGCAGCGGCGCCTGCGGGCGCTGCCGCAAGCGCAGCGCCGGTGCCAGCGGGCGCTCGCGCAGGCTGCCGTCGTCGGCGCTGCTGCGCTGCGCGGCCAGCGGGATCCACTGCGGCTCGGCGCCCAGCGCCGCGAAACGCGGCAGCAGCGCCTCGGCCACCGCGCGCACGCCGGCGGCGTTGAAGCTGCCGGAGTTGAGGTTGGCCAGCCGCAGCAGTTCCTCGCGCAGCAGCGGCGCTTGCGCGGCGGTCCAGTGCAGCAGTGCAGCGGTTTCGGGTGCGAGGGTTCGCATGGCATCAACCGGTCTGCTCTAATCGAGTCGACTTCATTCTAGGCCGCCGGACGTGACGCGCATGAGGAAAATCCTGCGGTTGGTGCTGCTGTCGATCGGCGGCGTGCTGACACTGCTCAGCGGCGTCGCGGCGGCCTCCGATCAGGCGTTGTGGGAGAAATCGACGCTGGCGCAGATTCTCAAGCGCGGCGAGCTGCGCGTCGGTGTCGAGGCCGGCTACATGCCGTTCGAGATGCGCGACAAGAAGGGCAACATCATCGGCTTCGATGTCGACCTCGCGCGGCTGATGGCGCGCTACATGGGCGTCAAGCTGACGCTGGTCAACACCGAATGGGACGGCATCATCCCGGCGCTGCTGACCGACAAGTTCGACCTCTTGATGGGCGGCATGACGATCACGCCGGAGCGCAACCTGCAGGTCAACTTCGCCGATCCGTACATCGTCATCGGCCAGACCGTGCTGCTGCGCAAGGACCTGATCGGCAAGATCAGCACGCGCCAGCAGCTCGACGACCCGCAGTACACCGTCATCAGCAAGCTCGGCACCACCGGCGACATCGCCATGCGCAAGTTCTTCCCGAAAGCCAAGCTCAAGGCCTTCGCCAGCGAGGCGGAAGCGACGCTGGAAGTGCGCAACGGCCGCGCCGATGCCTTCGTCTACGACCTGCCGTACAACGCCGTCTACGTCGCCCGCTATCCGGGCCAGCTCGGCCATCTGGCCACACCGTTCACGCAGGAGCCGCTGGGCTGGGGCCTGCGCAAGGGTGATCCGGACTTCCTCAACTGGCTGAACAACTTCCTGCGCACGGTGAAGGCCGACGGCAGCTACGACGCGCTCTATCGGAAGTGGTTCGAGGGCACCGCCTGGATGCAGAACCTCGGCAACTGAGCCGGACGGTGCGCACAAAAAAGCCGCCGGTCACCATGAATGAACGGCGGCGATCTTGAGGCGGTGACACTTACTCGGTGTCGGTTTTCTTGGCGGCGACACCGAGCAGGTAGTTGACCAGCAGCGGCACCGGGCGGCCGGTGGCTTTCTTGCCGATCCAGGCGGTGCCAGCGATGTCCAGATGCGCCCACTTCATGCGCTTGGTGAAGCGGTGCAGGAAGGTGGCGCCGATGATCGCACCGGCCTCGCGGCCGCCGCGCGTGGCGATGTTGGCGACGTCGGCGAACTCGCTCTTGATGTTCTCGTCGTAGTCGGCCCACAACGGCAGTTCCCAGGCACGGTCGCCGGATTGCTCGCCGGCGGCGAGCAGCGCACGGCCCAGCGCCGGCGCGTTGCTGAACAGGCCGGTGGCGACATTGCCGAGCGCGACCACGCAGGCGCCGGTCAGCGTCGCCATGTCGAGGCAGGCGCTGGGCTCGTAGTTCTGCTCGGCGTAGGTCAGCGCGTCGCAGAGGATCAGGCGTCCCTCGGCATCGGTGTTGAGCACCTCGATGGTGATGCCGGCCATGCTGGTGACGATGTCGCCCGGCTTGTTGGCCTCGCCATTGATCAGGTTCTCGGTCGCCGCGACGATGCCAACGACGTTGAGCGGCAACTTGAGTTCGGCGATCGCCAGCAGCGCACCGAACACCGAGGCGCCGCCGCACATGTCGAACTTCATCTCGTCCATCTGCGCCGCCGGCTTGATCGAGATGCCGCCGGCGTCGAAGGTCAGGCCCTTGCCGACCAGGGCGATGGGCTTTTCACCCTTGGGACCCTTGAAATACTCCATGACGATCAGCTTGGGCGGCTGGCTGGAGCCCTTGGCCACCGACAGCAGCGAGCCCATGCCGAGCTTTTCCATCTCGGCCTTCTCAAGAATCTTGGTCTTGATCGCCGGGTACTGCGTCGCCAGCTTCTTGGCCTGTTCGGCCAGATAGGTCGGCGTGCAGATATTGCCGGGCAGGTTGGCCAGGTCCTTGGCCAGCGCCACGCCCTTGGCGGTGGCCAGCGCCTCGGCCAGGCCGCGCTCGCCGACCGGCAGGTCGGAGCGGCGCGGCACGTCGAAGGTGTAGCGCTCCAGCTTCAGCGGCGTGATCTGCTCGCGCGCTTTGGCGCCGCGGCATTCGTCGAAGCGGTAGAAGGTGTCCTCGGTGACCAGCGTCGCCTGCGCGACGTTCCACTGGAAGTCGCGATTCTTGATCGGCAGATGGGTGAGGTAGGAGACGGCGTCGATCGAGCCGGTCTGGCGCAGCGCCTTGGCGGCGGCGGCGTGAACTTTCCGGTAGGCGGCCTCGTCGAAGTTGCGCTCCTTGCCCAGGCCCACCAGCATCACGCGGTCGGCAAAGGTGCCGGGGACATTGTGCAGGATCACGGTGCTGCCGACCTTGCCGTCCATGTCGCCGCGGCGCATCACGCTGGCGATCGCGCCGTCGCTGACCTGATCGATGGTGGTCGCGGCGTCCGACAGCGTGCGGCGGTCAAAAATTCCGACGATCACGCAGGCGACGCGCTGTTTCTCCGGATTTCCGCTTTTTATAAAATATTCCATGATCGCTCAGGCTTTTGTTGGTTCGATAAAGCTCGCTGCAGCGAGTTCTCCGGGCCGGAAAGACAACGGCGAGAGGCCGATGGCATCAGGTTCCGTAACAAGGAGATTGTAAATCGCAGGCCATTTTACCCGCTGGATTCCTCGAAACAAGGGGCGAGCCCCTAGCGAAGCGCCGCATGTCCGCGGCAAAATTCGAGTTATCGTCGACCGTCCTCAATATCAATGCGCCCGCCGTGGCGACCGCGACCGGGCAGGTATCTGAATGAAAGGGGTTCTTGACCGCTATCTGCTGCGCGAGGCCGGTAGCGCCTGGCTCGGCGTCACGCTGGTGTTGCTGGCCATCATGGTGTCGAGCCGTTTCGCGCGGTTCCTCGCCCAGGCGGCGGCCGGCGAGCTGCCGCAGGACCTGCTGCTGCAGGTCGCGCTGCTGTCCAGCCTGCAAGTGCTGGTGCTGCTGATTCCGGTGTCGCTGCTGCTGGCGATCATGATGGCGCTCGGCCGTCTGTATCAGGACAACGAGGTGGCGGCGATGACCGGCTGCGGCGTCGGCCTGTGGTCGCTGTACCGGCCATTCATGCTGCTCGGCGGCGCGCTGGCGGTGGTGACGGCGGCGCTGGCCTTCCAGATCGGCCCCTGGGCCGGCCGCACCTCGGATTACGCGGTCAAGAACGCCGCGCGTTTCATCAAGTTCAATCCGTTCGAGGAAGGTCATTTCAAGTCGGTGGCCGATGACCGCGCGGTGGTATTCACCGAGCACATGAGCCCCAACGGCGACCGGCTGGAGAACGTCATCGGCCAGATCGTCGAGACCAACACGCGCAGCTTCATCACGGCGCGTCGCGGCAGTCAGGCGGTCGATGCCGACACCGGCGTGCGCGACGTGGTGCTCGAAGAGGGTTATCGCTATTCCGGCGTGCCGGGCTCGGCGGCGTTCGACGTGATCCGCTTCGACAAGCTGACCACGCATATCCGCCCGCCGGAGTTCATGTACGTCAGTTCCAAGCGCAAGATCATGAAGACCAGCGAGCTGCTGGGCTCCAGCGACCCCAAGGACCGCGCCGAGCTGCAGTGGCGCATCGGCGCACCGATCTCGGTGTTCGTGCTGGCACTGCTGGCGGTGCCGCTCGCGCATACGCGGCCGCGCCAGGGCCGCTACGGCAAGCTGGTGATCGGCATCGTCGTCTACCTGGTTTATTCGCAGCTGCTCGGCGTCGCCCAGGCCTGGGTCGCCAAGGATGCGCCGATCAGCGTGCTGGGCCTGTGGTGGGTGCATGCCTTGATGCTGGCGGCAGCCGGCCTGCTGCTCGCGCAGCGGCAAAACTGGCTGCAGCGGAGGCGCGCATGAACCGGCTGGCGCGACATCTGATCAGCCACGTGCTGGCGTTCTCGGCGATCGTCGCGCTGGTGCTGGTGGCGATCTACACCTTCATCAGCTTCGTTTCGGACATCGACCAGACCGGGCAGGGCGGCTTCGGCGTTGCCCAGCTGCTCTACTACAGCCTGATGATGATGCCGACCGGCCTGTACCTGCTGATGCCCGTGGT
>CBINNP010000117.1:0-10651 GCA_966252075.1 uncultured Solimonas sp.
GGACGTACACGAGCGAGTTCTGACGCGGCGATGCGCCAAAACGGTCCCGCCCCTTCGGGGTGCCACCCGCTTTGCGGCCATGCGGCGTTGCTCCTCAGTCATTTGGAACCACCCCATCTCAGTTCAATGGGCCTTCGTCGCGCCTTGCCTGGCCGCAAAGCGGGTGGCATCACAGCGGTGGCCATAGCGTTAACAGGCCCTAGCTAGCGCTGGCAGCCCGGGCAATAGCAGGACGCGCGGCCGCCCAGCACCAGGTGCTTGATCGCCGTGCCGCAGACGCGGCATGGCAATCCTTCACGGCCGTAGACGAACAGCTCCTGCTGGAAGTATCCGGAAGCGCCATCGGCGCCAGCGAAATCGCGCAGCGTGGTGCCGCCGCGCTCGACCGCCTCGGCCAGCACTTCGCGGATCTTGTCGGCCAGCCGCTGGCATTCGGCGCGCGTCAGCCTGCCGGTGCGCCGTGTCGGCCGGATGCCGGCGCGGAACAGGCTCTCTGCGGCGTAGATGTTGCCGGCGCCGACCACGACGTGGCCGTCCATCACGAAGTTCTTCACTGCCACCTCACGGCCGCGCGACAGCCTGAACAGGTAGTCGCCGTCGAACGCCGGATCGAAGGGCTCCGGGCCCATCGTCGCCAGCAGCACATGGGAGTTTTCGTCGCGCGGCCACCACAGCACGGCGCCGAAGCGGCGCGGATCGTTGAAACGCACCAGCTTGCCGCTGTCGAGCGCGAAGTCGAGATGATCGTGCTTGACCAGCGGATGGCCGGCGTCGAGCACGAACAGGCGGCCGGACATGCCCAGGTGCCAGATCATCCGATCGCCGCTGTCGAGCGTGACGATGATGTACTTGCCGCGCCGCGCCAGTGTCTCGATACGCCGGCCCGCGGCGCGCTGCGGCAGCTCCGCCGGCACCGGCCAGCGCAGGCGGCGCTCGCGCAGCTCGACGCCGCGGATGCGCCGCCCGCTGAGGTACGGGTCCAGACCGCGACGGACGGTTTCGACTTCCGGTAGTTCTGGCATGGCCGCGGATCATGACACAGCGGCTGCGGCCGTCGGCGGCGCCCGTCCGCATCCCGCACCACACCATTCAGAGCGGCGTTTCGAGCAGACGCTCGCGCAATTGCGCCTGCCGTTCGGCGTCCAGCCGCAGGCCGTCGCGGATGAAGCCGGCCTCACCGCCGAAATGCGTGTCGATGCTCGCGAATGCGCAATCGAGGAACGCCGGGTCGGCGCGCTTGGCGGCGTCGACAACACGCGGATCGGCCTCATGCCCCAGCAGGAAGGCGAGATCGCGGCGGTACTGATTGGTCAGCACGTAGTCGGTGATGATGGTTTCGCGCGGCACGCCCAGCGTCAGCAGGATGACCGCCGCAGCGAAGCCGGTGCGGTCCTTGCCGCTGGTGCAATGGATCAGCGCCGGCAGTGCATCGGCCTGCAACAGCACGTCGATCAGCTGCGCGTAGGTGCCGGCATGTTCGAGCGGCATGCGCCGGTACATTTCGCACAGCGCCTGATGAACTTCTTGCGGATCGATTTGGCGACGGCGCACGCGGCTGAACAGCGCATAGGCACCATGCGGCTCGAAGCCGATCGCATGACTGCGAATGCGGCCGCCGGCCGGCAGCCGGTTGGGCTTGCGCGTGCGTTCATCCTGATGGCGCAAGTCGCACAGCGTGCGCAGCCCCAGCGCCTCGACCTGGCGCAGATCGTCGTCGCTGAGTTCGGCGAGCGAGTCGGAGCGGTACAGCGTGCCCCAGCGCGTTTGAAGTCCGTCGAGGGTCTGATAACCGCCGAGATCGCGGAAGTTGACGGCGCCGGCAAGCGCCAGCCGGCGTTCGCGGGCGGCGCGGGTGCTGGAGAGCTGCGGTTCACTGGACATGGCGTCGACGAAACCTAGATGGCGGGGTGGGTCTGCACCTCAGGGTAGCGCGCGTAGCCCGCGCCGACACCGTATTCCATGATGCCGTAGCCGGTCTCGCCGCCTTCGCGAACCTCGATCACGTGGTCGCAGAGCGTGCGCGCCTTCTTGCGAACCGCAGCCTCGCGCAGATCCCAGCAGTCATGCTCGGCGTGCTGCTTGCCCTTGTCGTCACCGTGGAACCAGCCGTCGAGTCCGCCGTAGCAGCCGCCCTTGAGGTAGTAACGCGCGGGCAGCGTGCGGATCTGCAACATGCGGGTCTCGCCGCTGCCAAGACGGATCTGCAATTCGGCGGAGGCGAGCCGCTGGCCGTGCGGATCGTCCGCCCATTTCACCTCGTGAGCGATGACGTCGACCATGCGGCGGCGGCGGTCGGCCCTGACGCCCAGCGGCAGCACTTCCTCGCCGGACAGATAGATCACATCGCCGGGCGCGCGCTCCTTGAAGAACACCACCAGCCCGCGATTCTCGAACTGCACGGTGGTCCACACGTAGAAGAACGGCGGATAGAAGGTCAGCGGCGGATGCGTCTCGTCGCTGCGCATCTCGGCGCGGATGCCCCAGGAGTGATCGCGCTGGCCCAGCCAGTGCTGCGAATCGACTTCGTAGCGCTTGCCGGCCACTTCCAGCCAGCCCTGATAGCGCCCCATTTGCTGGCCACGCGCCATGTGCTCGGTGACGCGGCCATTGCGGCGGCGGAAATGCGGCTCTTCCTCATGGGGGTTGAGCGTGCCGATGAACTCGATGTCGAAGCGGATGCCGGAGTCGTTGTCGGCCAGCGTCAGGCGATGACGCCGCAGCCCTTCGAGCACCTGGATCTTCAGCGGTCCGATCGTGGTGTCGAGCGGGCTCAGCTCCGGATGCGGCCGCAGGCGGCGCGAGACGCGGAAGTTGTACTGCTGCTCGCCGACGGTGACGCCGGCAAAGCCATCCATCACATTGCGATTGGGGTAATAGCCGAGCCCGATGTCGAAGATCAGGCCGCCATCACGAGGATGACCGGTATACCAGAGCCGCTCGGTCCACGCCGGGTCGCTCGATGCCACGTGATCGAAGGTGGTCGGCAGCTGGTGGCCGATGTAATCGTCCTGTGCAGTCAGCATCTGTTTACTCCGCGCCGCTGGAAATCTGCGCGAACATCGGCCGCGCGCTGGTCTTGATCTCGAAGCGGATCTGGTCTTGCGTGTACTGATTCAGTGCCTTGCGCACGGCGATGACATCGGCATCGGTATCGCGCTGCGGGTGCGCGAATGTCCACTCCAGCAGCGCACAGATGCGCGTCTGCGCGGCTTCGAACACGGCCTGCAGCTCGTCGGCTCCGGCCGGTGCAGTCACCTGCGTGTCCGGCAGCGGCGGTGCTGCGGTGCCGGCCAGTCGCGGCGCGATCTGCGCATTGAGTCTGTCCAGCAGCGCGAGCTGCGTCGTGAAGAACTGCACCGACCAGCCGCCGCGACGGCGCAGGCTCTCCAGCATGTAGATGACACCGAACGCTTGCCCACGTGCGAACACCGTATCGGTGTGCGGAATCACCTGCTGCCGCAGCGTCTTGATCATGCCGTCCAGCAGACGTTCGAAGGAATTGTTCATGGCGTCATCAGCAGTTTCTGGATCTGCCTCAGGGTCGGCGCGATCTGCGTGCCCATCGCCGGCATGCGCATGTCGTCGAAGCGACCGTCCTCGAAACAGCGCACGGCGGCGACATGCGTCAGCGCCAGCTTGACCAGCGCCAGCACCTGGTAGAACAGCAGCGACTCCGGCGATACCTTGAAGCCGACCTCGGCCTCATATTGGGCGATGAAGTCCTCGCGCGGCAGCAGACGGCAGATCAGGCCACTACCCATCGCGTACTGCGGCAGGAAGGCCCAGCCGAGATCCTCGTGCGGATCGCCCAGATGCGTCAGCTCCCAGTCGAGGATCGCGGTGATGCGGCCGTTTTCCTCAAGGAAGTTGCCGAGCCGATAGTCGCCGTGGATCAGGGCGACATGAGGCGCTGTTGGCGCCCGCTCGCGCAGCCAGAGCATTGCGTAGTGCAGGATCGGGTAATCGCGCAGCGCCCAGCGCTGCCGTGCCGCGTCCCAGAAGTCGATCTGCGCCTGCGCGACCGTGGCGGCGCTGATGCCACGCTCGCTGTCGAAGCCTTCGGCCTGCCGCCAATCGACGCGATGCAGCGCCGCCAGCGCCGAGACGAACTGACGACCGATGCCCAGGCGCCAGTCCTGCGCGAAACCGGCCTCGCCCCAGGGCACCGGTGCCTCGCCGGACATCTTCTCGGTGATGCAGAAGGGCGCCCCGAGAATGCGGCTGTCGTCGCTCCACCAGAACGCGCGCGGCACCGGCACGGCGCTGCCCTCCAGCGCCTTGAGCGCGCGGTACTCCGGCAGCGCCGAATACGGCGCGAACAGGCCGTACGGCGGTCCCAGCCGCAGGATCAGGCCTAGCGTCTCGCCATCGCGGCTCGCTGAGAACCCATAGGTAATCCACGAAAACCCGACCGCGTAGCGAGTGAAGACACCGAGCTGCCAGTGTCTGCCGGTCTGCTCGCACAGATAGGCGGCCAGACGTCGCTGCAGGTCTGCCGGATCGTGGATGTTCATTGCCGGACGATAGTAGTGTTTAAATACTATCTGCACAACATCGACCGATTTCTGAGAGCTCGGGACGCTGAGTCTCGGGTTACCGGTCAGGACGCTTTCTCGACCAAATCGCCGAATCTCCGCGATCACCGGAGGCGATGCCGTCCATTGGCGTCGGCGTCGGCGCGCTTCCGGAGATGCTTGCTATTGATTAATAAGTCTGCTGGCCGCCATCCGCCGGTGCGACTCCGCGAGTCGCGCGTCTTAGTCGCGCGTCTTAGTCGCGCGCGGCGGGCGCCATCTCCAGCTGGCCGAGTCCGAGCTTGACCTTGGCGAGCAGCTTGAACAGCTGCTCACGATCCTTGCGCGTCAGCTTCGTCAACGTCAGCTCGTTGAATTCGACCTCCGCCTGGAACATGCGCTTGACCAGCGCGACAGCAGCGCGCGTCAGGAACACACGCTTGGCGCGCATGTCGCTGGGCGTGCCCATGCGCTCGACCCAGCCGCCGGCTTCGAGGCTTTCGACGACGACGCCGAGATTGGCCTTGCCCATCTCCAGATCGTCGGCAAGCGCGGTCTGCGTCATGCCGTCCTGCCGCGCCAGGCTGGCCAGCACCCACCACTGCGCGCGCGTCAGCCCGTAAGGTTTCATGAACTGGTCGCTGGCACGGCGGCGCATGCGCGCGACGTCGTGGAACAGGAAACCGAGCAGCAGATCCTGACGTGTCTGGTCGGCAAACAGCTCGAACAACATCCCCGTGGCGCCGCGCGATCCCGCGGCCGCGGGCGTCACGGAATCCGTAGCACGGGTCTTGGGCGTCGCAGGGCGTGATCCGCCGGCGCGCTTGGCTTTCATGGGTTCTCGTCTCGTCGGCGCCGGCATCGATGCGGCAGGCGGTGCAGGCGAGGGTACTGGATTGGCCGGCTAGGGGTTGGCCGGGGCGTCGCCGGTCGGCGGCAGTGCCTCGGGCCTGGGCGGCGGCGCCAGCGTCAGCAGGCGAGATTCGTCGGCTTTCGACAAGGTGTAGCGCAGCTTCCAGGCAGGGCGGTCCAGAACCAGCTGCGGTTCGCGCGCGGCGATCGTGAAGTCCAGGGTCTGGCCGTCCTTGAGGATGATGCGGACCGCTTCGCCCTGGCCGCCGTCGGCCGGCATCGCCGCGTTCCACATCGCGCGCGCGCCGCTCCAGCCGTCGACGAAGCGCGCCAGCGCATCGCCGCCGGCCCCGGCGTCCGGAGTGGCTGCCCAGGTCTTGCCATCGGGCCGGCGCTCGACCTTGAGACCCGGCACTTCGATCCGCTCGATCTCGGCCCTGGCTGGCAGCAGTTCCTTGCCGACCAGATCCGAGTAGTCCGCATCGACCGAGGCTGCCGGCGGATCGTCGATCAGCGCGATCTCGTCGCCGACGCGGACGTAGCGGCGGTATTCCAGCGGATCGATGTCGCCGAAATCGAGCTTCTGCTCGCCCAGCATCACCGTGAACTGCGGTGGCTCCAGCTTGAGCTCACGCGTATCGGTTTCGGTGAGCTTGAGGCGCCGGTGCGTCTCCTGCGAGGCCAGATTGATCAGCGTCGCCACTTCCAGCGGATCGGCGGCGGCCTGCACGGGCGCAACGACGCGCCACTCGCCGTTCTGCTTGCCCAACTGGATCTCGGCGGCGCCTGGATTCCCTGGATGGAGAATCGCGATGCGCTCGATCGTGTCGGCCGCCAGCGCGGTCAGCGGCGGACCTTGCTCGGCTTGCTTCTGCGTGAACCAGACGGCTGCGCCCAGACCGGCGACCGCCGCGACCAGCATGACATTCAGGGTGCTGCGCTTCATGGCGTTCCTTTCAGCGGCGGCGACGAACGAACCAGCGGCCGACGCCGAAACCCAGCAGCAAGAGCGGCAGCAGCACGACGAAGCCGGCAGCGATCAGCATCGTCGACCAGCCCGGCAGGTACAGCGAGGTGTCGCGCGCCTTCGGCACGTCGATGTTGAGCTGCGCGTCGCGGCTGGCCAGCCACTGCACGACGTTGAGGCCGAGCTGTTGATTGCCGAGCTGGTCGAGGTAGGCATCGGCGATGAAATCAGCGTCGCCGATCAGCGCGACGCGCTGCAGTTGCGGCAGCGCGGGCTCGTCGGCCGGCGCCTCGGCAGCGGCCGCCGGCTGCGCTTGCTGCGCCGGCTTGGGCAACGCCCGCGTCAGCGTTGCGCCGATCACCAGCGGACCCTTGACGTCACGCTCGTCGAAAGTGATCGGGCCCTGATCGATGTCGCCCGTTTCCAGCCAGGCGTCGTCGCCGCTCTGCAGCAGCGGCTGCGCCTTCCAGTCGCCGGTGGGGGTGATCTGCAGCGAGCGCACCAGCGGGAACAGCGTCGCCAGATCCAGGCCCTGCGACACCGGATTCGGCGGATAGCCGATGGCGACGAAGAAGCCCGGATTGCTGATGCCCAGCGCCTGGTAGTTGGGGAAGATCGCGTAGCCGTCCTGCCACTGCGCGCCGAGCAGGGCCGCCAGCGGCTCGATGCCCGGCGCGGTGTCCGGATCGGCGAGCCAGAGCAGGCTGCCGCCGCGCTGCACGTACTCGGCGATGATCTTGGCCTCGCCGTCGAGCAGCCTGGCCGCCGGCGAGGCGATCACCAGCACGCTGGTGTTGTCCGGGACCTTGGGCGTCTGCACCAGGTTCAGGCCCTGCACCTTGAGGCCCTTGTCCTTGAGCGACTGCGCGAAGCGGCTCAGCGAGGCCGGCGAGGGCTCGTGGATCGAGCGCTCGCCATGGCCTTCGAGGAACACCACCCACTGCTCGCCGCCGTAGCTCAGCCGCTGCAGCGCGGTGGTCACGGCGGTCTCGTCGGTGGCGTTGAGCGTCTCGCGCCGCCCCTGGTATTCGACGACGATCTGGCCGACGAAATTGACGTTGTAGTCGCGCACCTTCTGCGGCTGCGCGCTGGGATCGATGAAATCGATCTCGATGTCCGGCTTGACGCGCTTGTAGCGCGCCAGATCGCCCTCGACCAGCCGCCGCGTGTCGGCGCCGCTCGGCGCGAAGACGTGGAACACCAGCGGCGCCTTCATTTCGCCGAGCTGCTTGACGCTGGCGGCGGTCAGCGAATTGCGCTTGTTGGCGGTCCAGTCCAGCTCGGTCTTGAAGCGCACCGACAGCAAGGCCAGCAGGCCGATGACGGCGACGATCAGCAGCGCGTTGAACAGCTGCTGCAGCAGGGTCTTGTTCTTCTGGTTCATCGCTTTTAGTTCCGCTCGATGTCGAGACGCAGCACCGTCAGCCACAGGAACAGCGCGGAGAACAGCAGGTAATAGACCACGTCCGCGGTGGCGAACACGCCGCGGCGCAGGCTCTCGAAGTGATCGATCAGCGACAGATAGCCGAACAATTCCTTGAACGGCACCTGATCGTTGTAAGCGAGGATGTTGATCAGCCATACCACCAGCAGCAGGCCGAAGCTGCCGACGGCGGCGATGGTCGGCTCGCGCGTGCACGAGGACACGAAGATGCCGGCGGCCGCGAACGCCGTCGTCAGCAGGAACAGGCCGAGCAGGCCGGCGCCGATGCGGCCCCAGTCCATCTGCGTGGCCCCGGCCAGCGACAGCGGCATGAGTCCGAGCAGGACGATGACGACGGCGACGAAGCCGAGAATGCCGACGAACTTGCCGAGCACGATCTCGGTCAGCGACACCGGCGCCGAAAACAGCAGCGTGATGCTGCCGGTTTTCCGTTCCTCGGCGAACAGCCGCATCGTCATCAAGGGCATGATCAGCAACAGCAGGATCGTCGCGAAGCCGTACAGCGAGCCGCCGATGAAGTCGGACACGCCCATCTCGCCGCCACCGGCGGTGGCGGCGTACTGCATCAGCAGATTGATGAAGACGAAGCCGAGGATGAACTGCAGCACCGCCAGCACCGCCCAGGCCAGCGGCGACAGGAAGATGCGGCGCCATTCACTGCGCGCGATGTTGAATATGTTGCTCATGCCGCGGCCCTCAGATCGCCCGACGTCAGCTCGACGAAGATCTCTTCCAGCGTGCGCTGCTGCGCATGCAGCTCCACCAGACCCCAGCCGCCGCCGGCGGCGGCCAGCGCCAGCGCCTCGCGCGGATCGGTGCCGCGCAGCGCGGTGATCAGGAAGCGGCCGTGATCGGGGCCGTTGCCGAGCACGCTCGCCGCCTCGATGCCGGCGATCGCCGTCAGCGCTTCGAGCGGCGGCGGACGCTTGAGGCCGACGATGATGGAGGCCTGCTCGTCGCCGGCCAACAGCGGCTCGTTAAAGACGACGCGACCCCGCGCGATGATCATCACGCGATCGCAGACCGCCTGGATCTCCGGCAGGATGTGGCTGGACAGGATCACGCTGTGACTCTTGCCGAGTTCGGCGATCAGCGCGCGGATTTCGCGGATCTGGATCGGATCCAGGCCCACCGTCGGCTCGTCGAGGATCACCACCGGCGGCCGGTGAATGATCGCCTGCGCGATGCCGACGCGCTGCTGATAACCCTTGGACAGATTGCCGATCAGGCGGCTGCCGACATCGGCGAGCCCGCAAGCGCGCTTGGCGGTAGCCAGCGCGTCGGCCAGCGCCTTGCGCTCGATGCCATGCAGGCCGGCGCAGAAGCGCAGATATTCATCGACGCTCAGCTCCGGATAGACCGGCGGCTGCTCCGGCAGATAGCCGAGATGGCGCTTGGCGCGCTTGGGCGATTCACGCAGCGGCTCGCCCTTGATCAGCACCTCGCCGGCGCTAGGCGCGAGATTGCCGGTGAGCATTTTCATCGTCGTCGACTTGCCGGCGCCGTTGGGGCCGAGCAGGCCGAGCACCTCGCCCTGGCGCAGGCTCAGATTCAGCTGCTCGACCGCCAGCGTCGGCCCATAGCGGCGGCTCAGGCCGCGCGCCTCGATCAGCACTTCGCGGCTGTCCATGATGTTGTCCATGCTTGTCGTGTTCCCTTCTTGGTTCTGCTCACGGGATGCGCAAGTCGCAGCACTGACCCTCGCACGCCGGGCTTGGTTCCGGCCACGGCTAATAGAACTTCGCCTCGCCGGGCGGGCGCCGGCGATAGCGCCGGTAGGCCCACCAGTACTGCTCCGGCCAGCGGCGGATCATGTCTTCGACGCCGCGATTGAGCGCGGCGACGCCGGTCTGCGGATCGGCGATGCCCTCCGGTGCCGGCAGCAGGTGGATGCGGTAGCCACGCCCTCGCGGCAGGCGCTCGGCGATGCAGAACCACACCGGCGCGCCGCTGCGCGCGGCCAGCTTGCTGACCAGCTCCGTGCTGTGTGCCTGGATGCCGAACAGCGGCGCGAACACGCCGGAACCCGGCGGCGGATCGTGATCCGGCAGGATGCCGATCATCTCCTTGCGCCTGAGCGCCGTCAGCAGGCTTTTGACGCCGGCACCGGTGGTCGGCACCAGGTCGGCGCCCAGACGCCTGCGTCCCTGATGCATCAAGGCATCGACAACGCCTTTCTGCGGCTTGTACAGCGAGGTCATCGGCCCCTGCGCGGAGCAGAACAGGCCGGCCAGCTCCCAGGCCCCCAGGTGCGGGCACAGCCAGATCACGCCCTTGTCCTGCGCGCGCAACGCCTGCAACTGCGCCTGCGCCGCCGCGTCGTCCAGCCAGCGATCGAGCCGGGCGCGCGGACCGAACCAGAACGCCGGGGCTTCGATGATCGCCTTGAGCATATGGCCCAGGCTCTGCCGGGCGATGCGACGCCGCGTCGGCGCGTCGAGCTCCGGCAGGCAGCGGCGCAGGTGCCAGAACGTCCAGTGCCGCGGCGAGTTGGGCAGACACCACAGCACCATGCCGCCGAACGCGGCCAGGGCATGCAGCACCGCAAGCGGCAGCTTGCCGAGTCCGCGCAGTCCGAGAAAGGCCCAGAATTTCATGGGCGGCGATTGTAGCGGCAGGCCTGCGCGACGCGGCGGTGGCAGGATAGGGGCCTCTTCCACGCCGATGACGGCCAAAGCGCACAGATGATCGGATTGCTGCAGAGAGTCAGCGAGGCGGCGGTGCAAGTCGACGGCCGTCGCGTCGGCGCGATCGGGCCGGGCCTGCTGGTGCTGGTCGGCGTGCAGCCGCAGGACGGCGAGGCCAGTGCACAGAAGCTGCTCGAGCGCCTGCTGGGCTACCGCGTGTTCGCCGACGAGGCCGGCCGCATGAACC
>CBINNP010000118.1:0-10642 GCA_966252075.1 uncultured Solimonas sp.
ACCGCCTCGCCCTGCTGCCAGCCGTGCTCGACCAGCAGCCAGCCGCCGTGCCGCAGGTGCGCCGGCGCAGCGCTGACGATCTCGCGCAGCGCCTGCAGGCCGTCGGCGCCGTCGCTGAGCGCCAGCAGCGGCTCGTGCCGCAGCGCCGGCAGATGGGTGTCGTCGCGCGCGATATACGGGGGATTGGACACCACCAGATCGAAGCGCTCATCGGCCGTACAGACCCGCCACCACGAGCCCTCGCGAAACTCGACCGGCAGACGCAGGCGCGCCGCATTGGCACGAGCGACGCCCAGGGCGGCTGCCGAGACATCGCTGGCGATCACTCGCGCATCGGCCTTCGACGCCTGCAGCGCCAGCGCCAGCGCGCCGCTGCCGGTACCCAGATCGGCGACGCGCGGCGCATGCATCGGCATCAGCAGCTCCAGCGCCCATTCGACCAGCAGCTCAGTCTCCGGACGCGGCACCAGCACCGCGGCGCTGACCTGCAGATCGAGCGACCAGAAACCCTGGCGGCCAGTCAGGTAGGCCACCGGCTCGCCGGCCATGCGCCGCTGCAGCTTTGCTTCGAAAATCGCTGCATCGTGCTCCGACAAAGCCGCATCGCCGCGCGCGAACAGCTGCGCGCGGTTCCAGCCCAGTTGCGCGCCGAGCAGCAGTTCGGCGTCGAGCCGCGCGCTGTCGCTGTGCGCCGCGAGACGCGACTGCGCGTCGCGCAGGGCCTGGGCGATGTTCACGCCTCGCCCAGCTCGGCCAGCGCCTCGGCCTGCGCCTCGGCGAGCAGGGGCCGGATCACCGGATCTAGATCGCCGGCGACGATGCGCTCCAGCTGATACAGCGTCAGGTTGATGCGGTGATCGGTGATTCGCCCCTGCGGGAAGTTGTAGGTGCGGATGCGTTCGGAGCGGTCGCCGGAGCCAACCAGCTTCTTGCGCTCGGCGGCGCGGCTGCTGGCGTTCTTCTCGCGCTCGGCGTCCGACAGGCGCGCCTGCAGCAGCGCCAGCGCCTTGGCGCGGTTCTTGTGCTGCGAGCGTTCTTCCTGGCACTCGACGACGACACCGCTCGGCACGTGGGTGACGCGGATCGCCGATTCGGTCTTGTTGACGTGCTGGCCGCCGGCGCCGCTGGAGCGGAAGGTGTCGAACTTCAGATCGGCCGGATTGATGGTGGTCTGCGATTCCTCGACTTCCGCCAGCACCGCGACAGTGGCCGCCGAGGTGTGAATGCGCCCCTGCGCCTCGGTCTCCGGCACACGCTGCACGCGGTGCGCACCGGACTCGTACTTGAGCTGCGAGTACGCGCCGAAGCCGATCACGCGCGAGATGATTTCCTTGAACCCGCCGTGCTCGCCCTCGCTGAGCGACAGCACCTCGACCTGCCAGCCGCGCTGTTCGGCGTACTTGGAGTACATGCGAAAGAGATCGCCGGCGAAGATCGCCGCCTCGTCGCCGCCGGTGCCGGCGCGGATTTCGAGAAACACGTTGTTATTGTCGAGCGGATCCTTGGGCACCAGATACGCCTGCAACTCGCCCTCCAGTGCCTCGATGCGCGCCTTGGCGTCCGGCCATTCGGCATCGGCCATCGCCCGCAACTCCGCGTCGCTGTCCGACTGCATCTGCTGCAGGTCGGCAAGCGTCCGCACCGCCGCCTGATAGGCGCCGAAAGCCTCGGCCAACGGCCCCAGCTGCGCATATTCCTGGGACAGCCGGCGGAACTTGTCGGTATCGGCGATCACGCTCGCGTCGCCGAGTTCGCGCGCGACTTCGTCGCGGCGTTCGGCCATCTGTTCGAGTTTGGCGAGCAGGCTGGGTTTCATCTTGGGAAGAACCGAAACAAAAGAGAGAAATGGCGCAGCGGCAGGCGCCCCGCGCAGGACCCGCGGAAGACCGCTAAGGCTCTTCGGGCAGGTCGAAGAGTTTACGCGTGGCGCTGAGCAACAGTGCCTGCTCGACCGCGTCGGCGCGGCGCAGTGTCTGCGACGGCGCATGCAGGATCTTGTTGCTGAGGGTGTCGGCGACGAAGCCGAGCACGTCCTCGACCGGCTCGCCGGCGGCCAGCTTGCGTCGCGCCTTCTCCAGCACCTCGTCGCGACTGTGGCGCGCGCGGGCACGCAGCTGCTGGATGGTGCTGCCTGCGTCGCGGCTCTCCAGCCAGCGTGCGAACTCCTGCGCCTGCGTCTCGATCAGCACCTCGGCCTGTCGCGCCGCTTCCTCGCGCAGCTTGAGGTTCTCGGTGATGACGGCGCGCAGGTCGTCGATCGTGTACAGGTAGATGTCTTCGAGCTGGGCGATTTTGGGATCGATGTCGCGCGGCACCGCGAGATCGATCATGAACACCGGCTTGCGCCGGCGCGTGCGGATCGCGCGCTCCATCGCCTCGCGCTCCAGCACCAGGCCGCGGGCAGCGGTCGACGAGATGATCAGGTCGGCGTCGCCCAGATAGTTCGGCAGATCGGTCAGGCTGATCGCGTAGCCATGCACTTCGCGGGCGAGACGATCGGCGCGGTCCAGCGAGCGGTTGGCAACGACGATGCGGCCGACGCCGTGCTGATGCAGATGGCGCGCCACCAGCTGGATCATCTCGCCGGCACCGATCAGCACCGCGGTCTGGCCGTGCAGATCGGTGAAGATGCGCCGCGCCAGTTGCAGCGCCGCGTAGGCGACCGATACCGGATGCGCGCCGACCTGGGTCTGCGAGCGGACCAGCTTGGCCACCGAGAACGAATGCTGGAACAGCCGCGACAGCACAGGTCCCAGGCTGCGCACCTCGCTGGCCACCGCGAACGACTGTTTCATCTGGCCGAGAATCTGCGGCTCGCCGACGATCATCGAGTCCAGGCCGGCCGCCACCCGCAGGCTGTGCGTGACGCTGCCCAGGTCGCGATGCGAGTAAGCGAACTTTTCGATATAGCCTTCAGGGGCTTGCCGCTCGCGGCGCCACCACTCCAGCAGCCGCTCCTCCGCCCCCAGCGTCGTCACCGCCATGATTTCGGTGCGGTTGCAGGTGGACAGGATGGCGGCTTCGTTGACGTCGGGCAGCGCGCGCAGCCGCGTCACCGCCGCCGGCAGGTCCGGCTCGGTGAACGAAAGCCGCTCACGCGCCTCGACAGGCGCGCGATGATGGCTCAGACCGAGCGTGACGAGGGTCATTGGCTATCCGCGACGAAAACGTCGGTATTTTACGTCAGCGGCCGGATCGCAGCATTCATGCCAGCTCGCCCGGAACCTGCCGGACGCGATAATGTCTGTCTTGAATATTCCTCGCTTCGGCGACCTCGGAGTCCCATGCGCGCCTCATCAGTCCTCACCGGCATCCTTCCCGGCATTTTCCTCGGCCTGCTGCTGCAGGCGGGCGCCGCCTGCGCTGCCGACCCGGCGGAGCCGGCCGAACGCAGCGATGCCGAGGTCGCCGCGCAGTTTCACCTGATGGCGGGCGAGATGGCGGCCGGCCGCAAGGAGCCGGGCGTCGCCGCCCGCGAGTTCCTGGCAGCGCTGGAGACGGTCGACGACGCAGCGCTGGCGCAACGCGCCACCATGCTGGCGATATCGGCTCGCGACGAGGCCCTGGCGCTGCAAGGCGCGCAGCGCTGGCTGCAGCTGGAACCCAGTTCGATGGACGCGCGCGAGGTGATCGCGCGCATCGCGCTCGCCCATGACGACCTCGAGATCGTCAACCAGCAGCTAGATGCGATCGTCCAGGGCCATGCGGGCGGCGTCGACGACGCCTTCCCGATCGTTGCCTCGGTGCTCAGCCAAACGGCGCCGGAGCAGGCCGATGCCGCACTGGCTGCAGTGCAGCGGCTGGCGGCGAAGTACCCCAAGAGCGCCGGCGGCGCGCACGCGGTGGCGATCGTCGCGCTGCGCTTCAACAAGGCCGAACTGGCCGATCAGGCCTCGCGCAAGGCGGTCGAGCTGGCCCCCAAGAGCCGCGACGAGAAGCTGCTGCGCGTCGGCGTGCTGGTCAAGCTGGATCGCTACGACGAGGCGCAGACGCTGATCGAGACCGTGGTCAAGAAGGATCCGCAGGCCGATGAGCTGCGCCTGGCCTTCGCCAAGCTGCTGCTCGAATCCCGGCAGCGCGACGCCGCGCGCGCGCAGCTGGACAAGGTGCTGGCGCGCACGCCGAACCAGCCGGACGCGATGTTCGCGCTCGGTGTGATGGCCGCCAACGACCGCGATGTCAGCAGCGCCGAGAAATGGCTGAAACCGCTGCTCGACGGCGAGCGCAGCGAGGATGCGGCGTTCCAGCTCGGCCGCCTTGCCGAGGCCAGCGGCCGCTATGAGGACGCCCTGCTCTACTACAACCGCGTCACCCGCGGCGCGCGCGGCCTCGACGCCGCCATCCGCCAGGCCGCGGTGCTGGCGCAGATGGGCCGCACCGAGGAAGCACTCGGCGAACTGCGGGAACTGCGCGACAACTATCCGCAGTTCGCATCGCGCTTCGTGCTGGCCGAATCCGAGCTGCTGATGAACCTGGGCCGCTTCGACGAGTCGCTGAAGCTGCTCAACGGCGCCCTCATCGATGAGCCCGACAACCAGGATCTGCTGTACAGCCGCTCGCTGGTGTTCGAGCGCACCGCCAAGATCGCCGACGCCGAGAAGGATCTGCGTGCGGTGCTGGCGAGCGATCCGGACGACACCCGCTCGCTGAACGCGCTCGGCTACATGCTGGCCGTGCACACCAAGCGCCTCGACGAGGCCCACCAGCTGGTCGGCCGCGCCCTGGAACTGGACCCGGACGACGCGGCGATCATCGACAGCATGGGCTGGGTCGAGTTCAAGCGCGGCAATGCGCAGACCGCCAGTGAACTGCTGCAGAAGGCCTTTGCCGATTTTCCCGATCCGGAAGTCGCTGCCCACCTCGGCGAGGTGCTGTGGACGCTGGGGCGCCGTGACGAAGCGCGCACGGTATGGGAGCAGGCGCTGCGCGACAGCCCCAAGCACCCGGTCCTGCTCGAGACGGTGCAGCGGCTCAATAAATGAGTCCGGCGACCGCGCGCGGCCTGCTGGCTGCGCTGGGCCTGCTGCTGCTCGGCGCCTGCGCCACCGTCGCACCGCCGACCCAGCGCGAGGACGGCGGCGCGGCCTGGCAGCGCCATCGCCAGCTGCTGGCGACGATCCAGACGTTCAGCCTGCAGGGCCGCGCTGCCGGCGGCGGCGGTGTCAAGGCCGATCTGCGCTGGAAGCAGGAGGCCGACGGCCGCTTCGACGTGCGCCTCGCCGGTCCTTTCGGCGCCGGCGCGCTGGCGATCCACGGCAACGACCGTGAGGTCGAGATCCGCAGCAAGGACGGCATCGACGTCACCGACGACCCGGAAGCCTGGCTCTATGCGCGCGCCGGCTGGACGGTGCCGATCCGCGGCCTGCGCTGGTGGGCCCTGGGGCTGCCGGCGCCGGGCGCGCCGGCGCGCACGCGCTTCGATGAGGATGGCCGGCTGGCACGGCTCGAACAGGATGGCTGGACTTTCCTCTATCTCGAATATCAAGATGCGCAGGGGTTTGCCTTGCCGCGCCGCATCGAGGCCGCCAACGACCGGATCACGCTGAAGCTGATCGTCGATCGCTGGGACGGTCTCCCGCCCGCTGCGGCTGCAGAAAGCCCCAAGTCCTAAGCCGCACCCCGAATCCGCAGAAGCGACGGCTCGACCAGGCCGGCGCTTCCCTTTGAGTACATGCAGGCGATGCACGCGATCACCCAAGGCCCGTTCACGGCCGAATTCCCCTGGCCGGCACCGGCCAAGCTGAATCTGTTCCTGCATGTCACCGGTCGCCGCGACGACGGCTACCACGAGCTGCAGACCCTGTTCCAGTTCGTCGATTTTGGCGACAGCCTGTTCTTCCGGCCGCGCGGCGACAGCCAGATCCAGCGCAGCGGTGGCCCCTTCGACGTGGCCGCCGAGGACGATCTGGTGCTCCGCGCCGCGCGCGCGATCCAGCAGGCCTCCGGCGCCAACCTGGGCATCGACATTCACGTCGAGAAAAGGCTGCCGACCGGCGCCGGACTCGGCGGCGGCTCCAGCAACGCGGCGACCACGCTGGTGGCACTCAACCGCCTGTGGAACCTCGGCTTTCCAACCGACGAGGTCGCGCAGATCGGCCTGCGGCTCGGCGCCGACGTGCCGGTGTTCGTGCGCGGACTGGCGGCCTGGGCCGAGGGCATCGGCGAACGCCTGCGCCCGGTGCAGATCGACGAACCCTGGTATCTGATCCTGACGCCGCCGGTGACGGTGCCGACCGCAGAGATCTTCAGCGCGCCGGAGCTGCGCCGCGATCACGCGCCGGTCACCCTCGATGATTTCCGCGCCGGCCACGTCGGCAATGACTGCGAGGCGGTCACGGTGGCCCGCTATCCGCAGGTCGGTGAAGCCCTGGCCTGGCTGCGACAGCACGCGCCGGCGGCGCGGATGTCGGGCACCGGCGCCTCGGTGTTCGCGGCGTTTGCCGATCGCGCGGCGGCCAGCGCGGTCGCAGAGCGGGCACCGGCGGCGTGGAACCAGATCGTTGCGCGCGGCTGCAACCGCTCGCCGCTGCTGGATGCGGTGGCACGCTCCTAAATTTGCCGCAAGCCTGCCCGATCCTCGCCACGCATCCGATATAATGCGCGCCGCTTGAAGGACGGACGGCTGGCGTCACGTCGATTTGACAGTCTTGGGGCGTCGCCAAGTGGTAAGGCAGCAGGTTTTGATCCTGCCAATCGGTGGTTCGAATCCATCCGCCCCAGCCAAATCGTTCGTGCAGACATCCGGCTACAAGCCCTGAACGCCGTTCCCGGCGCAGGTTTCACGCAAGACGGTCCAGCCCGGACCGTGACCGCAACACCAAAGCAAGGTAGACCGCAGGCACCCGCATGGCCGACTCCAAGCTGATGCTGTTCTCCGGCAACGCGAATCCGAAGCTGTCTCAGGATATCGCGGGCTATCTGAAGACTTCGCTGGGCCAGGCCATGGTCGCGCAGTTCTCGGACGGCGAAGTACAGATCGAGATCCTGGAGAACGTCCGCGGCAAGGACGTCTTCGTCGTGCAGCCCACCTGCGCGCCGACCAACGATAACGTGATGGAACTGCTGCTGATGCTGGACGCGCTCAAGCGCAGTTCCGCCGGCCGCGTCACCGCCGTCATCCCCTACTTCGGCTATGCCCGCCAGGATCGCCGACCGCGCAGCGCGCGCGTGCCGATCTCGGCCAAGGTGGTCGCCGACATGATCGGCGAGTGCGGCGCCGACCGCGTGCTGACGGTCGATCTGCACGCCGACCAGATCCAGGGCTTCTTCGACATCCCGGTCGACAACGTCTATGCCAGCCCGGTGCTGCTGGGCGAGATCTGGCGTCAGAAGTACGAGAACCTGATCGTCGTCGCCCCCGACGTGGGTGGCGTGGTCCGCGCCCGCGCGGTGGCCAAGCGCCTCGACGACGCCGAACTCGCGATCATCGACAAGCGCCGCCCGAAGCCGAACGAATCGCGGGTGATGAACATCATCGGCGACGTCAGCGGCAAGACCTGCGTGCTGGTCGACGATCTCGTCGACACCGCCGGCACGCTGTGCAAGGCTGCCGCCGCGCTCAAGGAAGAAGGCGCGATCAAGGTCGTCGCCTATGTGACCCATGCGGTGCTGTCGGGCCCGGCGATTACCAACATCAGCAATTCCGAGCTGGACGAGATGGTCGTCACCGACACCATTCCGCTGTCCGCCGCGGCGCGCGCCTGCCCCAAGGTCCGCCAGCTGTCGATCGCCGGCCTGCTGGCCGAGACGATCCGCCGCATCTCCGCCGAAGAATCGGTCAGCTCGCTCTACGTCGACTGATTCGCGCCGGCGCGCGTCCGCCCGGCTGCCCGGCTGCCCGCGTGATCCGCCCTCGGGCGGATCGCCGCTCGGCATCAACCCTTCTTTTCTGTACAATCCGCGCCCCTGCCGCCTGGTCGCGGGTGGCAGCCTTTTGCATTTTCGGAGTTCTCCCATGAAAGAAAATTTTGTCGTAGCCGCGGAATCGCGCGCTGATCAGGGCAAGGGTGCGAGCCGCCGCCTGCGTCGCGAAGGCAAGGTCCCGGCCATCATCTATGGCGGCAAGGATGCACCGACCGCCGTCGCCGTTTCGGCCAACGAGATGTTCAAGCACCTCAAGGTCGAGGCGTTCTACTCGCACCTGCTGACGCTGACCCTGGGCAGCCAGACCCAGCAGGTCGTGCTCAAGGACCTGCAGCGCCACCCGGTCACCGGCCTGGCGATCCACGTCGACTTCCAGCGCGTGCTGGCCGATCAGCTACTGAAGATGCATGTGCCGCTGCACTTCGTCGGCGCCGACATCGCACCGGGCGTGAAGCCGGGCAACGGCATTGTCGAGCATCAGCTCAACCAGGTCGAAGTCGAGTGCCTGCCGAAGGACCTGCCGGAATTCATCGAGGTTGACCTGTCGCAGCTCAACGTCAACGAGTCGGTGCACCTCTCGCAGCTGAAGCTGCCGGAAGGCGTCGCGCTGGTACAGCTCAAGCACGGCAACGACCAGTCGGTGGCGTCGATCCATCTGCCGCGCGCCGCGGTCGAGGAAGAAGTGCCGGCTGCTGCGGAAGGCGCCGAAGCGCCGGCTGCCGCCAAGAAGGACGAGAAGAAGAAGTAAAGCCCCGATCCGCACGCGGCGCATTGCGCCGCGGCCTGACGGGACTCATCAACCGCTCGCCCTTACCCGGCGAGCGGTTTTTTGTTTGAGTGGACCGCTTTATGGCGAATTCAGAACTACGCGCGATCATCGGCCTGGGCAATCCGGGACCGGACTACGCGCGCACGCGCCACAATGCCGGCTTCTGGTTTGTCGAGCGGCTCGCCGATGCGGCTCGCGTACCGTTCCGTGTCGAATCGAAATTTCACGGCGAGCTCGCCCGCATCAAGCTGGGCGGTCACGACGTACTGCTGCTCAAGCCGTCGACGTTCATGAATCGCAGCGGCCAGGCGGTGCAGGCGCTGGCGCAGTTCTACAAGCTGACGCCGGGCGCGATTCTGGTCGCGCACGACGAACTGGATCTGCCGGCCGGCACGATGCGCCTGAAAGCCGGCGGCGGCCATGGCGGTCACAACGGCCTGCGCGATATCCATAAGGTGCTGGGTGCCGATTACCTGCGACTGCGCGTCGGCATCGGCCACCCGGGCGACAAGAATCTGGTACTCAATTACGTCCTCGGCCGCCCCGGCCGTGACGACGAGCAGGCGATTCTGGCTGGCCTCGACGCCGCCGCCAGCGCCGCCGAAACCTGGCTGACGCGCGGCTGGGACCGCGCGCTGATGCAATTGCACACTCCGCCGTCGCCCAGCGACGGCAAGACGAAGTAAGGACGCGAACATGGGCATTCAATGCGGCATCGTCGGCCTGCCGAACGTCGGCAAGTCCACTCTCTTCAACGCGCTGACCAAGGCGCAGATCGCCGCCGAGAACTATCCGTTCTGCACGATCGATCCCAATGTCGGCGTCGTCGCCGTGCCGGACCTGCGGCTCGAAGCGCTATCCGAGATCGTCAAGCCGCAGAAGGTTGTGCCGGCAGCGGTCGAGTTCGTCGACATCGCCGGCCTGGTCGCCGGCGCCTCGCAGGGAGAAGGCCTGGGCAATCAGTTCCTCGGCCATATCCGCGAGACCGATGCGATCGCGCATGTCACGCGCTGCTTCGACGATCCCGATGTCATCCACGTCGCCGGCGGCCCGGATCCGATCCGCGACATCGAGATCATCCACACCGAACTCGCGCTGGCCGATCTCGACAGCGTCACTAAATCCGCCGAGCGCCTGGCCAAGACCGCCAAGTCCGGCAACAAGGACGCGCTGGCCAAGTACGAAGTGCTCAAGCGCATGCAGGCGCATCTGGACGGCGGCAACCCGGCACGTTCGCTGCCGCTGGAGCCGGAAGAAAGGCTGATGCTGCGCGATCTGAATCTGATCACCGCCAAGCCGGCGCTGTACATCGCCAACGTCGACGAGGACGGCCTGAAGAACGGCAACGCGTATCTCAAGCAAGTGCAGGACTACGCCGCCAAGGAAGGTTCGCAGGTGGTCGCCGTCTGCGCGGCGATCGAAGCCGAGATCGCCCTGCTCGATGAAACCGACAAGGTCGAATTCCTCAAGGACCTCGGCCTCGCCGAGCCCGGCCTCAATCGCGTGATCCGCGGCGCCTACGCGCTGCTCGGCCTGCAGACCTACTTCACCGCCGGCGTGCAGGAAGTCCGCGCCTGGACCGTCAAGGTCGGCGCCACCGCGCCGCAGGCTGCCGCCGTCATCCACACCGACTTCGAGAAGGGCTTCATCCGTGCCGAAGTGATCGGTTACGACGACTACATCAAGTTCAAGGGCGAAGCCGGAGCCAAGGAGGCCGGCAAATGGCGCCTGGAAGGCAAGGAATACATCGTCCACGAAGGCGACGTGATGCACTTCCGCTTCAACGTCTAAGAGCAGCCCGATGAAGCCCCCGTCGCCGCGGGGGCTTCATCGGCATGACGTCCGGCACCGAGGTGATGTCCACGTGCCTGCACCGATCAACAAAAAGCCTCGACGCCTGCAGACCTTTTCCCTACAATTCGCGGCCCACCGTGGTGATGTAGCTCAGACGGTTAGAGCGCGGCACTCATAATGCTGAGGTCGGTGGTTCGATTCCACTCATCACCACCA
>CBINNP010000119.1:0-10521 GCA_966252075.1 uncultured Solimonas sp.
TCTCAGGCCAGCCTGATCGGCACCTGCGCCTGGGCCTTGCTGCCGTGGCCGCTGTCGCTGACGCCGGTCCTGGCCGGCGCCCAACAAAGCCTGGCGATCCTCGCCGGCAATGCCCTGCTCGCCGGCTGCCTGTGGCTGACGATGCAGTTGCTGCGTCGGTACGCCAGCCATTGCGCGGAGCTTTACCGCCAGCGTTTCGAGCAACTGGTCGACCAGGATCAGCCACGCCGCTGACAGAAGCGCTTGTTTTACGACTACACCGGTTCTGGCGTGCCGGCGACGCGACGCCGGCGCGACTATGATGTGCGGCCTTTTTCGCATGGCCGCCCCGGCCGGTGACTCGTGCAGCCTCCGTCGCCCCGCAGCAGCAGTACCCGCAGCCTCAACGTCCGCGCTGCGGCCGCGCGCACGATCAGCCGCGTGTTGCGGGGCGCCAGCCTCGACGACGCGCTGCAGCCGGCCTCCCGCTACCGTGTCCCCGCCGATGCCGCGATGGCACGGCTGCTCGCTTACGGCGTGCTGCGCGAGCTGAGCCTGCTGCAATGGCTGGTCGCGCAGATGGTCGAAAAACCGCTGCCCGCGGACGACGAGACGCAGACCCTGCTGCTGGTCGGCCTCTACCAGCTGCGCAATCTGGAAACGCCGGCCCACGCGGCCATCAACGAAACTGTCGCCGCCACCGAATACCTGCGCCGTCCGCAGGCCAGCGGCCTGGTCAATGCCGTGCTGCGCCGCTACCAGCGCGAGCACGCCGCGCTCGAAGCACGTCTGCCGGCCGAACCAGCCCTGCGTTACTCGCATCCGGCCTGGCTGCTCCAGCAGCTGCAGGCCGACTGGCCGGCGCAGTGGGAAGCCCTGCTGGCCGCCAACAATGCACAGGGCCCGCTGACGCTGCGCGTCAACCGCCGGCGCCTGTCGCGCGACGAATACCTCAAGCGCCTGGGCGAGATGCAGATCGCCGCGGAGGCGGTGGCGGGCGTGCCGGACGCGGTGATGCTGGCCGAGCCGCGGCCGGTCGAGAAGATTCCCGGCTTCACCACCGGCCAGGTATCGGTGCAGGACGCCTCCGCACAGATCGCCGCCGGACTGCTGCAGGTGCAGGACGGCCAGCGCGTGCTCGACGCCTGCGCCGCGCCCGGCGGCAAGACCGCGCACCTGCTCGAGCAGGCCGACGTCGAGGTGATTGCCGTCGACAGCGATCCACAGCGCTTGATCCGCGTCGACGAGAACCTGCGCCGCCTCAAGCTCGAGGCCCGGCTGGTCGCCGGCGACGCCGGCGAGCCGGCCCGCTGGTGGGACCGCTGGCCGTTCGACCGCATCCTGCTCGACGCGCCCTGTTCCGCCACCGGCGTGATCCGCCGCCACCCGGATATCAAATGGCTGCGCCGCGACACCGACATCGCCGCGCTGCAGGCCACGCAGCTGCGCCTGCTCGAGGCCTGCTGGACGATGCTCAAGCCCGGCGGCCGCCTGGTCTATGCAACCTGCTCGACGCTATCGGCCGAGGGCGACGAGGTGGTCAAGCGCTTCCAGCGGCTGCACGAGGATGCGCAGGTGCAGGCGATCGCGGCCGACTGGGGCGAGGCCACTGCCCTGGGCCGTCGGCTCGCACCGGGCGGCGCGCACGACGGCTTCTACTACGCGGCCCTGCACAAGGGCTGATTCCACGCTTCAGACGGTTTCCGCCACCCGCCGCGGCCGGAAGTCGCCCGGGCTGCCGCCGGTCCACTGCCGGAAGGCGCGGTGGAAGGCGGAGGGCTCGGCGAAACCCAGCGCATGCGCCACATCGAGCACGCTGCGCTGCGGATCGGCCAGGTACTGCAGGGCCAGCTCGCGCCGCCGCGAGTTCTTCTCGGCGCGGTACGAGGAGCCGTCGCGCTCCAGCTGGCGACGCAGCGTGGTCGGACTCAGGTGCAGTTCGCGCGCCAGTGTCTCGAAGGTCGGCCACTGCTCCGGCTCCAGCTGCCGCAGACGCCGGCGCACGCGCGCACTGGCGCTGTGCGGGTTCTTGTACTTGAGGACGAAGCTCTGCGGGGCGTTCTGCAGAAATGCCTTGGCGGTCTGCTCGGTCTGCACGATCGGCAGCCGCAGATCGAGCGGATCGAAGGCGAATCGGGTCACTTGCCGGTCGAAAGCCAGATGCTCGCCGATGATCTGCAAATACTCGCGGTGCCAGGCCGGCTGCGGATAGGCCAGCTCGGCGGCACTGATGACGACGCGCCGGCCGACCAGCCAGCAGACCAGCCCGTGCAGCATCACGAACAGGGTTTCGTGTGCGAAAACCTTGCCTTTTGAGTCAATAGTCCGCTTTTCGACAAAACGGATCGCCGCCTCGCCGCCGGCGACGTCGATCTCGACGCGGGTGTCGTCGATCAGCAGGTTGATGAAGCGCGCGGCACGACGCAGGGCCTGGCGCAGGTTGCGCGTGTGCAGCATCAGCTGGCACAGCGTGGCGAAGCTGCCGACCCGCATCGGCCGCGCATCCAGGCCGAAGAACTCGTCGTCGAGCGCCGCCGCGACCGCCAGCCAGAAGCGGCCGAAAGCCTCGGCACTGACGCGCGATTCGCTGTTCGCCAAGGTCTTGACCGCGATCCGCGCGCCGCGGAGCATCGGCTCCGCATCCACCCCCTTGCGCGCCAGCGAGGCGACTGCCTCGTTGACGAACGCGACCGAGATGGTGCCGGGCGACGGCGCAGACTTCGGCATGCTTTCTCGCTAAGGACGGACGGATGCAAATTCTGCCACCTGCGGCGGCGCTTTTGGTCATCGCTTCCGGGCGCCGTCCGCTATAACGTCCGCAGGTTTCTTCAACCTGAAGTGAGAGGCCTCATGTCCGCCGTAATCGATCCCAAGCCGCAAGCCGACGCCTCGCCGCTGCGCTTTGTCACCGCCGCCTCGCTGTTCGATGGCCATGACGCCGCGATCAACGTGATGCGCCGCCTGATCCAGGCGCAGGGCGCCGAAGTCATCCACCTGGGCCACAACCGCTCGGTCGAGGACGTGGTCCGCGCCGCGCTGCAGGAAGATGCCGACGCCATCGCGCTGTCGAGCTACCAGGGCGGCCACAACGAGTTCTTCAAGTACATGGTCGACACGCTCGCCGAGCGCGGCGCCAGCCACATCCGCGTGTTCGGCGGCGGCGGCGGCACCATCACGCCGGAAGAAATCGCCGTGCTGCACGAGCAGGGCGTCGAGCGCATCTACCATCCGAACGACGGCAGCAAGCTCGGCCTGGTGGGCATGATCGAGGACCTGATCAAGCGCGCCGAATCGCACCGCCAGAACAGCGCCAAGCCGGCGCCGGCGTCGATCGACGACGAAATCAGCGTCGGCCGCTGGCTGTCGGCGCTGGAAGACGACGTGTTCTCGGAAGCCGAGCTGGTCAAGCTGCGCAAGGAATGGCAGCTGGCGGGCGCCAAGACGCCGGTCATCGGCTTCACCGGCACCGGCGGCGCCGGCAAGTCCTCGGTGGTGGACGAACTGCTGCTGCGCTTCCTGCAGGCCTTCCCGCAGATGCGCATTGCCGTGCTGGCGGTCGATCCGACGCGCCGCCGCTCCGGTGGCGCGCTGCTGGGCGACCGCATCCGCATGAACTCGCTGCGCAACCCGCGCACCTTCATGCGCTCGATGGCAACGCGCCGCCAGCATGCCGCGACCAACTCGGTGCTCAAGGACGGCATCTCCTTCCTGCGCAGCCTCAACTACGACCTCGTCATCGTCGAAACCGCGGGTATCGGCCAGAGCGATTCGGAAATCGTCGACCTCGTCGACTTCCCGATGTACGTGATGACCAGCGAGTACGGCGCCGCCAGCCAGCTGGAAAAGATCGATATGATCGACTTCGCCGAAGTCATCGTGCTCAACAAGTTCGACCGCCGCGGCGCCGAAGACGCGCTGCGCGATGTGCGCAAGCAGTGGAAGCGCAACCGCGTGAAGTTCGAGCTCAAGGACGAGGACGTCCCGGTCTACCCGACCATCGCCAGCCAGTTCAACGATCCGGGCGTGACCTGGATGTTCACCAACGTCTGCCGCCTGCTGCGCGAGAGGCTGAACCTGCCGGCCGAGAAGTGGACGCCGAATCTCGACACCACCATCAAGGAACCGCGCGCCACCGTCCTGATCCCGGGCAACCGTACGCGTTACCTGGCCGAGATCGCCGAGTCGGGCCGCGCCATCAACAAGGCCTGCGAGCAGCAGGACGACATCGCCAACCGCGCGCAGTCGCTGTGGGAGGCGCTCAAGGAACTCGAAGACGCCAAGCTGCCGAAGCCGCTCGACGTCTATGCCGGCGAAGACCTCACGCAGGGCGGCGACAAGAGCCTGCTGGTGCTGCGCAGCCGCTACAACGAAGCGATCAAGGGGCTGACCGCCGACTCGATCAACCTGCTGCGCGAATGGCCGGAGCGCCTCAAGGGCGTTACCGAACCGCAATACACCTACTACGTGCGCGGCAAGCCGGTGTCCGGCGACAACTACAGCGAATCGCTGAGCCGCTCGCAGATTCCGAAGGTCGCCGCGCCCAAGTACGAATCCTGGGGCGAGCTGCTGCGCTTCCTGCTCAAGGAAAACCTGCCGGGCGGCTACCCGTATACGGCCGGCATCTACCCGTACCGCCGCGTCGGCGAAGACCCGATCCGCATGTTCGCCGGTGAAGGCACGCCGGAGCGCACCAACCGCCGCTTCCACTACCTGAGCCGTCCGGACGCGCCGACGCGCCTGTCGACCGCGTTCGACTCGGTGACGCTGTACGGCGAAGATCCGGCGGTGCGTCCGGACATCTACGGCAAGATCGGCAACTCCGGTGTCAACATCGCGACGCTGGACGACATGAAGAAGCTGTATTCCGGCTTCGACCTCTGCCTGCCGACCACCTCGGTGTCGATGACGATCAACGGCCCGGCACCGATGATCCTGGCGATGTTCATGAACACCGCGATCGACCAGCAGGTCGAGAAGTACCTGAAGGCCGATCCGGCGCGCTGGGCGCAGGCCGAGAAGACCATCGCCAAGCTGTTCGAAGGCCGCACCCGCCCCAGCTACTCCGGCGAGCTGCCGGAGGGCAACAACGGCCTGGGCCTGGGCCTGCTCGGCGTGACCGGCGACCAGCTGGTCGACGCCGACACCTACGAAAAGATCAAGCGCGAGACGATGTCGGTGGTGCGCGGCACCGTGCAGGCCGACATCCTCAAGGAAGACCAGGCGCAGAACACCTGCATCTTCTCGACCGAGTTCGCGCTGCGCATGATGGGCGACATCCAGCAGTGCTTCGTCGAACGCGGCGTGCGCAACTTCTACTCGGTGTCGATCTCCGGCTATCACATCGCCGAAGCCGGTGCGAACCCGATCAGCCAGCTCGCCTTCACGCTGGCCAACGGCTTCACCTTCGTCGAGTACTACCTCGCGCGCGGCATGAAGATCGACGACTTCGCGCCGAACCTGTCGTTCTTCTTCTCCAACGGCATGGACCCGGAGTACACGGTGATCGGCCGTGTCGCCCGCCGCATCTGGGCGCGCGCGATGCGCGAGCGCTACAACGGCAACGAACGCAGCCAGATGCTGAAGTACCACATCCAGACCTCTGGCCGTTCGCTGCACGCGCAGGAAATCCAGTTCAACGACATCCGTACCACGCTGCAGGCGCTGTACGCACTGTTCGACAACTGCAACTCGCTGCATACCAACGCCTACGATGAGGCGATCACCACGCCGACCGAGGAATCGGTGCGTCGCGCGGTGGCGATCCAGCTGATCATCAACCGCGAGATGGGTCTGAACTACTGCGAGAACCCCTGGCAGGGCAGCTTCGTGGTCGACCAGCTCACCGACCTGGTCGAGGAAGCCGTGTACAAGGAGTTCGAGGCGATCTCCGAGCGCGGCGGCGTGCTGGGCGCGATGGACACCATGTACCAGCGCGGCAAGATCCAGGAAGAGTCGCTGTACTACGAACACAAGAAGCACGACGGCTCGCTGCCGCTGATCGGCGTCAACACCTTCCTGCCGAAGAACGGCGGCGAGATCGCCACGACGATCGAGCTGATCCGCTCCACGGAAGAGGAGAAGGCACAGCAGATCGACAACGTCGCCGTCTACCGCGAGCTGCGCAACACGCTCAAGGCCGACAGCCTGAAGAATCTGCAGCAGACCGCGCGCGAGCGCCGCAACATCTTCGAATCGCTGCTGGAAGCGGTGAAGTACAACTCGCTCGGCCAGATCAGCCACGCGCTGTACGACGTCGGCGGCGAATACCGCCGCAACATGTAAGGCATATCGCAACAGCACCAGGGCGCGGCCGTCGCACGGCCGCGCCCCGTTCACTCGCTTACTGAGGAAATCAACATGTCACAACGTGAAGTCTGGGTAGTCAGCGCGGTCCGCACGGCCATCGGCAGTTTCGGCGGCAGCCTCAAGGATGTGCCGATGTCGACGCTGGCGACCACCGCGGTCAAGGCCTCGATCGAGCGCGCCGGCCTCAAGGCTGAGCAGATCGGCCACGTGGTGATGGGCAACGTGATTCCCACCGAGCCGCGCGATGCCTACATCAGCCGTGTTGCCGCGATCGAAGCCGGCATCCCGCAGGAAACGCCGGCCTTCAACGTCAACCGCCTCTGCGGTTCGGCGCTGCAGGCGATCGTCTCGGCCACGCAAGCCATCAAGCTCGGCGACACCGATGTCGCGATCGGCGCCGGCGTCGAATCGATGAGCCGCGGCCCGTACCTGATGCCGACCGCCCGCTGGGGCGCGCGCCTGGGCGATGCGCAGATGCTCGACTACATGAACGGCATCCTCCACGACCCGTTCCACCGCGTGCACATGGGCATCACCGCCGAGAACGTCGCCGAACGCTACGGCATCTCGCGCGAGCAGATGGACGCGCTGGCGGTTTCGAGCCAGCAGCGCGCGGCCAACGCAATCAAGGAGGGCCGCTTCAAGGGCCAGATCGTGCCGGTCGAGATCAAGACGCGTAAGGGCGTGATCTCGTTCGACACCGACGAGAACGTCCGTGGCGACGTCACCGTCGAGCAGCTCGCCGGCATGAAGGCCGTGTTCAAGAAGGACGGCCAGGTCACCGCCGGCAACGCCTCGAGCCTCAACGACGGCGCCGCCTCGCTGGTGCTGGTCGAAGCCGCGGCCGGCGAGAAGCTGGGCCTCAAGCCGCTGGCGCGCGTGGTGTCCTACGGCCACGCCGGCGTCGATCCGGCGATCATGGGCATCGGCCCGGTGCCGGCCACCAAGCAGGCGCTGGCGCGCGCCGGCCTGAAGGTCGCCGACCTCGACGTCATCGAGTCCAACGAAGCCTTCGCCGCGCAGGCCTGCGCGGTCGGCAAGGAACTGGGCTTCGATCCGGCCAAGACCAACGTTAACGGTTCCGGCATCTCGCTCGGCCACCCGGTCGGCGCGACCGGCGCGATCATCGCCACCAAGGCCATCCACGAGCTGCACCGCGTCGGCGGCCGCTACGGCCTGGCGACGATGTGCATCGGCGGCGGCCAGGGCATCGCGGTCATCTTCGAGCGCCTGTGATCGGGACGGCACGACTCGCATGAGCATCCAGAAAATCGGCGTCATCGGCGCCGGCACGATGGGCAGCGGCATCGCCCAGGTCTGCGCGCAGGCCGGCCTCGAGATCACCATGATCGACGTCTCCGAGGCCGCGCTGCAGCGCGGCCTCGGCGCCATCACCGGCAGCCTCGACCGCCTGGTCAAGAAGGACAAGATGACCGCGGCCGAGCGCGACGCGATCGTCGCCCGCATCAAGCCGACCACGGCCTACGCGGATCTGGCCGGCAGCGGCCTGGTGATCGAGGCGGCGACCGAGAACCCGGACCTCAAGAAGCGCATCCTCAAGCAGATCGATGAGGTCGTGGCCAAGGACGCCGTGATCGCCACCAACACCTCGTCGATCTCGATCACCGAGCTGGCGGCGTCGGTGTCGGAGCCGGGCCGCTTCGTCGGCCTGCACTTCTTCAACCCGGTGCCGGTGCTGGCGCTGGTGGAAGTGATCAGCGGCCTGCAGACCAGCGAGGCCACGCAGGAAGCCGCCACGGCGTTCGCCAAGAGCATCGGCAAATCGCCGATCACGGTGCGCAATTCCTACGGCTTCGCCGTCAACCGCATCCTCTGTCCGATGATCAACGAAGCGATCTTCACGCTGCAGGAAGGCGTGGCGAGCGCGGAAGACATCGACGCCGGCATGAAGCTGGGCTGCAGCCACCCGATCGGCCCGCTGGCGCTGGCCGACCTGATCGGCCTCGACACCCTGCTGGCGATCATGGAAGTGCTGCAGGACGGCTTCGGCGACTCCAAGTACCGCCCGGCGCCGCTGCTGCGCGAGATGGTCGCGGCCGGCCGCCTCGGCCGCAAGAGCGGCCGCGGCTTCTTCGCCTACGGTTGAGCAGGCGGCGCGGGCCCGCCGGCAAGGGCTTTGCAGATGGAAAGGGGCGGCCTCGCGGCCGCCCTTTTTTTGTCGCGGCGAGGCCCCGCCTGTCTAGTATCATTCCATACCGTTAGAATGAAGGCGCTGGGCCTGCGGGGTGTTCTGACGGTCCAAATGTCTTCCAGTCGTCGCGGCGCGGAGGAGGAGTCCCGATCCGCGGCCTCGATCATGCGAGAGAGGTTGAACAGTGAAATCCAAGATTTACCCGGATGCCGCGAGCGCGCTCGCCGGCGTCCTCAAGGATGGCCAGACCATCATGTCCGGCGGCTTCGGCCTTTGCGGCATCCCGGAGAACCTGATCTACGCGCTGCGTGATTCCGGCGTGAAGGATCTGACGGTGATCGGCAACAATGTCGGCTGCGACGGCCACGGCATGTGGCACGTGCTGGCCAACAACCAGATCAAGAAGGTGCTGGCGTCCTACGTCGGCGAGAACAAGATCCTGGAATCGCGCTTCATGAGCGGCGAGATCATCATCGAGTTCAACCCGCAGGGCACGCTGGCCGAGCGCATCCGCGCCGGCGGCGCCGGCATCCCCGCCTTCTACACGCGCACCGGCTACGGCACCAAGGTCGCCGAAGGCAAGGAGACGCGCGAGTTCAACGGCGAGTGGTACGTGATGGAAACCGGCCTGGTCGCCGACGTGTCGCTGGTCAAGGCCTGGAAGGCCGACACCGAGGGCAACCTGATCTACCGCAAGACCGCGCGCAACTTCAATCCGATGATCGCCACCGCCGGCAAGCTGACGGTGGTCGAGGTCGAGGAGATCGTCGAGGTCGGCAGTTTCGACCCGGACCAGATCCACACGCCGGGCATCTTTGTCGACCGCATCATCGTCGGCAAGAGCTACGAAAAGCACATCGAACGTCGCACCACCCGCCCGCGGGAGAGCAAGTAATGGCCTGGACTCGTGAAGAAATGGCGGCGCGCGCAGCGCGCGAGCTGCAGGACGGTTTCTACGTCAACCTCGGCATCGGCATTCCGACCCTGGTCGCCAACCTGATCCCGGACGGCATGAAGGTGGTGCTGCAGAGCGAGAACGGCATGCTCGGCATGGGCCCGTTCCCGTTCGAGGGCGAGGAAGACGCCGACCTGATCAATGCCGGCAAGCAGACCATCACCGATCTGCCGTATACCAGCTACTTCTCCAGCGCCGACTCGTTCGCGATGATCCGCGGCGGCCACATCAACCTGTCGATCCTCGGCGGCATGCAGGTCGCGCAGAACGGCGATCTGGCCAACTGGATGGTGCCGGGCAAGATGGTCAAGGGCATGGGCGGCGCGATGGATCTGGTCGCCGGCGTGCCGCGCGTGGTGGTGGTCATGGAGCACACCGAGAAGACCGGCGCGCCCAAGTTCAAGAAGCAGTGCGAGCTGCCGCTGACCGGCAAGGGCGTTGTCGACCTGCTGATCACCGAGCTGGGCGTGTTCTCGATCGACCGCCACGGCAAGGACAAGCCGAAGCTGCTGGAACTGGCGCCGGGCGTCACGCTCGAGGAGATCAGCAGCAAGACCGAGGCGGAGTTCGTCAACGCGATCGGCTGATCCAGTCACGCCGCCCGGTGTTACCGAAAGCCCCGCCGCGTGCGGGGCTTTCGCGTTGGCGCCGGCGCGAACTGGACGATAATCCAGCGTCCCCCTTTTCAGCGCGCCGCGCCGATGACGCCGATCCGCAACCTGCACAACTTCACCGAAGGTCTGCCGGCCGAGATCCTGGCGGCGCTCGACGCGGTGAGCCGCCATCGCGATCTGGCGGCCGAGGATCGCCTGATGCGCGCGGGCAGCTCGCCCAAGGAGCTGTACCAGATCGAGGACGGCCGCGTGAAGTACAGCACCTGGGACCGCAAGGGCCGCGAGAGCGTGCTGGTCTACATGTCGCGCGGCGACTGGGTCGGCCTGTCGGAAGGCTTCACCAAGCTGCCGACGCACTGGAATGTCGTCGCGCTGACGCCGGTACGGGTACGCGTGATCCGCTGGTCCGACTTCCGCGACCGTTTCTCGCGCTACGGGTGGGAGGTCGTGAGCCGGCCACATCCCGGCGTCCTGGCCGGCGTCCTGGGACGCGCCCTGGCCGCCAGGCGGCAGGA
>CBINNP010000120.1:0-10494 GCA_966252075.1 uncultured Solimonas sp.
CGCCGGGCTCGGGCGGGTGGGCCCGTACGGGCTGACCCGGAGCGTCAGCCGGCGATCACCGCCTCACGCGTCTCCTCGAGAAACGTGTCGACCAGCCGGGTGAACTTGCCCTGGATGAATGCCGGTGCGAGCAGGCGGTACATCAGCGGCACCGGTACATCGCGCAGGCGGCCCTGCACCTGGAAACTCAGCCGCGTCGTCGCACCCTGCGGCTCCAGCCGCAGTTCACCCTCGATGGTCGCGTTGCCCTTGCCGGCCACCGGAACCCAGCGCACCTGCTGTTTGCGCATATCGACCTGATAGCGCGCGGCGTAGACCACCTCGTGCGAGATCCTGGCGGCCTTGGAGCCGATCGGTTTCATCTCCCATAGGTAGCCGTCGTCGCCGATCCGCGTCAGCCGGCGCAGTTTGGGGAAGCGCTTGAGCGTACCTTCCAGATCGTCGAGCAGCACGCGCACCCGCGCATCGCTGGCGGCAATCTCCACGCTGCGCTCGATCTTGATGTCGACGTTCACACGCCTCTCCGGGTTCGCTGTTGGCGGCGCAGCATTGCACCGGCCGCGCGCGAGCCGCTTTGGCTGTGGCGCGGACCGCACCGGCGCGCTAGCCAATGTTGGCCGGGCAGCCGCCTCAGAAGCGCAGTTCGCCCGCCTCGATGCGCCGGTACAAAGCCGCGTCGAGCGGCTCGTAGCCACGCTGGCGGTCGCGCAGCACGTACAGCGGCTCGTCGATGCGGCGCGGATCGCAGCCTTCACGCTTGAGCTCGACCTTGCGCAGCTTGAAGGTCCCGGTAGTCTGCTGTGCCTCGCGCAGCCGCAGGAACAGCGGCAGCGCATAGGCCGGCAACTGCTGCGCCAGCTGCTGTTGCAGAGCCTTGCCGTCGAGACGACCGCTCAGCGTCAGCGCCGCCATGCCGGCGCGGCCGTCGGCATGCGGCAGCTGCACGCCGTAGACCACCGCCTCCTCGACACCGGTGCAGGCATTGAGCGCTGCTTCGACCTCGGTGCTGGCGACGTTCTCGCCCTTCCAGCGAAACGTGTCGCCGACGCGGTCGACAAACTGGATGTGATGGAAGCCCTGATCGCGCACCAGGTCGCCGGTGTCGAACCAGCAGTCGTCATCGGCGAATACGCCGCGCAGCAGCCTGGCCTGGCTGGCAGCGCTGTCGGTGTAGCCGTCGAACGGCGAGAACTCGTTGACCTCGGTGATCAGCAGCCCGACCTCACCGCGACCGACGCGGCGCAGACGGCCACCGGCCTCGCGCTGCGGCTGTTCCTGCGCGGCGTCGAAGGCGACCACCGCGTACGACAGCGGGCAGTAACCGGCCGAGCGCGCCACGCCAAACGCATTGGCAAACGCCAGATTGCCCTCGCTGGCACCATAGAACTCGCAGATGCGCCCGACGCCGAAACGCGCCTGGAACGCTTCCCACAGTTCCGGCCGCAGGCCGTTTCCGACAATCACGCGAACGCGGTGCGCACGATCGTTGGGCCCCGGTGGCTGCAGCAGCAGATAGCGGCACAGCTCGCCGATGTAGCAGAACGCGGTGGCGCCATTGGCGCGGATTTCGTTCCAGAACTGCGAGGCACTGAAGCGACGTCCCAGCGCCAGCGTCGCGCCGGCCGCCAGCACCGTGCTCCAGGCCACCGTCAGCGCATTGTTGTGATAGAGCGGCAGCGGGCAGTACAGCACGTCGTCCGGCTTGAGCCGCACCGCGCCGGCGCCCAGGCCGGCGAAGCTGCGCAGCCAGCGGAAGTGCGTCATCTTCGACGCCTTTGGCAGGCCGGTGGTACCCGAGGTGAAGATGTAGAAACAGGGCTCGGCCAGCGTCAGCTGCGCGGTCTCGACGGGATCGGCCTTCGACGCGCCGCGGCTGTCGACGCGCAGCTCACGGTAGCCGGACGGCGCGGATGGCGCGGCGCCCTCGCCGTCCCACCAGATCAGCGGCGCTCCGCGGCCGCGCGGCAGCCGCACCGCGTCGAAGGCCTCGCGGCATTCGTCACCGACGATGTAGGCACGCGGCCAGACCAGGCCGATCGCCTGCTCCAGCGCCGCACCACGCTGCTGCGGATTGAGCATCCCCGCCACCGCGCCGAGCTTGACGGCTGCCAGCACGTAGACCAGCGCTTCCGGGCGATTTTCCATCAGCACCGCGATGACATCGCCGCGACGCACGCCGAACGCCTTCATCGTCGCGGCGATGCGGTTGGCCCAGGCGTTGAGCTCGCCGTAGCTCCAGCTGCGCATTTCGAAGCGCAGCGCCTGGCGCTGCGGATGCGAGGCGGCCAGGGCAGCAAAGCGTGCACCGAGCGAATCCCGGTCCTGCGGCTTGGCGCGCAGGCCGATCCAGAGACTGCGGGCGACGCTGCCGGCGTCGGGCAGCATCGCCACGCTGCCGCGCAGCAGATCGAGCAGGCCGACGCGGTCGCCGGCTCTGGCTATGACACCGCTCCGCCGGCACGCATGAAATGCTCCAGCGTGCGCGGCGGGATGTCGGCAACGCTGACGAACACCAGACCGTCGAGCGTGCCGCCGAAACTTTCATCGACGTTGAAGCCGGCGAAGCGGCCGTTGAGTTCGAGGTAATGCCGCACCAGCACCGGCAGGCCGGGGCCGCGCTCCAGCTTGGAGATCGCCCGCGACAGCAGCTTAGGATCGGCCAGCGCCGAGATGACATTGCGGTGGGCGTCGGGCTGGCGCACCTCGTCGAGCGGATGCAGCGGCTGGATCAGCGCCTGCAGCTGGCGATCGGCATGATGGCGGCTCAAGGCGCCCGCGATCATCCGCCGCGCCGCGACGCTGTAGCTGGGGCTGATGCTGACCGGCCCGAACAGGTAGCGGATGCGCGGCTCGCGCGCCAGCACGGCGGCGATGCCGCCCCACAGCAGGCGCAGCGGCTGGAAGCTCTTCTGCCAGTCCGGCGCGACGAACGAGCGGCCCAGCTCGACCGCGCAGCCGGTGTGCTCGATCAGGCGCTCGTCGTAGCGGAACAGCGTGCGCGTGTAGAGGCCGTCGACGCCATGACGACGGACGATGCGCTCGGTGAAGCCGAAGCGATAGGCGCCGACGATCTCGCGCCGCTGCGGATGCCAGAGAAACAGGTGTTCGTAATGCGGATCGAAGCGATCGAGATCGCGGCTCATGCCGCTGCCTTCCTGCAGCTCGCGAAAGCTCGCCTCGCGCAGCCGGCCGATCTCGTCGAGCAGTGTCGGCATCCGCGACGCCGGCGCCAGATACAGCTCGAATTCGCCCGCCTGCAGCAGACGGTAGGCGCCGAGCTGCGCGACTTCAGCGGCCAGCAGTTCGGGATCGGCCGCCGGCGCCAGCGGCGCCAGCGGACGCGCCGGCAGGCCGTCATACGCGCGGTCGGCGCCGAGCGAGTAGGTGAGCACGCGCAGGTAGTCGGTCTGCACCGACTCGGGAATGCGCTGCAGCTCCGCGACCGGCAGCCGCGGCCCGATGCGCAGGCCGATGCTATGGCCGCGCAGCGCGAGCAGATCGCGCGCCAGCAGCGCCGTGCGCAAGCGCGGATTGAGCGTGCCGGCGGCCAGCGAGCGCCAGCGCGGACGGCCTTCGACGAAGATCGGCAGCGTCGGCGCGCCGGCGCGGCGCGCCAGCGTGGCGATGGTCGCCGACCACGGCGGATCGGCGATCTGCCGTGTCGACCAGTCGATGCGGCTGACCTCGCCGGCCGGAAACACCACCAGCGCGCCGCCGTTCTTCAGGTGCCGCAGGGCATCGCGAATGCTGCGGCCGTTGACGCCGCTCTTGAACACGTCGACCGGAATCACCAGCGGCGCCAGCTCCGGCAAGGTCTGCAGCAGCACGTTGGCGAGCAGGCGGACATCGGGCCGGCGGCGCAGCAGCAGATCGGCCAGCGCCAGTCCTTCGGCGGCGCCGTACGGGTGATTGGCGACGATCAGCAGGGGGCCCTGCTCGGGAATGTCGTCGAGCGTGCCGGCGGCCAGATGATGGGAAATGCCCATCGCCGACAACGCGTAGCGGACGAAGCCGGCCGGGCCGCCGTCCTGCGGGCGGCCGCGGTAATGCGTTTCCAGCCGGCTCAGGCCGGTGGCGACGTCGAGCAGCGACGCCGCCCAGCCCAGGCCGCGCGGTCGCGGCAGGGCAATGGTCGATGTCGTTCTTGCCAGCGGCGTCGATGGTATCGCCGTCGGCTCAGGGGTCGGTGTCAGCTCCATCCGGCACCTCTTTCGTTCTTGATATCGGATCGCGGCGGTGGCGCGCGATCTCTGAGTGCGGGCCGATTATAGGCAGCGGCGGTCGGCATCGTGCGCACCGGAACGCACCGGCCTGGCGCTACACTGCACGCCACCCACCACCGCCATGCGACGAGACCGGACCTTCATTGCCGATGCGCGCCGTCTTTGAGCCAGCTGCAGGCCCGCAGGTTCCGCGCCCATGAGCACGGTCATCGATCGTGGTGTCGCCGACCGGGGCCTCGGCGACCGCGGCGAAGCCGCGCGCGAGGCCTTGCTGGCCACGGTGTTCGCCGCCCATCCCGTACAGGTGACGATCGTCTCGGCACCGGACTATTGCGGGCGCTGGTTCGAGAACGAGCCGGCGACGCCGCAGGGCAGCTTCCACCTGATCGACCGTGGTCGCTGCTGGGTGCGCTCCGCCAGCCTCGCTGCGCCGCTGCTGCTGCAGGCCGGCGACCTGATCGTCTTCACGAGCGGCGCCGCGCACACCCTGCACGGCTGGCTCGATCACGAGCCGGAGCCGGCGGCCGAGCAGTACAGCACGCTGGTCTGCGGCGAATTCCATTTCAGCTCGGAGACGCGCAACCCGCTGCTGACGGCGCTGCCGGACGCTTTCGTGGTCCGCGCCGCCGACGGCGGCTCGGCGTTTCGCGAGCTGGCGCAGTTGCTGTCCGACTGCGCGCGGCGGCGCCTGCCGGGCCAGCAGGCGATCCTCGACAAGCTTGCCGACAGCCTGTTCGTGATGGCGGTCTGCACCTATGCCGCGCAGTCGGCCGGGCACCGCGGCCTGCTCGCCGCGCTGGCCGATCCGCGGCTGGCCAAGGCGCTCTCAGCGATGCATCTGGCACCGGGCAAGCCGTGGCGCGTCGACACGCTGGCACAGGTCGCCGGCATGTCGCGCACCGCGTTCTCGCTGGAGTTCACGCGTGTGCTCGACGTCAGCCCCTTCCAGTATCTGACCGAGTGGCGCATCGCCGAGGCACGCCGCCTGCTGCGCGACCGCCGGCTGTCGGTGGCCGCCGTCGCCGAACAGCTGGGCTATCAGAGCGAGGCGGCATTCCGGCGCACGTTCAAACGCGTCGAGGGCGTCGGGCCGGGACAATTGCGCAGGGCCCCGAACGAACGGGCATAACGGCGGTGCGATCGCCGATAGGCAGCGCCGCCGCCGCGCCCTAGCATGCGCAACCGACAAAGGACTACAGATGCTTTGGAAAATGGCGCAGGGCGAGAAAGTCCATTCAGCGCAGAGACATAGCCGGGCTGCGAGGATCGCGGCGCATTTGATCGACGCAAACTCCCATGATGTTTGACCGCCTGCGGCGGCTGATGGACAGCCCGCTGGGCGCAGTCCTTGGCGGCGCCGCGTATGGAAGCTGGGCCGTCATCGCCAACTGGAGCGCCGGCAACGCCGCGGCGCTACGCATCGGCGCGGCACATTTCGCGATGAGCACCGGCCTGACGCTGGCCGGCGTTGCCGTGATGAATCGGCTGTTCGCGCTGGCGCGGCGTCCGGAAGCCGGCGCCGCGCTCGCCTTCTGCGGCTCGATGGCATTGACCTACACGCTGCTGATCGGCGTGCATACCGCGATGGGCACACCGCAGCTGCTGCTGACGCTGGCCCCCGGTTTCATTCCCACGGTGTCGTTCTGCACGCTGTACTCGCTGCTGTTGCTGCGCCATGCACGCGAGCAGCGCAGCGTGCCGACGCCCTTGACCGAGGTACGCGATGAAATCCCGTCCGTCCTTCGCTGAGCTGATTGCGTTCAACGTCGCCGTGATTGCGCAGGCGCAGGCGCTGGTCGAAGCCTACCGCGCGCGCGCCGGCACCTTTGCCGCGCACGTCGGCCCCCATCTGCGCCACATCATCGAGCACTACGAATCGCTGCTGCAGCGCGAGCCCGGCGCCCTGGTCGATTACGACCACCGCGCCCGCGACCGCGAGGTCGAGCAGAAGCCGGAGCGTGCTGCCGAGCGGCTCGCCGGCATCGTCGCCTTGCTGCAGGGCCTGCTGACGCGGCCGGCCAACGAGCCGGTGTCGGTCGGACTGGCGATCGGCATCCAGGGCCAGGACTTCTACCTGAGCCCTTCGACGCTGTCGCGCGAGCTGAACTTCGTCGCCAGCCACGCCATCCACCACTACGCGATCATCAAGCCGCTGGTCGCGGCCGCCGGCATCACGATTCCCGGCGAGTTCGGCAAGGCACCGGAAACGATCCGCCACGAGCGCCTGCAATGGGCGACCTGAGCGCAGCGCTGCCACCCGCCGCGCCGTACCGGCCGCCGCTGTCGCTGCGGCTGGCGATCCGCTGGCAGCGCCTGCGGCGCTGGGAGTTCTGGCCGGCCTGGCTGTTCTACATCCCGGTGATCGCCTACATCCTCTGGCTGGGCCTGCGCTACCGGCGGCCCACCGCGTTCACCGCCGCCAACCCGGCTTTCGAGTCCGGCGGCGTGGTCGGCGAGAGCAAGGCCGTTGCCCTCGGCGCGCTGATGCAGCACGCGCCGGATACCGTCGCCGCGTTCGAATTCCTGGCCTTCACGCAGCCGCTGGCGATGCGCGTGGCCCAGGCGCAGGCCTTCGTTGCCGCCGGCCCCGGCTATCCGGTGGTGCTCAAGCCCAACATCGGCTCGCGCGGCCGCGGCGTGGCGGTGATCCGCGACGAGGCGGCGCTGGAGCGTTACCTCGCGCAGGCGCCGGGTGACGTGCTGGTGCAGCGCTACGTCTCCGGCGAGGAGTTCGGCGTGTTCGCCTGGCGCGAGCCGGACCGCGGCACGGTGCAGATCTACTCGATCACCCACAAATGCTTCCCCGTCGTCATCGGCGACGGCCGCAGCACGCTCGCCGAGCTGATCGCCGCCGACACACGCGCGCGGCTGATCGCGCCGCTGCTGTGGCAGCGCTTTGCGACGCGGCTGCAGGAAATCCCCACCGCCGGCGAGCGCTTGCCGCTGGTCGAGATCGGCGCGCACTGCCGCGGCTCGCTGTTCCTCGACGCCTCGCATCTGGGCAGCGACGAGCTGCTGCACACCATCACGCGCATCTTCGACGCCATCGACGGCTTTCACTTCGGCCGTCTGGACCTGCGCTGCCCGTCCGAGGCGGCGCTGCGCAGCGGCCAGGGACTGCGCGTGCTCGAAGTCAACGGCGTCACCGCCGAGGCCGCGCACGTCTACCACCCGGACACGCCGTTGATGCGCGGCTATGCCTCGTTCTTCCGGCAGTGGCGGATGGCGTTTGCGATCGGCGACGCACAGGCGCGCCGCGGCGCGCCGACGACCGGCCCGTTCGAACTACTGCGCCGCTTCCGCGAGGATCTGCGGCGTGGCGAGCAGTGGTTCTGACCGACAGCCGCTTGCAGGCGCGGCTGAACGATCGCGCATAAAGCGCGTCCGCAGCGCGCTGGCAGTCAATCGGCGGCTCGCTACGATGAGCGCATCCCTCATCCGGAGCCGCTCATGTCAGGTCCCATCCGCCATTTCCTCGCCACTGCGCTATTGCTGGCCGCACCGCTGACGCAGGCGGCAACGCTCAACACCACCACCTTCGGCAATCTTGCCGTCGACGGCTACGACGTCGTCGCCTACCACACCGAGCACAAAGCAGTGAAAGGCCAGCGTGAATTCCGCGAAACCTGGCAGGGCGCGGTCTGGCAGTTCGCGTCGGCGGCCCATCAGAAGCAGTTCGCCGCCAACCCGGCGCGCTACGCGCCGCAGTATGGCGGCTACTGCGCCTACGCGGTCGGCGCCAAGAACGAGCTGGTCGACGTCGATCCAGAAGCGTTCACGCTGGTCGGCGACAAGCTTTATCTCAACTACTCGAAGAAAGTGCAGGCGCTGTGGGAGGCCGAACGCGCGCATTACATCGAGGCCGGCGACCGCAACTGGCCGGCGCTGAACAAGCCTTAAGCACAGACAGGGGGAACCGCCATGAACTTCATCCGTCGTCACGGCCACTGGCTGCCGACCGCCTACATTGCCTTCGTGTTCGTGCAATCGCTGTTCTTCAAGTTCACGGACTCGCCGGAGACGCGCTACATCTTCGAAGGCAAGCTCGATCCTTGGGCAGCCAGCCTGGGCTTTGCCGGCGTATTCGCGCCCGGCGGCATTTTCAGCGCACATGTTGTTGGCAGTGCCGAGCTGCTGGCTTCACTGCTGCTGATCGCCGGCACACTGCTGCCGCGGCGGCGTGTCATTCAGGGCCTGGGCGCGCTGCTGTCGCTGGCCGTCATCAGCGGGGCGATCTTCTTTCACTTGTTCACGCCGCTGGGCGTCGCCGTCATCAACGCCGACGGCAGCAACGATGGCGGCGAGTTGTTCACGTTGGCCTGCGGCGTCTGGCTGATGGCGGCGCTGCTGCTGTGGCTGCGCCGCGCCGATCTGCTGCGCCTGCTCGGACGCCGCTGAGCGCTGCGCAGCGGCGCCGCGCATCGCGCCGCTTACGTACTGTCACAAGCGCTTACGCGGCGGTAGCAGCCGGTCGGCTGCGGTCGTTCACGATCTGCCGTCATGGAGATCCCCGACACGATCCGCAAAGCATGGCGCCGCCGTCGCGCACTCGCGCCCGCCTCCCTGTTCGCCGCGATCGGCCTGGGAGCAAGCAGCGCGCAGGCCGACGAGACCGCCCCGCTCAAGGGCTACGCGCTGGCCGTGGCCGCGCAGGCCGACAGCGCCGACTCGCGCTCCGGCGAGGTGGCGCTGGATCTGCCGCTGGGCACCCGCGGCTGGACTGCGCTGCGCTATAGCCGCCTGCACAGCGAGGCCGATGCGCAGGCTGCGGACGCCGCCGAGCCTGAGGCCGGCTCTGGGGCCGGATCTGGTGCCGAGCCTGGCGCCGCTCCGGCAGCAGGGCCGGCGCAGACGACAGTCGATACCAGCGGCTTTGGCGTGGATGCCGGCGTCAGTCTCGGCGCCATCGAGCTCGCCGCAGGCTACGCGCGCCGCCAGGACGGCGCGCTCATCGAACAGCAGGATCTGAGCGCCAGCCTGTCTTATCGCTGGCCGCGCGCGACGCTGGGCCTGGACCTGTTCCAGCGCTCTGCGCAGAGCGAGACGATGACCAGCGTAGAGCGCCGTCGCGGCGATCCTCTGAGCGTGCGCATCGTCGAGGACTTCGACGGCAGCGGCATCGGCCTGCATGGCAGCGCCGATCTGAGCGACAGGCTGCGAATATTCGCCTCCGGCATGCGCTACGACTACGACAGCGGCAGCAATATCCCGGAATTTCTGTTGCGCACGCGCCTGTCCGGTGTCACGCAGGATCAGGCGTTTCTGCAGGATTCGCTCGCCGCCAGTCTCAGCTACCAGTTCAAGGCCTGGACGCTGACGACCGATTACAGCCGCGACCGCGTGCTGGATACCGCGGAACGCCTGCAGACCCTGAGTGCGCGCCTCGACCTGGCGCTCGGCGCGCACTGGCTCATCTCGGCCTTCGGCGGCTACACCGATTCCGACCAGTGGCCGGGTGTCGGCTTCGGCGGCACGCAGATCAGCCTGCGCTGGTAGGCGCAGGCTGCCCGTGGCGGCCATGCTTATTGCGGCAGGAACAGCAGGCGCAGTCGCGCCCGCCAGCCGGCCGTGCGGCGCAGTTGCTTGTGCAGGTCCAGCCAGCCACCGAACACGATGCGCAGCGGATGATGGCCGCGATCGCCGTCGCTGAGGCCGTACTTCAATGCCTCATCAGCGGGCGCCTCGGCAAAGCTGCCGAACAGGCGGTCCCAGACGATCAGCACGCCGCCGAAGTTGCGATCGATCAGCGCGGCGTTGCGCGCGTGATGGACGCGGTGATGGCTGGGCGTGTTGAACAGCCATTCGAGTGGTCCGAGCCGGCCGACCGCCTCGGTGTGCAGGAAGAACTGGTACAGCAGGTTCAGCGAGAACGCCGCGAGCACCGCCGCCGGCGGCAGGCCCACCCAGACCAGCGCCAGCAGGAACAGCCAGCTGCCGGACAGCAGATCGGTCCAGCCCAGACGATAGGCGGCGGAAAGATTGAAGCGCGTGGTCGAGTGATGCACGCCATGCGTGGCCCATAACCAGGCAATGCGATGGCTGGCGCGATGAAACCAGTAGTAGATGAAATCGACCAGCAGCAACAGCGCCACGAAACCCCAGGCGCTGTCGATATCGATCTCCAGCAGGCGCCGCTCATGCACATACAGGAACAGCGGCGCCAGCAACAGCGCCGTCAGCGGCCGGATCAGGCGATTGCCGAGCGCCACCGCCGTCGACGCCAGCGACTCGCGCCAGTCCCAGTCGCGGCCTTGGCGGCGCAGCCACAGCA
>CBINNP010000121.1:0-10494 GCA_966252075.1 uncultured Solimonas sp.
ACCCCGCCGGCTGCGCGGCGGGGCCCCTGCTCATCCGCTCGCGCCGATACCGCGGGGTGAAGTAGCAGGGGCAGACGGGCGGCGGCCCTTCCCAAGACCTGAACGGACCGGACTCGCGGCGCCTTCGATCCCGCGATCCATCGCCGCTCGCGGGTCGCACCCCGCCGGCTGCGCGGCGGGGCCCCTGCTCATCCGCTCGCGCCGATACCGCGGTGGCAAGTAGCAGAGGCAGACAAGCGTGCTCTGCCCAAGACCTGAACGATGCGTGGTGCGCGGTGCCATAAATGACAAAGCCTCCGGATCCGGAGGCTTTGTCGTTCTAATGCGTTGGCGCTCGAGTTCAGCGTCCGCCGCGCTTGCGCAGCACCGACCAGTCGGACTTGGCGTCGGCGCGGTAGATGTTCTGCGCGTCGGCCGAGAGATACAGGTTGTTCCAGTATGCGGTGCTCATCTGCTGCGGCTGGGCCGGTGTCTTCTGGTCGAGCAGCGCCGCGCATTCCTCGATGGTCTTGGCCGGCGTCGAGCTCCAGTCGTTGCCGATCTTCAGCTGGCACGGCGGCGGCGGCGCCTCGATGATGGACTTGGGCTCGTAGTACTCCGAGGCGATGGTCTTGGTCGGCGCGACGATGTCGTCGCTGGGTGCCGGTGCCAGCCGCTTCGGCGCATCGGCAGCGCCGGCCAGCGCGGGTAGCAGCAGGCCGAGGCAGAGGGCGGTGTTGAGGGCGGTGAGGCGCATGGCGGTTCCGGGGCAAGAGGATGGCGTCATCTTAGACGCACATGATGAAGATGCGATGCCGGTTCGACTGCGGACGGATCGCGAAGATCGGCCCGCGGCCGACGTTCGTCGGCCCGGTGTGTGCGCCCGGGGGCTCAGGGTGCCGCGCGGTCGCGCAGCTTGACCCAGGCGTTGCCGTCGACCGAGCGGTAGATCGCGGTGCGATCGGCGATCAGGAAGGTGCCGCCCCAGTAACCGTGCTTGAGGCCGTTGGCGTCGTACTCGCCCGAGGCGGTGCCGGCCAGCGCATCGACGCAGGCCTCGAAGCTGGTCTGGTCGAGCGACTGCCAGCGGCGGCCGATGCGCAGATCGCAGGACGCCAGCGAGCCGACCGTGGCCGGCGTGGCGGTCTTGGCCGATGGTGCGGCGGGTGCCGGCGGCGGCACCAGCGCGACGTTGTTGGCGGCCTGCGTGACCACGGTCGGCGAGGCCGGCGGCGCGCTTGGAACCGCCGCGCTGGCGGCGCGGCGTGCCTCATCCTGCTGGCGCTTGGCTTCGGCGAGCGCCAGCTTGTCGACTGCCGGAGCCGGAGCCGGAGCCGCGACCGGGGCAGGTACCGCTGCCGGCTGGGCGGCTTCGGTCGTTGCCGCGAGCGGCACTGCCGGCGGCGCGGCGGGCTCGACCACTGCGACGGCCGCCGGCGCCGGCGTCTTGCGGGCCGGCTCGTTCTTCTTGTTGGCGCTCTTGGCCGGCGATGTCGCCTTAGGCTGGGTGGCGGCCGGCGGCGTCGGTACGACGACAGCCGCTGCAGGCGGCGTGGCGATCACCGGCTCAGCCGGCGGCGGTACCGCGGGCTTGGCGGTTTCCAGCTTCCTGGCGGGCGCCGGCGTGACGGGCGCCGGGGCGACGGGCGGCACCGGCTCGCTGGACGCGGGGCCCGGCGCCGGGGCGACGGCGGCGACAGCCGGTGCCGGCGGCGGCGGAATCGAGCTGGCCGGCAGCGGCGTCCAGCGGCGGCCGCCGTTGTCGGAACGGAAGTAGCCCTGGTCGCTGGCCGCCAGCGGCGTGTCACCCCAGAAGCCGAAGCGCAGTTCGGAGCCGTCCTGCGCCGATTCGGTGGCGGCGATCAGCCGCAGGCACTCGCCCATGCCCATTTCGCCGACCGGCTGCCACTGCTGCGCGCGAAACAGCTTGCATACCTCGACGCCGCTCGCGGCGTCGGCGGCAGTGCTCAGCAGGCTTCCGGCGAGGGCGAAACAAGCAAAGCGAAACAAGCTCATAGCGGCTCTTCCTAAAAATGACCGCGCATCATAGCCAACTGTGAGTTTGTGATCGGAATCACGCGCCGGACGGCGATCAGCGTCTGTTCAGGTTGTTTTTCCGCGCAGACGCGACATCAGTCCGGCGATGCGGTTGGCCAGTCCGGTGTCGGCACGCTCGCGTGACAGTTCGACCGCATGCGCATGGCGCAAGACCGGTGCGCCACGCAGCTGACGATGGTGACGCAGGGCGCTGGCCAGGCTCATGCCGAAGGCGCCGCGGCGCAGCGGCTTGGGCAGCAGGCGATAGACCTGGGCCTGATTGATCAGGCCGATGAACGCCGAGACGTCGTCGAACGGCGTCAGGACGATCGTCACGATCTCGGGGCGCTGGGCCTTCAGCGGCTTGAGCAGGCTGCCCAGATTCTCGCCGCGCACTGCCATTTCCGAGACGACCACGCCGACCGGATGCCGCTCCAGCGCCGCCAGCGCCTCGTCGATGCCGCGCGCCCAGATTGCCTGCGGCGCCGGCGCACCCGGCAGGCCGCCCAGGGTGTGCACCACCGATTCGTAGACTTCGGCGTCGTCGTCGATGACCAGGACCGCTTCGGCGGCGTCCGGCGCGGCGACGGCAGGCTGCGGCGCCGGCGCGTCGGCGGCGAACAGGGAGCCGGCGATCTCCGCCGCCTGGCGCACCGTGTTGCTCAGCTCGGCCGCGTCCCAGGGCTTGGTGACGAAGCGGAAGATCTCGCCCTCGTTGACGGAGGCGACCACCGCGTCGAGTTCGGAATAGCCGGTCAGCAGGATGCGCATCGTCTGCGGCGAGCGCTCGCGCACCTGGCGCAGCAGCTCGGCGCCGCGCATCTGCGGCATGCGCTGGTCACTGACCACGACGTGCACGCGCGAGCTGGCGACGGCCCGCAATGCGGCGCCGCAGTCGGTGGTCACCATCAGCTCGTAGCGGCCGCGGAACAGCATCGACAGCGAGCGCAGGATGCGCTCCTCGTCATCGACCAGCAGCAGGCGCGGCTTGCTCACGCCGGCTTCTCCGTCACGCCCTCGCGCGGTAGGGCGACGACGAACTTGGTACCGCGGCCGACTTCGGAGACCACGTGCAGGCTGCCGCCATGCGCCTGCACGATCTGGTGCGCGATCGACAGGCCCAGGCCGGTGCCTTGGCCGACCGGCTTGGTGGTGAAGAACGGGTCGAAGATCTTCTGCAGATGCTCGGGCGCGATACCGCGGCCGTTGTCCTGCACGTGCACGAGCACGCGGCGAGCGTCGGCCTCGGTTTTCAGCAGCAGGCGGCCACCTTGCTCGGCCACGGCCTGCGCGGCGTTGGTGATCAGGTTGAGAAGCACCTGATTGATCTGCGAAGGCGAGCAGCGCACCGGCGGCAGCTCGCCGTAGCGCTTGATCACCTGCAGGCGATGCCGGATCGCGTTGTTGGCGATCACCAGCGTCTGGTCAAGGCAATCGTTGAGCGAGACCTCTGCAGTACGGGAGAGATCAAGGCGGGCGAAGTTGCGCAGGTTGACGACCAGGTCACGGATCTGGTCGACACCATGCAGCGTGTCGCGAAACAGGGCTCGAGTGTCGGCCAGCAATGCCGGTTCCTCGAATCCCGGCGGCAGATCGGCGCAGCGGGTCAGCTGGGCAGTGATGGCATGTTCGTCGATCGCGTCGGCCAGCAGCATCTGCTGCAGCTTCAGGTGCTCGCCGAGCGCGGCGACGCCCTCCTCGAACAGCTCGCGGACGACCTCGACATTGTTGCGGACGTAGCCGAGCGGCGTGTTGATCTCGTGCGCGACACCCGCGACCATCTGGCCCAGCGACGCCATCTTCTCCGATTGCACGAGCTGTGCCTGCGAGCCCTGCAACTGGCGGAAGGCGTCGTCGACGCGGCGCTGCAGCGCCGACATCAGGTCGATCACCACGCCCATGCCGGCATAGCGACCGCCATCCTCGATCACGAAATCCTCCGTCACCGGCGCGCCTAGCTTGGCGGCGACGTCGCGCGCCGCCACTTCCAGCGACATGTCGACGGCAACACGCAGCGGCGCCGCATTCATGATCGCAGTCACCGGCCGGCTGCCGAACAGCTCGCGGCCGAAGCGGCGCAGGAAGATGTCGTTCAGCCCGTGGCGGCTGATGGTGCCGACGGCACGGCCGTTGCCATCGACGATGGGAAGGCACAGCAGGCGGGCGTGTCGCGGATCGAGCAGAGCGTCGGCGGCGTCGCTGACACTGGCGCTCAGCGGCAGCGCTTGTACGTGCAGCAGCAGCCCGGCGATCCGGTCGGTGCCGGAGCGAGGCGGAGCGGCAGTGAAGGGTGGGGTGGCGACGGTCATCGGCGCGCGGAGCCTAGGCCGCGCCGATGACGCTTTCTTTGCAGAATCGTTACATGCGGTGACGGATCGCCCAGGCCTTGTGCGCCGGCGGCGGGCGCTTGAAGTCTTCGTCCAGCGTCTGCGCGGTGATGTCGCGGACCTCGTAGTGCTCGGCCAGCAGCGGGTCGAGCTTGAAGCCGCGGCGGTTGCTGGAGAAATACAGCGTGCCGCCCGGCGCCAGCAGTGCCATCGCATTGCCGACCAGCTTGGGATGGTCGCGCTGGATGTCCAGCGTCGCCTCCATCTTCTTGGAGTTGGAGAAGGTCGGCGGGTCCAGGAAGATCAGGTCGAAACGCAGCGGACGCGTCAGCCGGGCCTCGTCGTCCAGCCACTGCAGGCAGTCGGCGCGGAACAGCACGTGCTGCGGCAGGCGCTCGCCGGACGGTGGCGGGCGATCGTACTGGCGCGAGTGGATATCGTTGAGCAGCAGATTGCGCTGCGCCCATTCCAGATAGGTGTTGGAGAGATCGATCGACACCGTCTGCGCGGCGCCGCCTACCGCGGCGTGCACGCTCGCCGCGCCGGTGTAGCAGAACAGGTTGAGCACGCGCTTGCCGGCGGCCTCGCGCTGCAGGCGCAGGCGCATCGGCCGGTGGTCGAGGAACAGGCCGGTGTCGAGGTAGTCGTCGAAGTTCACCTGCAGCTTGCAGCCGTGCTCCAGCACCGTCAGCCGCGCCTCGGTATCGGCCTGGCGCTGGTACTGGCTCGTGCCCTTCTGCGACTGGCGCAGCTTGTAGTGCAGGTGGGCCGGGGCGATCTGCAGCTCCTCCTGCACCGCGGCGAGCGCGCTGCGCAGGCGCTTCTCGACGCGGATCGGGTCCACCGACTTGGGCGCCGCATACTCCTGCACGTGCGCATGGCGGCTGCCGTCGAGCGTGGTGTAGAGATCGACCGCGACGGCGTATTCGGGCAGATCGGCGTCGTAGACGCGGTAGCAGCCGACCTCGGCGCGCTTGGCCCACTTGGCCAGATGGCGGGCGTTCTTGCGCAGGCGGTTGCGGATTTCGTCGGCCACCTCGGGACGTGCCGCCGCGATCGCCGCGACAGGCTCCGCGCCCGCTGCGGCGGCTGCCGCCGGCGCCACTGCCGACTTGCCGCCGCCGACCTCGAAGCGCAGCAGCTTGCAGGCGATCGCGCCGTTGTACAGCGAGGAAATCTTCTCGGCGCGCAGGCCCAGCCGCGGCGCCAGATCGTCGCGCGCGGTGAACCAGGCAAAGCGCCAGCCGGCGAAGTGCGTCTTCATCGTCACGCCGAACAGCGAGTACAGCTTGATGAGCTCCGGATCGGCGCCCAGGCGCTCGCCGTACGGCGGGTTGCTGACCACCAGGCCCGGCGTGCTGCCCCAGGCCGAGGCCGGTGGCCGCGCCAGGATGGCGTCGCCGACTTCGACGCGGATCTTGTCGGCCAGGCCGGCGCGCTCGGCGTTGGAACGCGCGGCGGTGACCGCGCGCGGATCGAGATCGCGGCCGTGGAAGCGCGCCTTGAGCGTGGCCACACCGGCTTCACGCCGTTCCAGGGCCTCCTCGCGCAGCCGCTTCCACAGCACCGGCTTGTGATCGAGCCAGGCTTCGAAGCCCCAGCGCGTGCGCAGCATGCCGGGCGCGACATCGGCGGCCATCCACGCGCCTTCGATCAGCAGCGTGCCGGAGCCGCACATCGGGTCGAGCAGCGGCGCGTCTTCGTTGGCGGCCAGTTCCGGCCAGCCGGCGCGGACCAGGATCGCCGCGGCGAGGTTCTCCTTCAGCGGCGCCTCGACGCCGCGCGCGCGGTAGCCGCGGCGATGCAGGCTGTCGCCGGCCAGATCCAGGCTGAGACTGGCCTGCTTGCGATCCATGTGCAGGTGGATGCGGATCGCCGGATTTTCGAGATCGACATTGGGCCGTTCCAGGCCGGCGTCGCGGAAGCTGTCGACGATCGCGTCCTTGACCTTCAGGCCGGCGAAGTGGGTGTTGGCGATGCCCGGCGTGCGGCCGGCGACTTCGATCGCGAAGCTGCTGCCGGCGTCGAACAGATCCGTCCAGGCGATCTGCCGGGCGCCGTCGTAGATCGCCTGGGCGTCGTTGCTGGCGGCCGGCGGCGATGCCGGTGCGGCGGCAGGCCAGGCCGGTGCCTCGTTGTCGGCGGCGTCGGCCGTTTCGGCCGTCGCCGGCACCGCGAATGGAACGGTTTGCAGCGGCATCAGCACGCGGCTGGCCAGCCGCGACCACAGGCAGGCGCGATACGCGGTTTCCAGCGTGGCCTGGCAGCTGACGCCGCCGCGCGCCTCGCGGACTTCGGAGGCGCCGAGCGTGCTCAGCTCCTGAACCAGCAGCGGCTCGACGCCGCGACTGCAGCTGACGAAAAGGGGAAAGAGGGACATGCGCGTATTGTCCCAGACGTCGCTGCCGCTGTCTGGTCGGATGTGTCCGACCGGATGTGTCCGGCCAGGGTGTCTGGCCGGCGCCGGCTCAGGCCTCGACTTGGGCGGCGCGGATCAGCTGACGTTCGATGCGCAGCATCGCCGCGGCGAGGCGGTCGAGCTGCTGCGGCTGCAACTCGGCGAAATACAGGCCCAGCCGCAGCCGCTCGCCATGCGGCGTGCGCGAGCGCACCTCGGCGACCAGCGGCACGCTGGCGCCGGGCAGTTCCACGCTCATGTGCAGGCGGTCGCCGACTTGCAGCGCCGGCTTGCTGGCAACCAGCGCACCCGCGCCTTGCAGCGAGATGTCCACCAGGCTCAGGCCCAGCGCGCCCTGGGGCGCGATCGCCGGGCTGTGGCGCAGGTTGAGCGCGCCCGGCAGCGGCAGCCGATACGCACCGCGACGCTCGCGCAGCCGCATGGTTTCCGGGAAGCGCAGCGCCAGCGCCGGGGCGCCGTCGAACGACACCACGCCTTCGACCTCAGCGCTGAACACCAGCTCGGCACCGTCGAGCCGCGAGCGCAGCCGCAGCACGGCGCCGGGCGACAGCTCGAAGGAGGGCTCCGGACGCAGGGCGTCGACGACGAAGCGGCGCCGTGCGGCGTCGACCGCCAACACCACGGTCATTCGCGCATCGGCCTCGCCGCTGCGGCGGGTCGAGATCAGGCTGTGGTGGCGACACAGCCGGCGCAGCTGCGCCTCGATTTCCCGGCCGCGCAGCAGTTCCTCGCCGGGCAGCGGTGCGGCGTCATCGATCCCCTCGGCAGCGGCCATCGACATGAATCTCTGCGCAGGTTCGGATTTCAGGCCGCGCCGAAGCGCCGGCCGGCGAGGCCCAGGCCCGGGCGGCCGGCGCGGCCGTAGAGCTCGGGTGCATCGGCCGGACGCAGCGCGCGCAGCGTCTGGCGCAGCTGCGATTCGCGCGCGGCGAGCAGCAGCGCGTTGCTCTGGTTGGCGTCCTGGCATTGCCCGGCGAGCTGGCGCAGGCCGCGCCACAGCGCGCCGACCGCGCCGGTCGGCAGCCGTGCCAGCAGCGCCTCCAGCTCATGGCCGCCGCGCAGACGGTTCATCGTCGCGCCGAGCTGCTGCAGCGTTCCAGCGGCGCTGGCCTTGGCCTGGGTGATGCGTTCCAGCCGCTCGACGTCAGAGCCGAGCAGTGCGTTGTGTTCCTCGCGCAGCACATCGAGCAGCAGCGTCGCGCAGTCGTGCTGGGCCTGCAGGTTGGCCTGCAACTGCTGGCCGAGGACCTGAGGGGCGGCGGGGGTGGCGTCCGGGTTCGCAGGACGGGTCTGGCTCATGACAGCTCCCATTCGGTCTTCAGCAATTTGGCGGCGATGGCCTCGGCGTCGATCTGGTAGCGGCCCTCGGCCAGCTCGCGGCGGACGCTGTCGACCCGGTCCATGTCGATATCCGGCGCGGCGGCCGCGGCGGCGGCGGCCTGCTGCAGCAGTCGCGCGTCTTCGGTCAGGCTGACGGCATCACCGCGCGCCGCCATCGGCGCGCCGGCGCTGCCGGTCGCGGCGCTGCGGCCGACGGCGATCGGGCGTTCGATCGGCGTGTCGGAGGGCTTGCCGGAGATCTTGCCGGGGACATTGATGTTCATCGTCGGGCCTGCGCAGGAAAGCATGTCTGCCTCCTTAGCGGCCGGCCGCGGCGGAACTTGAGGCGCGGGCTTGCGGCCGCCTCATAGCTCGACGATCCCGGCGGCGGTGACAGTGCCCTCGACCACGCGCCGCGACTGCGTGTTCTCGACGCGGATGCGCTGGCCGCGCGCGCCGTCGCCGAGCGCCTTGCCGCCGGCGCGGACTTCGAGTCCGCCGATGCGGCTGCGCAGCTGCACCAGTTCGCCGCGGCGCACACAGCGCGCCGGCATCAGATCGGCCGGCGACAGCGCGCTGCCGGCGACCAGGCCGCGGCGGAACTCCAGCTCGTCCAGCGGTGCCTCGGCATCGAGATAGCCGAACGGCAGCTGCGCGACGTCGCGCGTCTCCACGGTCAGCTGGGCCGGCGCCAAGGCGTCGCCGGCGCGCACCGCCTGTGCGAGCACGCGGATCTTGCGCAGATCGCGCACGCGCACCGGCACGTAGACCGTCCAGTTCGGCGCAGCGCAGCGCACAGCCACGGTCACCGAGGCGCCGCGCGAGGCGCCGGCCTCGGCGCTCGGCGCCGCGCAGGCCGGCAGCCGCAGGCGCGGATCGACGGCGTCGGCGCGCACCTCCGCGCTCGCCGGCAGCTGCCGGCGCACCGCGTCCTCGGCGAGGCGCGGCAGCGCCTCGATCGACTGCAGGCCGTCCTGCGCCTGCGCCAGCGCCGGCGCGCTGGCGAGCAGCAGCAGCGCGCCGGCGATGCAGATCGCGCGCATCCGGCGCTGGTAGTGGCGATGGCAGATCAGGGCACTCATGTCCGGCCCGAGGCAAGGCCTGTGCCCGTGCCGGGCGATCGGGGACGGGCGGCATGGCGGCCGGCATGGACGGCGCGCACTCAAGTCCGGCGCCGCGCCTGCCGATATCCGCAGGCAAGACACGAGGACGCCATGGCCATCGGACTACTGGAAAGCATCGACCGCAGTACCCAGCTGGCCGGACACAACCGGCTCGCGCTGCTGCTGTTCCGGCTCAGCGGGCGTCAGCTTTTTGGCATCAACGTGTTCAAGGTCCAGGAAGTGGTGCGCTGCCCGAGGCTGACGGCGATGCCGGGCGCGCACCCGCAGGTGCGCGGTGTCGCCGATCTGCGCGGCCGCATCGTGCCGGTGATCGACCTCGGCGCGGCGATCGGCGAGCCGGTCAGCGACGATCCGGCGCAGTCGCGGCATTTGATCGTGGCCGAGTTCAATCGCTCGGTGCAGGCGTTTCTGATCGGCGCCGTCGAGCGCATCGTCCATCTCGATGTCGGCTTGCTGCAGCCGCCGCCGGACGGCGGCGACGGCTATCTCACGGCGATCGCGCGGTTTCAGGAAGAACTGCTGGAAATCATCGACGTAGAGAAGGTGCTGGCAGAGATTCTCGGCGCCGCGCCGGCGCTATCCGATGCGCTGGCGGAGCGTGCGCGAGGCGTCGATGGCGGCGGCCTCAAAGTGCTGGTCGTGGACGATTCACGCGTCGCCCGCAGCCAGGTCGAGAAGGTGCTGGGACAGCTCGGCATCGAGCTGCTGCAGGCTTGCGACGGCGCCGAAGCCTTGCAGCAGCTGCAGGCGCTGGCGACGCAGGGGCCGCTGCACGAGCGTCTGCTGATGGTGATCTCGGACATCGAGATGCCGGTGATGGACGGCTACCGCCTGACGACGGAAATCCGACGCGATCCGCGGCTGCGCGATCTCTACGTGCTGCTGCACACCTCGCTGTCAGGCGGGTTCAACAAGGCGATGATCGAGAAGGTCGGTGCCGACCGGTTCATTGCCAAGTTCAATTCGGATGAGCTGGGGCAGGCAGTGCTGGATCGCTTGCATGAGGTGGTGGTGAACGCCTGAACTAGCTGGCTGGTGGGTTGGGTTGTCAGCTGCCTTAGTTGGTTGTTTGCGTTGCTTTGTTTCGCCCTCTGCAGGGCGACCTTCTTTTCTTTGCTCGTGCAAAGAAAAGAAGGCAAAGGAAAGCACGCCCCGATGTCCGCGCCGACGCCCTTCGGGCGCCGGTACCCGGCCGCAGCGCCGTGCTCGGGGCCGGCTTCCACACGACATCCCTGTCGTGCGGAAGCCTCTCGCGGCCGTCCTGGCCGCTCACCCCTGCGCGCGGCGC
>CBINNP010000122.1:0-10456 GCA_966252075.1 uncultured Solimonas sp.
GCCGACGTCGTCGGCGCCGCGGCGCCCCCGAGCCGGCACCAGGCTGGTGAAGGGATCGTGCGCCGGTGGCGCCACGGCGTGCACCGCCTTCATCACGCCGGCGTAGTCCTGCGGGCCGGTGATCGACAGCACGTCCGGGAATTTGGACTTGATCAGATCGCCCTTGGCGCCGAGGCAGCCGGTGACCACGACCTTGCCGTTCTCGGCCATCGCCTCGCCGATGGCGTCGAGCGATTCCTCGACCGCGGCGTCGATGAAGCCGCAGGTGTTGATCACCACCACGTCGGCGGCGTCATAGGTCGGCGTGGTCTGGTAACCCTCGGCGCGCAGCTGCGTGAGGATGCGTTCGGAGTCGACCAGCGCCTTGGGGCAGCCGAGCGAAACGAAGCCGACCTTGGGCGCGGCGGCCGCGGTCTTCTGGCTGGACGAACGCCGCGGGGCGGCGGTACGGCTGGCGGGACGGGACATGGGCGCAACGCTCGACGCGGGCTACAACGGGGCGCGCATTCTAAAGAATCGGCGCGCGGCCCGCTCAGGGCGGGTTCCGGCGGACGCGCCATGCCGATGCGCGGAGGGTGGCAGGCATAATGGCGCATGAGCATCCGTATCCTTCTGGCCGCCTTTTGCCTGTTGAGCCTGTCGCCTCTTGCCCGTGCCGCCGAGGAGGTGCCGCCGGCCGAGCAGAACCCGACGATGACCCTGCGCATCCTCGCCGAGGATGAGAAGACCATCGGCGATTCCGATCGCAAGCTGCAGCAGGCTGCCAAGGTCAAATCCGATCAGCAGCAGTTCGACGCGGTGTTGTCATCACTGAACCGCATCCTCGGCACCGGCTCGACGATCGTCACGCTGCTGATCTGCGGCGCCGCGGTCGGCGCGCTGGTGGCGATCCTGATCTCGCGGCGGCGCACGCGGCACTGGCTCAAGCGCGCCAGGGAAGTTCGCTAGGGCCTAGCAACACGGCCGTGGCGCCGCGGGGGCGGCGCTGGCAAGCGCTTTGCGTGGAGCAGTCCACGGGGCGCCGGCATCGGCATCAGGGGAAAACTAAGGATGAAGATCACGGTTCCGGCCGCCCGGCGGCTGGTGACGCTGCTGCTCGGCGCTGCACTGGTGGCGTGCGGCGGGGGCAGCTCCTCGCAGGGCGGCAGCTGCAATCTGGACGAGCGCAGCGCCGCACTGGACGCAGCGCTGGCGCAGGCGCCGTCGGAAGTGGATTTCTCGTTCGCGGCGCAACGCGCGGACGGGCGGCGCTACGTTTACCAGCGCGGGCGTTCGAGCCTGCAGACGGTCTACGAGTCGGCGTCGACCTCCAAGCTGGTGTCGGCGGTGATCATCCTCAGGCAGGTCGAGCGCGGCCATCTGCGCCTGGAAGATAGGCCGCAGGACCGGATCGCCAGCTGGGATATACCGTCTACCGATCCGCTGTACGGGCTGACGCTGGCGCAGCTGCTCAGCTTCAGCTCGGGGCTGATCCAGGAGCCAAGCTGCCTGCTGTCGTCGTTCTCCGACTTCGAGTCCTGCGTGCTCAACATCGCCCGCCTCAATGCCGGACACGGCCAGCAGCCCGGCGTCGCGTTCTTTTACGGCAACGCGCACCTGCAGGTGGCGGGGCTGATGGCGGTGAAGGCCAGCGGGCTGGCGTCCTGGCAGGCGCTGTTCGACGAGTTCAAGGCGCAGACCGGCCTGTTTCCGACCGCGCGCTACGACCTGCCGTCCACCGGCAATCCGCGGCTGGCCGGCGGCATGCACTGGAACGGCGACGAATACCTGGCGTTCCTGCGCGCCCTGCAAGCCGGCGAGCTGCTCGGCCGCTCCCTGATGGCGCAGATGCTCAGCGACCAGATTGCCGGCCTGGTGATTGCCAACTCGCCGACGCGCACCGGCTTTGGCGAGGACTGGCACTACGGCTTCGGCCTCTGGCACGAGTGCGAAAGTGCGCAGTACGACTGCGTGCCGGGTGAGCGGGTATCCAGCCCCGGGGCCTATGGCGCCTATCCGTACTGGGATCGCCCGCGCAACTACTTCGGGCTGGTGGCGCGGCAGGGGATGCTCGGCACTTATCCCAACGGCATCGCCATCGAGCGCGCGGTGCGCGCCGAGGTCGAGGCCTGGGTCGATTGCGATTGAGCGGGCTTACGCGAACACCGCGCCGGCGTGCACACCCAGGCCGCGCGCGACGCTGGCGAAGCGGTCGCCGCTGAGGCTGCGGCTGGCCGGAAAGGCCGCGGCGATCGCCTCGCGCAGCACCCCCAGGCCGGTCGAGCCGCCGGTGAAGTAGAGCGCCTCGACCTGCGCCGGTGCCACGCCGGCGCGCGCGCAGGTGGCAACCGCGGCGGCGACGATCTTGCGCAGCGCCGCGTCGATCGCGCCGGCCAGCGTCGTCGCGTCGACCGGCGCCTGCAGGCCGCGATCGATGAAGCCGAGATCGATGGCAGTGGCGCCATGCTCAGCCACCTGCACCTTGGCGTCTTCGATCCGCGCGGCGATGCGATGGCCTTCACGCTCGCGCAGCACCTTCATCAGCCGCTCGTGCAGGCTGGCGTCGCGGAAGAACGGCCGCAGCGTCTGCGCCTGCGACAGCGCGCGCGGCGTGTACAGGAAGTTGATGCGGTGCCAGGTCGCCAGCTCGAAATAGGTATGCGCCGGCACCGGCTTGCCGGTCTCGCCGATGTGGCCGAGGCCCAGGTGCGGCATCGCCGCGGCCAGGCTCAGCTGCTGGTCGAAGTCGGTGCCGGCCAGGTGCACGCCGCCATTGGCCAGCACGTCGCCGCTGCGGTCGAGCTGCGCGGCGCGGCGCGGGTCCAGCCGCACCAGCGAGAAGTCGGAAGTGCCGCCGCCGATGTCGACGACCAGCACCAGCGTTTCCTGCTGCAGCTCCGTTTCCAGATCCAGCGCAGCGGCGATCGGCTCGAACTGGAAGCGCACGTCGCCGAAGCCGACTTCACGGGCGATCTCCGCCAGCGTCGCTTCGGCGAGCTGGTCGCGCTCATCGCTGTCGTCGACGAAGTGCACCGGCCGGCCCAGCACCAGCTGCGTCACCGCGCTGCCGGCGGCGGCATCGATGCTCTGCTTCAGGTGCGCAAGAAAGCCGGCGATGATCTCGCGGTACGCCATCGGCTTGCCGTTGACCAGCGTGGTGTCGTTGAGCAGCTCGCTGCCGAGCAGGCTCTTGAGCGAGCGCATCAGCCGCCCGCCGTAGCCCTCGCGGTACTGCTCGATCGCCTGCCGGCCGAACACGGTGCAGTTGTCGTCGGCGTTGAAGAACACCGCGGTCGGGATCGTGTCCTTGCCGTCCTCCAGCGCCAGCAGCCGGCGCTGCGCGCCGTTGCCCAGACAGACCGCCGAGTTGGACGTACCGAAGTCGATTGCCGCGTAAACGCTCATCTTGGGAAGGGCGCCAGAAAAAGGGGCGCGCATTCTAGCGGCGGATTGCCTGCTAGTCGCGCGACATCCGCAGCCAGGCGCCGAGCAGCGCCAGCGTCGCCAGCGCCATCACCATCGCGCCGAACTCCTGGGTGGTGCGGATGATGTCGCCCTGCTGCACCAGCAGGTAACCGGCACCGACCGCGGGCACGCCCATCGATAGATACGAGATCACGAACACCAGCGACAGCACGCCGGCACGCTCGTGCGCGGCCGCGTACGGCATGATGCTGCGCACCGCGCCCTGGAAGCTTGCGCCGAAGCCGCCACCGGCGATCGCGGTGCCGACGAAGAACGGCAGCACCGCGTGATGCGTCGCCGCGACGACCGCCGTGCCCAGACCCAGCAGCAGCACGGTCGAGCCGACCAGCATCATCGTCCGCGGGCTGCGGTGCTGGACCAGCAGCACGGTGATCGCACCGCTGCCGGCGAGCACAAACAGCGCCAGTCCGCCGAGCAAGGGTGAATTGCTGTCGAGCATGCCGCGCACCAGCGTCGGCCCCAGCGAGCCGTAGAAGCCCGGCAGCGCCCAGGTCGCGATCAACGCCGGAACCGCCAGCAGCAGCGGCTCGCGCGTTGCCGGTGGCAGGCGGAATTGCGGCTTCAGTGACGCCAGGGCGCCGGGTTCCGGCGAGATCGTCTCCGCCATCAGCATCACACCGACGCATTGCGCCAGATAGAGGATGCCGAGCAGGGCGTAGACCAGCAGGGTCGGGGCCGGCAGGAACTGCACCAGCAGGCCGGCAAGGATGCCGCCTGACGCCGTGCCGATCGGTGGCGCGATGGCATTGGCGGTGGTGCCGCGGCTGCGATCGATGTCGATCATGCCGGCCCCGATCGCCGACACTGCCGCCCCGGTGGCGAGGCCCTGGATCACCCGCGCGACGATCAGCGCGTTGACGCTGTCGGCGGTGATGAAGATCAGCATCGTCGCCGCCTGGATCAGCGTGGTGGCGATCAGCACCGGGCGACGGCCGATGTGGTCGGATAGCCGGCCGGTGAACAGCAGTGCCACCAGCACGGCAATCGCGTAAATGCCGAAGATCACCGTCGTGGTGATCGGTGAGAAGCCCCACTCCTGCTGGTAGTGGCTGTACAGCGGCGTCGGCGCGCTGGAGCCGGCGAGGAAGCTGACGGTGATCGAGGCCAGCAGATAGAAGGCGACGCCGGGCGACAGCCGCCCGCTGCGCCTTGCGGCAGCGGCGTCGAGCGCGCCGGCGTCTGCGCGGCTGCTCATGAGGTGATCCGCAGGGCGGACATGCGATGCCTCGGTGGGGCGATCGGCCCCGATCGCGGAGTAGACAGGTCTGTCTGGCGTTGCGATCATACAGACCTGTCTGGTAGCGTCAAGCCATGACCGCCCTCCGCACCGCCGCTCCTCCCGCCGTCGAACGTCGCAGCGCGCGTGCGCGCCTGCTCGCCGCCGCCGACGAGCTGTTCTACAACGAGGGTATCCGCACGGTCGGCATCGATCGCATCATCGAGCACGCCGGTGTTGCCAAGGCCTCGCTGTACGGCTGTTTCGGCAGCAAGGAAGAACTGATCCGCGCCTACCTGCAAGGCCGCCACGAGCGCCGCCAGGCGCAGATCCTGGCGGTGCTGGCGCGCCGCAAGACGCCGCGCGAGCGCTTGCTCGGCGTCTTCGACTACCTGTCAGAGCGTGCGGCGCAGCCGGATTTCCGCGGTTGTGCCTTCGTCCGCGCCAGCGGCGAGGCGCGCGCCGACAGCAGCGTGCCGGCGGTGTCCGGCGAGGCACGGCGCTGGACGCAGGAGCTGTTCGTGACGCTTGCCAAGGAAGCGGGCGCGCGGCAGCCGAAGCGGCTCGCGCAGCAGCTCGTGCTGCTCTACGACGGCGTGCTGGTGGCGGTGCAGATGGATCAGGATCCGGACGCGCCGAAGCTGGCGCGCGCCGCCGCTGCGATGCTGCTCGACGCGGCACAGTAGCCGCGCGGAATCAGTCGTCGAGCACGGTCGACGGCGGCAGCAGCTTGTCGGTTTCGTCGGCCGGCAGCGCTTCCACTTCACGCAGCTGCCGCGAGATGGCGCGCGAGCGCACGCCGGTCTGCGCCAGCTGCTTCTGCGCCTGATCGAGCTTCTCGTTGACCTTGTCGATCACCTCGCCGAACTTGCCGAACTCGGTCTTGACCGCGCCCAGCACCTTCCAGACCTCGCTGGAGCGCTTCTCGATCGCCAGCGTGCGGAAGCCCAGCTGCAGGCTGTTGAGCAGCGCCGTCAGCGTGGTCGGGCCGGCGACGACGATGCGGTACTTGCGCTGCAGGTCGTCGACCAGCCCGGGCCTGCGGATCACTTCGGCGTACAAGCCTTCGGTCGGCAGGAACATCACGCCGAAGTCGGTGGTCTGCGGCGGGTTCAGATACTTTTCGCTGATCGACCTGGCTTGCAGTTCCACCGCGCGCTGCAATTGCGCGCCGGCGGCCTTGGCGGCTTCCACGTCAGCACGTTCCTGGGCGTCGAGCAGGCGCTCGTAATCCTCGCGCGGGAACTTGGCGTCGATCGGCAGCCAGACGGGCTGGCCGTCGTCGCTGCGGCCCGGCAGGCGGATCGCGGCATCGACCGCCTCACGCGAATTCGGCTTGGTGCTGACGCCGCGCGCGAACTGCTCGGCCGTGAAGATCTGTTCGAGGATGCTTTCCAGCTGTACTTCGCCCCAGCCGCCGCGGGTCTTGACGTTGCTGAGCACGCGCTTGAGATCGCCGACGCCGGCGGCGAGGTTCTGCATTTCGCCGAGGCCCTTGTGCACTAGTTCGAGCCGCTCGCTGACCAGCTTGAACGAGTCGCCGAGCCGCCGTTCCAGCGTCTCGTGCAGCTTCTCGTCGACGGTGCGGCGCATCTGCTCCAGCTTTTCGGCGTTGTCGCTGCGCAGGGTCTTGAGGTTCTCGTCGAGCGTGCCGCCGAGCTGCACCAGCTGCTGCCGCTGCGCATCGCCGAAGCGGCTCAGCGCCTCGGCCTGTTCGCCGCGCGCCTTGTGCGCGTCCTCGGCGAGCTGGCGCTGCGTATCGGCCAGCTTCTGGTTCTGTGCGCGCAGTTCGTTGGCGAAGCCATCGAGGCGCTCGCTGACCGTGCTGCGCAGGCTGTCCTGCTGCGCCTGCAGCTGCTGGCCCAGCTGCGTGAGCGCGGCGGCCAGCTCGGTGCGCTGGCCGCGCGTCAGCTCGGCGCCATCGCGACGGCTCTGCGCGGCCTCCTCGCGCAGCGCACGTTCGAGGCGCTCCAGATCGGGCTTGAGGGTGGCGGCCGGGTCGGCGTGGCGGCGCAGCAGCGCGGCGATCAAGGCGCCGGCAAAGGCGCCGAGCAGGGCGGCGAGGAGAACGAGCGCGATATTCATGCGCCGGCATTCTATGCCGGCGCATCAGTGGGCAGGGCCGCTCAGCTGCAGTTGGGCTTCTTGCCGGCGGCGCGCGCCTGCTGGTAGATCGGCTGGTTCTTCGGCAGATTCTTCTGCAGGTCGGCGATGCGCGTTTCGTTGGACGGGTGAGTCGAGGCGAATTCCGGCGGTGCGTTGCCGCCGGAGGCCTTGGCCATGTTCTGCCACAGCGCGATCGCCTGCGCAGGATCGAAGCCTGCGCGTGCCATCAGGTTCATGCCCAGGACGTCGGCCTCGGTCTCGTCGCCGCGGCCGAACGGCAGCAGCAGCAGGTACTGCGCGCCGGTGCCGATCACTTCCGGCGACATGCCGGTGCCGGCGCTGAGCACGGCGACACCGAGCTGCGCCGCCATCTGGTTGGACACGCGCGAGGCCGAGTGGCCGGCCAGCACGTGATTGACCTCGTGGCCGATGACGGCGGCGAGCTGATCCTGGTTGGTCGCCACCTTGAGCAGGCCGGTGTAGACACCGATCTTGCCGCCCGGCAGCGCGAAGGCGTTGACGTCCTTGGATTCGAAGGTCTGGATCTCCCAGGCGCCGCCGACCTCGGCGGTGATGGCCTTGGCCACGCACTGCACGTAGGCGGATTCCTTGGCGTTCTGCGTGACCGGTGTCTTGGTCTTCAACTGCTGGAACGCGGTCGCGCCCATCTTCGACATTTCGCTGTCGGACACCAGATGCAACTGGCGCCGGCCGGTCGGCGAGGTGGCGCAGGCGACGATGATCAGCGTGGCGATGAGGGAAGTGGCGGCGAGCCGGCGTTTCATGAGCGTGCGTCCTTTGGTGAGGCGAGCCAGGGCGGAAGGGTGGCGGCTGCGATGATAACAACGGCCGAAGATGAGAAATCATTCATTTGCCATTCGGTTTTTTCGCGTTTTCCGGAAAAGCCCGTTGCGGTAAAGTCCAGACAGGGAGTTCGATCCGGGGGCGGCGTCGGCGACGGCGTGGCGGCCTTTCCGTCCATCGGCTCCCGGCAAGGGGGTGGGACGGATTTCCTGCCCGTTACGCGTGCGGCGCTGCCGCAGATCGACAAAGGAAGGTTGGTTGAAATGGCTACTCGCGAGACAGGGACGGTCAAGTGGTTCGATAACGCCAAGGGCTTCGGCTTCATCCAGCGTGCAGGCAAGGATGATGTGTTCGTGCATTTTCGACAGATCCAGGCGCAAGGCTTCCGCTCGCTGACGGAAGGACAGAAGGTCGAGTTCGAGGTCGCGCAGGGACAGAAGGGCCTGCAGGCCGAGAAAGTGACGATCGTCAGCTGAACGGGCCTCGGCAGGCTCCGGAAACCCCGCGACAGCGGGGTTTTTTTGTGCCCGCCGGCGGAACTGGCACAATGCGCCGCCGTGATCGCCCGTCTCCGCCACCGTCGTCTGCCGCTGCTGCTCAGCCTGCTTGCGCTGCTCGCGCAACTGCTGCTGCCGACCGTGCACGCGCAGGCCTGGGCGCAGCGCGGTGGCGATGCGCGGCTGTATGCGTTCTGCGGCCAGGTGTCCGGCGCGGTCGCGCAGGCCCTGCATGCGCAGATCAGCGAGTCGCTGGCGGCGCAGCGCGGCGATGACGCGGCCGGCGATCCGGCCAGCGTGCTGCCGTGCGCCGCCTGCGCCAGCCTGCACGCGGCCCTGCTGGTGCCGCCGCCGGCCGGCGGGCTGCAACTGCTGGCGCTGGCGCACGATGCGCAGGCCGTCGCGCTGCCGCAGGCGCACGCATCGGTACAACGCGTCCGCCTGCCGCCGTCGCAAGCGCCGCCGCTGGTTTCCTGAAGCCCCGTCTCGCGCTCCGGCGCGAGGTCCACGTTTGCTCAGGCCGCGCCCCGCGGCTTCAGGAGTTATCCATGCGTACTATTGTTGTTGCCCTGCTGTGCAATCTGGCGCTCGTGTGCGCCGCCCATGCCGCCGACGCGCTGCGCTTCGAATCGCCGTGGCTGCGCGCCACGCCGCCCGGCGCCGCGGTCGGCGCCGGCTACGCCAGTCTGCGCAACGATGGCGATGTGCCGCGCGTGATCGTCGGTGTCGAGACCACCGTCGCCGCCGAGGCGATGATCCACTCGATGAGCCACCAGAACGGCATGATGCAGATGCGCCATCTGCAGCAGCTTGAAGTGCCCGCGCACGGCAGCGCCGTGTTCAAGCCGGGCGCCGACCACCTGATGCTGATGGACCTGAAGCAGCCGCTGGCCAAGGGCCAGACGGTGACGCTGGACTTCGTGTTCGCGGACGGCACGCGGCAACGCGTGGACTTTCCGGTACGCGACGCCGCGCCCTAGGCGCGGCGCGTCCCTCTTCAGGCAGTGCTGCGCGCCCGTGCGGTGCCGCGGCCTGCCGTCTTCCCGAATCAGGAATCCTCATGCTCAGGAATGCTTTCTGGTGGCCGCTGCTGCTCGTCTGCGGCGCCGCCCAGGCCCATGTTGTCTTCGATGATCGCGATGCCCAGCCCCATGCCCGGGCCGGCAGCTACTACCGCGCCGCGCTGGTCGTCTCGCACGGCTGCGACGGCAGCGCGACACGCCGTCTCACCGTACAGATCCCGGACGGCGTGATCGCCGTCAAGCCGATGCCCAAGCCCGGCTGGAAGCTCGACATCCGCCAGGGCGACTACGCCCGCAGCTACACGCTGCACGGCAAAAGCATCGCGCGCGGCGTTCGCCAGCTCAGCTGGACCGGCCAGCTCGATGACGCCTACTCGGATGAGTTCGTGTTCCGCGCCTATCTGGATGCCTCGCTGCCGGCCGGCGCGCTGGCGTTTCCCGTCGTGCAGGACTGCGTCAAGGGCAGCACCGCCTGGACCGAGCCGCCGCAGGACGACGCCCCCGCGCCGCATCCGGCACCGCTGCTGCAGATCGCGCCGCCGGCCGATCCGCACGCCGGCCACCAGCACTGAAGGCGCCCGGGGAGCCCACATGAACATTGCCCAACAAGCACGTGCTCGCGCTGCTGCCCTGTTGCTGGCCGCCTGCAGCGGCATGGCCGGCGCTCAGCAGCAACCAGCGGCCGGCGATGACGCGCCGGCGCTGCCGACCGTCACCGTCTACGGCCACGATGGCGCGACGAGCGCCGAGACAGCGCGCAAGCGCATCGAGCAGACGCCCGGCGGCGTCGCCGTGGTCGATGCCGAGCAGTGGCGCGACACGCCGGCGCGCACCCTCAAGGACATGCTCGACTACACGCCGGGCGTTTTCGCGCAGCCCAAGTGGGGCGAGGACACGCGGCTGTCGATCCGCGGTTCGAGCCTGTCGCGCAACTTCCATCTGCGCGGTGTCCAGCTCTATCAGGATGGCGTCCCGCTCAACGCGGCCGACGGCAGCGCCGATTTTCAGGAGGTTGATCCCACCGCCTTCCAGTACACGGAGGTTTACAAAGGCGGCAACGGCCTGCGCTTCGGCGCCAACAGCCTGGGTGGGGCCATCAACTTCGTGACGCGTACGGCGGCGGATGGCGACGCCCTGCAGTGGCGCAGCGATGCCGGCAGCTTCGATTTCTATCGCCAGCAGATCAGTGGTGGCCTGCAGCGCGGTGCTGTCGATGCCTATGCCACCGGCTCATGGATCAAGCTGGGCGGCTATCGCGACCACAGCGCCGGTGAGTCGAAACGTGCGGCCGGCAACGTCGGCATCCAGCTCGCCGAGCATCTGAGCACGCGCTTCTATTTGAGTGG
>CBINNP010000123.1:0-10444 GCA_966252075.1 uncultured Solimonas sp.
CGTGCCGCGCGGCAGCACATCGAGTTGCAGCTGCAGGCACTCGCGCAGATCACGGGCGGCGAAGCCGGTCGGCTCCACTGACTGCACCAGCTCCAGCACCCGCTCCATCTCGGCATGCGTCGGCGGCGGCTCGATGCGGCTCTGCATGGCGATGCCGTCGAGCGGCTGCTCCAGGTAGCCGTTGTCGTCGACGGCATCGACGATGGCCGCGGCGATCAGCGCCTCGCGCTGGCTGCGGACGATCAGTTCCAGCTGCTTGAGCGCGGCGACCCGCGCATCGGTCTCGACCGGCATCGGCAAGCGCGACTGCCAGGATTCGCCGTCCTCGTCGCCATGCGGTTCGCCACCGGACCAGGACTCGCGGCTGGACCAGTCGAAATCCGCCTCGACCTTGCTGCTGGCTGCGGCGTCGCAGCCGCTGACTTCATCATCGTCCGGCAGCTCGGTCGCGTCGCGGTCGCTGTCGTCCTGCTCCAGCTCGGCCGCGTCCTCGTCGGACTCGGCGGCTTCCAGCATCACGTTCTGCTCGAGCGCGGTACGCAGCTCCTGTTCCAGTTCCAGCGTCGACAGCTGCAGCAGGCGGATCGACTGCAGCAGCTGAGGCGTCATCGCGATCTGCTGCTGGAGTCTGGCGGTAGCTTGCAGTTTGCTCATCTTTCTCCCCTGCTGGCGGTTCGTGTGAGAAATTTCCTACACACTGTGGCGACCGCGCGTCTTAATACCAATCAATTTGTTCCCGACTTCCTGTCAGGTCTGTCCCGACAACGACGAAATTCCGTCGCGCGCCCTACACCGGGGCCTTGTCGAGGTCGACGCGGATGGCGTGGCGCATCAGGGCGTTGATGCCGTAGGGGCCGAGCGATTGCATCAGCCGCGCGCGGTGGGTCTCGACGGTCTTGACGCTGACACCCATCAGTACCGCGATCTCCTTGGTCGACTTGCCGCGCGCGATCAGGTGCAGCACCTGACGCTGGCGCGGTGTCAGCTGCGCCTTGTCCTGCGAGCGCTCGTCGCCCGGGCGGTCGATGATCTTGTGCGAGACGGAAGGGCTCAGGTAGATCTGGTGGCGCTCGACGGCGCGCAGCGCCAGCGCCAGTTCCTGCGGCTCGGCATCGGTGGCGATGACGCCGGCCGCGCCGCTCTTGAGCGCACTGCGCGCGAGCGGGCCATCGCTGCCCGAGGCGAGCACGACGACCGCGACTTCCGGATAGTGCCGGCGGATCTGCACCAAGGCTTCGAGGCCGGAGATTTTCGGCAGATGCAGATCGCTGACCACGACGTCCGGGCGCAGGCGGCCGGTGACTTCGAGCAACTGCTCGCCATCACCCGCCTCGCCGACGATGGACGCTGTCGTGCCTGCTTCAAAAAGCTTGCGCAATCCTGCTCGTACCAGCGTTTCCGGCTCCGCGATGACCACTCGCATATCGTTCCCCAGTGACCTGGGAACCGATTCTAGGGAGGCGATTCCCTCTGTCCGCGACTGGCAGGTGAACGTGCATCGGCAACAGACCGACGGTGCCGCATGAACACGTGGCGCTCCAGCGCGGCGCTCAAAGCGTCTGGCATAGGCGCGAAGCGGACGAAGATTTCACCGCCACGATGTGCGATCACTTCGCCGGCCCAGCGCCAGAGATTCGGTGCGCAAGGGTGCAGTTGCAGACTCACGGTGAGGCTGCTGCCGATTGCCGGCAACGGCGCCTGCGGCGTCCAGCTCAGGCCAGCGATGCAAAGCTGCAGCGAGTGCGGCGTGGCCTGCGGCTGTATCGACCGCAGCAGGGCGCCGAGCAACTCGATCATCACGTCGAACTTGTGATGCAGACGGTCGAGTTCCTGAGCCTGAGCGGTATCGCCATCCGTGCGCCAGCGCTCCTCCAGCGTCGCCACCGCCGCCAGCACGCGCTGGTTGTGCTCGGCCTGCAGCGCCGGCAGGCTGTCAATGCCGCCGGGCTGCCAGCTCAGCGGCATCGTTTCCCGGTACGACAGCCATTGTCCGAGTGGATGGTCGTCCATGCGTCCGTAGTGTCAGAGCTTTGACGCGATCGCGTCCCAGGCGTCCTGCAGCGGACGCAGCAGACGGATCACCTCGTCCACCGCTGCCTCGTCGTTGTTGAGGTTGGCCTGCAGCAGGCGGCGGCGCATGTACTCATAGAGGGACTCCAGGTTCTGGGCGAGCTTGCCGCCGGAACTCTTGTCCAGACAAATCTGCAGATGCTCGATGATCGCCAGCGCGCCGGACATTGCCTGCAGCTTGGCCGGCGTGTCGCCACGGCCCATGGCGCCGCGCGCGGCGGCCAGACGTGCCAGCGCGCCGGCATACAGCATGCTGATCTGGCGGTGCGGCGAGACCTCGCCAGTGATCGCGCTGGCCGAGGTGTCCTGGTACTGACGAACGGCGGCATACGACACGGTCTTGCTCCGGCAGATCGAAAACGGGCGGTCGCCCTCGTGCTTCGGGTATCGGCATGCCGGCGCCGAACTTGAAGCCCTGCCTCCGCATCGGCGATGCAGTTTGTATCATGCACGGCCTTTTCCTCTCTCTTCATGCTGCAGGCGCCGCACCGGCGTGCTGTCCTTAACTTATGAACGTTCTGGTTTTCATCGCCGGCCTCGTCGGCCTGCTCGCCGGCGGCTTCAAGGGCCTGCTGATCGGCGGCCTGGTCGGCTACGGCATCAGCCGCATCCTGCCGCAACTGCTGATCAAGGCCGCCACCGGCAAGCTCGCCCAGGTGCAATCGCGGTTCTTCGACGCGGTGTTCGCCGTCGCCGGCGCCATGTCCAAGGCCGATGGCCGGGTCAGCGCCGACGAGATCGCCGCCGTCGAGACGATGTTCGAGCGCATGCGCCTGAGCCCCGCTGCGCGCGAATCGGCCAAGGCGGCATTCAACCGCGGCAAGCAGGCGGACTTCGACGTCGATGCCGAAGTCGCCAGCTTTGCCGCCGCCTCGCGCGGCCAGCGCCTGCTGCATCAGATGTTCCTGCAGGTGCTGCTGACCACGCTGGCCAGCGATGGCCAGGTGCATCCGGCCGAGCATGCGATGCTGCTGCGCGTGGCGCGCGGCCTGGGCCTGAGCGAGGCGGAGGTGATGGCGCTGGAGGCGATGCTGCGCGGCGCCCAGCCCGGCGGCGGCTCGCAGTCGCGCACGCCGCGCCCGGATGCGCTGGAAGACGCTTACCGTGTGCTGGGCGTTGCACCGAGCGCCAGTGACGCCGAGCTCAAGCGCGCCTATCGGCGCCAGATCAGCGAGCACCATCCCGACAAGCTCGCCGGCAAAGGCTTGCCGGAGAGCATGCGCGAAATGGCCGAACAGCAGACGCGGGCGATCACCGCCGCCTACGACCTGATCCAGAAGGCGCGCAAGGCGGCGTAAGGCCGGCCCTGACCCGCCGGGCACTTTGCAGGCCGGGCCTGCGCGGTTCATGATCTGCGCGCTGCAGTCCTGTAGCGTTCAGCTTCGCCCCGCTAGGCTGCCGGCCACCGTCATTTAACATGGAGAGTTCATGAACGCCTCATCGCTCAAAGTCGTCGCCCTCGCCGCCCTGATCGGCCTGGGTGTTTCGGTTTCCGCCTGCAAGAAGAAGGACGAGCAGGGTCCGGTCGACAAGACCAGCGAAGCCGTCAAGGATGGCCTGGATATGCGTGAGAACGAGCCCGTCAAGGACGCTGCCGAGGACGTGAAGGACGCGGCTCAGGACGCTGGCGAAGCTGTCCAGGAAGGCGCCGAAGAAGCCAAGGACAAGGCGCAGGACGCGGCACAGTAAGCGCCTGCCGGCTGGTCCGGACGGGGCGGCACGCATCGGCGTGCCGCCCCGTTGTCGTTCTAGGCCTTGGGTTTGAGGTTTGCCGCGTGCTGCGCCAGCGTGGTGATCGCCGCCCAGTCGCCGGCCTGAACCTTGTCGCGCGGTGCCAGCCAGGAGCCGCCGATGCAGCTGACATTGGGCAGCCTCAGGAACTCCGGCGCCGTGGCCGGACTGATGCCGCCGGTCGGACAGAAGCGCAGCTGCGGGAACGGACCGTGCAAGGCGCTGAGCATCGCCACCCCGCCGGCCGGCACCGCCGGAAAGAACTTCATGGCGGTGAAGCCGGCAGCCATCGCGGCCATCACCTCCGAAGGCGTCATCGTGCCGGGCAGGACCGGCCAGCCGCTGTCGCGCGCCGCCTGCAGCAGCGCCGGCGTGGCCCCGGGGCTGACGCCGAATTGCGCACCGGCGGCGCGCGCCTGCGAAAGCTCGGCGGCGTTGGTGATCGTGCCGGCGCCGATGATGGCCTGCGGGACCTGATCGGCAATGGCGCGAATCGCCGCCAATGCCACCGGCGTGCGCAGGGTCATTTCCAGGACCTGGATGCCACCGTCGACCAGTGCACGCGCCAGCGGCACGGCGTGTTCCAGCTGATGCACCACCAGCACCGGCATCACCGGCGAGCGGGTCATCACCTCGTCGATCGTTATCATCAGACCGTCTCCGTCGGCAGCGGCGGCGCCATGCCGAACATCATCGCGCCGTACTCCGCACCGCCGGCATTGGCGCGCGCGGCGCTGAACAGTTCGCGGCCGACGCCGAGCTGGTTGGCGGCGAGATCCGGGCGCGGAATCTCGCGCTGCCGCCATTGCGCCGCATCGACGCTGGCCCCCAGCTCGCCGGTCGTGGCGTCCAGGCGCAGCAGGTCACCGTCGCGGACCCTGCCGAGCGGTCCGCCGTCGAGGCATTCCGGTGTCACGTGAATCGCCGCCGGCACCTTGCCGGACGCACCGGACATGCGCCCATCGGTGACCAGCGCCACCTTGAAGCCGGCATCCTGCAGGCTGGACAGCGCCGGCGTCAGCTTGTGCAGCTCCGGCATGCCGTTGGCGCGCGGCCCCTGGAAGCGGACCACGGCGATGAAATCGCGGTGCAGCTCGCCGCGCTTGAAGGCTTCGAGCATCTGGTCCTGATCGTCGAACACCCGCGCCGGCGCTTCGACCACGCGGTGTTCCGGCTTCACCGCCGAGACCTTGATCACCGCACGGCCGAGATTGCCTTGCAGCAGCTTGAGGCCGCCGTCGGCGGAAAACGGCGCGGCGGCGCTGCGCAGAACCTGCGGATCCAGGCTCGCGGCGGGTGCCGCCCGCCAGGCCAGCGCGCCATCGTGCAGATACGGCTCCTGCGTGTAGCGCCGCAGCCCCTGCCCCATCACCGTCTGCACGTCCTCGTGCAGCAGTCCGGCGTCGAGCAGCTCGCGGATCAGCAGGCCCATGCCGCCGGCGGCGTGGAAGTGGTTCACGTCGGCGCTGCCATTGGGATAGATGCGCGCCAGCAGGGGCACCACGGCCGACAGCGTGTCGAAATCACCCCAGTCGATGACGATGCCGGCGGCGCGCGCGATCGCAATCATATGAATGGTGTGATTGGTCGAGCCGCCGGTGGCGAGCAGGCCGACGATGGCGTTGACGATGGCGCGTTCGTCGACGATCTGCGCCAGCGGGTGATAGTCGTCGCCCAGTGCGGTGATCTTCGCCAGGCGCATCGCCGCCGCCCGCGTCAGCGCGTCGCGCAGGGGCGTATTGGGCGTGACGAAGGCGCTGCCCGGCAGATGCAGGCCCATCACCTCCATCAGCATCTGGTTGCTGTTGGCGGTGCCGTAGAACGTGCAGGTTCCGGCACCGTGATAGGACTTCATCTCCGATTCCAGCAGCGCTTCGCGATCCAGCTTGCCCTCTGCGTGCAGCTGGCGGACCTTGGCTTTGTCGGCGTTCGACACACCGGTGGTCATCGGCCCCGCCGGCACGAAAATCGTCGGCAGATGTGCGAACTGCAGGGCGCCGATCAGCAGGCCCGGCACGATCTTGTCGCAGACGCCGAGACACAATGTGCCGTCGAACACCAGATGCGACAGCGCGATGGCAGTCGACATCGCGATCACGTCGCGCGAGAACAGCGACAGCTCCATGCCGGCCTGGCCCTGCGTGACGCCATCGCACATCGCCGGCACGCCACCGGCAAACTGCGCCACCGCGCCAGCCTGCCGCGCGCCGTCCTTGAGCAGCGCCGGATAACGCTCCAGCGGCTGGTGCGCCGACAGCATGTCGTTGTAGGCAGAAACGATCGCCAGATTCGGCCAGCGGCCGGCGCGCAGCGCTTGCTTGTCGTCCGGGGTGGACGCGGCGAAGGCATGCGCAAGATTGGTACAGGACACGCGCTGCCGCGCGGTGCCGGCCTGGCGCGCGGCCTCCACCTGCCGCAGATAGGCGGCGCGGGTCGGCGCGCTGCGCCGGCGGATGTCCTCAGTCACTGTGGCTACTACCGCATGCAGCTGCATGACGCCTCCTGGCTGCGCTGATTGCTTCGGGCCGGTCAACGCCACAGCCCTCGGGATACTACAAGTGCGGCACGTCGCTTGCTTGAACGCTGCTGATACGGTCGCAAACTTCGTTCCCACCTCATCCGTGGCGCGACGGCGGCATCGCGAGCATGAGAGGCTTGCGGCGAGGCCCCCATCCATCAACGACGATCGCGAGGTCAGTCTTGGAAAGCTTCGATTTCATCCTGTTCGGCGGCGGCGGTGATCTGGCCATGCGCAAGCTGCTGCCGGCGCTGTACTACCGGCACCGCGACTGCGGAGACACCGGTGGCTGGCGGATCATCGGCATCGGCCGCCAGGATCTGAGCCGCGAGCACTACCTGCAGCTCGCCCGGGATGCCTGCGCCAAGCAGGTGGCCGCCAAGGATTTCGAGGAAGCGGCGTGGAACGCCTTTGCCGGCAGCCTGCACTATCTGCGCCTCGACGCCACCTGCGCCGCCGACTATCAGGCGCTTAGCGCCATGCTCGGCGACACGGCCGGGCGCACGCGGGTCTTCTATCTGGCCACCGCGCCCGGCCTGTTCACGACGATCAGCGCGCAGCTCGGTGCCGCCGGCCTGGTGACGCCACAGAGCCGCGTCGTGCTGGAGAAACCGCTGGGCCGCGATCGTGCCTCGGCAAGGAAGATCAACGAGGAGGTCGGCCGCGTGTTTGCCGAGCAGCAGATCATCCGCATCGACCACTACCTGGGCAAGGAAGCGGTACAGAATCTGATCGCCTTGCGCTTCGGCAACATCTTCTTCGAGCCGTTGTGGAACCGCGCATGGATCCGCGACGTGCAGATCACCATCGCCGAAACGGTCGGCGTCGAGAGCCGCGGCGAGTTCTACGACTCCACCGGCGCGCTGCGCGACATGGTGCAGAACCATCTGCTGCAATTGCTGTGCATCGTCGCCATGGAGCCGCCGGCCAGCAGCGACGCCGATACGATGCGCGACGAAAAGCTCAAGGTGCTGCGCTGCCTGCGGCCGATGAGTGCCGAGGAGGTCGCAGCGCGCACGGTGCGCGGCCAGTATCGCGCCGGGGCCATCCGCAACCAGCCGGTGCCCGGCTACCTGGAAGAAGCCGGCATCCCGCCAAACAGCCGCAACGAGACCTTTGTCGCGATCAAGGCCTCGCTCGACAACTGGCGCTGGGCGGGCGTGCCGTTCTACCTGCGCACCGGCAAGCGCATGCAGGAGCGGCTCGCCGAGATCGTCATCAACTTCCGCGGCGTGCCGCATCCGATGCTGTCGGCTCGTGGCGGCGAGCCGGCCAACCGCCTGATCATCAGCCTGCAGCCGGATGAAGGCCTGCGCCTGGACCTGATGGCCAAGGTGCCGGGCGAAGGCATGGAGATCCAGCCGATCTTCCTCGACGTCGCCCTCGCCGAGACCTATCGCACACGCCAATGGGACGCCTACGAGCGACTGATCATGGATGTGGTGCACGGCAAGCTGACGCTGTTCATGCGCCGCGACGAAGTCGACGCCGCCTGGCAGTGGGTCGAGCCGATCCTCAACAGCTGGGAACGCAGTGCACAGCCGCTGAAATCGTATCCGGCCGGCACCTGGGGGCCGACGGCATCGAGCGCATTGGTCGCCCGCGACGGCCATGCCTGGCGCGAGGAAGCCTGAACCGGCAGGGAAGAAACGGGAGGAATGGTCGGGGCGACAGGATTCGAACCTGCGACTTCCTGCTCCCAAATTAGACGACCGCAGCCTTTAAGTTATTGATTGTTATGGAATACATACCTATTTAATCAGTGCAAACTGACACAAATAGAATCAATACCTTACAAGCGCGTTTGGGATACGACTTATCCGAACTTCCCGATGATCTTGTCTGCCAGCGCGTTACCAGTCGACGCCTCCCAAGCATCAGCGTCGATGTATGTGGTAGACCCCACTACTCTACCCGCGACCTTACCTTTCTCAACCCATGACCTGACGGTTCTGGGGTCCGGCTGATCGTCGGCGTCAAAGTAGCGCTTTGCGAAGGTGCTCGCGAGCATCAGACGCACAGACCACTCCTTGTTTTTCCGGGCTTGCTGTTGGATGCCGGTGTTCTCATGGGCCTCAATTTAGTTCGTCAGCTATGACTTACTATCTTACCCAAAAGAAAGGCGCCATGTAGGCGCCTTGTCTTAGCAAAAATCGTATCTCGCGTTGAACTTCCGGTACGGCCCCCATCTGGCCGTGTCGCTGAAGTGCCCCCACCAGCGGTCACCGGCAGCATCTTGTTCATCACTATCGGCAGAATGCCAACCCTTCATGTAGTCCACGCCGGAGTCTCCGAACGCTTCCGCGATCAGTATCCCAAGCGGACCATCCGGATCGGTGTAGTGGCCTATTTCCGGGTGAACGTATCCCGGATTCGTTGGGTCCTCCGCCTCAAACTCTGCGTCACATCCCCGCCACGGCTCGCATATCTCATCCAAGATCTCTAATGCGGCGCGCCCAGAACGATTCTTTAGCGCCGAAGCGGCGGCAAGACCCATCGCTTTTCCCGCTGTGTGATTGCCCATGTCAGTCTCCTTTAATGTTTGGCGAGCCACTGACTGGGGGTGCAGATTCGATCACCTATGACGGTGCGCCATCTGAACTTCCAGTAGATCTCCTGCTCAACCATGAAATCTCCCCTGGCGATGATCCAGGTGCCATCACGAGGGGCTGTCGCTATTGATTCCCATCGAGAATTCTTGAGTGGCCGCCCCCCCAGTGATTTTGCGCGCAGCCTCCATTGCCAAGCTCTCGGCTACATGATCCCCGACACAAACGCCATCTAGCTCGGTGGCTCCAGGGAACAGATCCTGGTCATCCTTGAACCAGGGGTACCCGAGAGCCTTACCTAGGATCTGGCAGATCTCGTCGTTCGACTTCCGGGACGCATCCTCAAGGAACTTGACCCTGGCACGAAGACGATCGATCTCCTGGGGCTCTGATCTGACGACTTTTGCTGGAGCTTCTACCTCCTTGACATCGCACTTCGGGTACCCGCACTGAATGTTGTGCAGCTGACAACCGTTAGGTTTAGCTCGCTCGACGCAGTGCCCCGTGGTAACGATCTTCATGCCTTTTCTTCTCTGCTGATTTCAAGCAGTTTGTTGTAGGAATCGAAGATCCACATCGGCTCAGATACGGTCTTCCAGAAGATCCACCACGAGTGCCGGCGCTGTACGATCCATTTGTGATCACCAATGGGTCTCAGGCGATAGATGTACCGCCGCTCCGAATGTCTAAGTCTCAAATCAGTAGACCCCCTATTAGATGATCGACACCATGGCGGATATCCCGCTCGGCACGCTCTGGGGATTTGGGATAGGTGTTGTTGTAGCCACCAACTGACAGCCACATACAAAGCGATCGCACCATTTCGTCATAGCGCTCAAGAAGGGCCAGAGCTTCTTCCAAAGTTTTAGGCTGCTCGGTTAGATAATCAGAATTGACTTTGTTCATGACCAATGCCCTTTAAGTGATTTGTCCCTAGCGACTTCTTCCATCTCGATCGCAAGTTCGAGCTGTTCGATAACTTCTCTGGCGCCGCCGTAGTTGACGCAGTCTCCACAAGGAGGGCTCAGATGACAGGAGCAATTCCTATCCGGAACAAATCCACTCAGCGTCTCAAGAGCTTCCTTCGCGACGAACAACCAATCGATACGCGCGTCACCTACGGGTCGAGAGTTTGTCGTCGGCTTAGGTTTCTTCTGAAGTTCGACGATCTGATCTCTCGCGGCATCAAGCTCTACAAGGGCGGCTATGAGTGCATCCCTAGCTTCAGGCTGATCGATTTCTGTCCAATTTCTATCTGTACCACGCTTCCAGTAACCGACTCTGGTTAGATTGCTATTAAGGGCGAACGAGTAAGTCCCATCACCAACCCTAATCGGAGTCTTCATGCTAAGACCAACTCCCAACGGAAACAGAATCCCGTTCAGAGATCTTGGGTGGCTTCTCTACGTACTCGCTGAGCTTTGCCTCCGCTGCCATGGCTCTCTTTTTCCACTCAGCGGCTTCTTTGACCGCATTAAAGTGCAGATCACCCAGTAAATCTTTCTGCAGATCTTCACCAACGCCCAGGTTAGGATGAAAGAATTCACTGAGACGCCACTTGATCGCGCCGAGCTTG
>CBINNP010000124.1:0-10327 GCA_966252075.1 uncultured Solimonas sp.
CATGGAAGAGATCGTCACCATGCAGAACCCGCTCTACACGGCCATGTTCGATCATGGCCTGGGGCCGCTGCACACGCGCGCCTGGACGATCGAGCCGGACTTCGATGCCTTGCAGAAGCTGCGTCAGCTCAATCGCACCCATCCGCTTGTATTCCTGCCCACGCATCGCAGCTATGCCGACGCTTTCATCCTGACGCGGACGCTGCGCGAGAACGGACTGCCGCGCAATCACATCCTGGGCGGCAACAACCTCGGCTTCTTTCCGCTCGGCACCATCATCCGCCGTTCCGGCGGCGTGCTGGTGAGGCGCAGCTTTCAGGACGACGAGGTGTACAAGTTCGTGGTCCGCGAGTACCTGGGCTATCTGGTCGCCCAGGGCCGCAATCTCGAGTGGTACATGGAGGGCGGCCGTTCGCGCACCGGCAAGCTGCGCCCGCCGAAATACGGCCTGCTGCGGTATCTGGTCGACGCGATCCAGAGTGGCGTCGCCGAAGACATGCTGCTGGTGCCGACCTCGATCACCTACGACCAGCTGCACGAGATCGGCACGATGGCGGCGGAGGAGGCCGGCGCCGCCAAGTCCAAGGAGGGCGTGCGCTGGCTCGCCGACTACGCCCGCACGCAGCAGAAATGGATAGGCACCGCCTTCGTCCGCTTCGGCGAGCCGCTGTCGCTGCGCGACGCGCTGCAGCGTGCCGACAGCGAATCCTCGCAGGGCGGGCGCTGGACGGTGGAGAAGATCGCCTTCGAGGTGTTCGAGCGGATCAATCGGGTGACGCCGGTGACGGTGCCGGCGCTGGTGACCCTGGCGCTGCTCGGCGTCGGCGATCGTGCACTGACGCTGCTGGAAGTGAGCAATCTGGTGCGGCCGCTGCTGGAATATGCCGAGGGGCGCGGCCTGCCGCTGGCGCAGATCAGCTGCCTCGACGATGCCGAGCAACTGGAGCAGGTGCTCGACGCGCTGGCCAAGTCCGGCGTGGTGCTGCGCTACGAGCGCGGCACCGAAACGGTCTACGGGATCAATCCGGGGCAGCACGCGGTGGCGGCCTACTACCGCAACAGCGCCATCCACTGGTTCATCAATCGTGCGCTGGCGGAAATCAGCCTGCTGGAAGTGGCCGATGCCCCTGAAGGCGATGTGCTCCCGCAGGCCTGGGAAAAGGCTTTCGCGCTGCGCGATCTGCTCAAGTTCGATTTCTTCTTCAGCGACCGCCAGACCTTTCGCGAGGAACTCAAGGCGGAGTCGCTGCTGCTGGACCCACAGTTCCGCTCGCACGTCGATACCGCCAAGGACCGCCGCTTCGTGCTGAGCAACGCGCCGTTCCTGATCGCGCATCGGGTGCTGCCGGCGTTTCTCGAGGCCTATTACGTGGTGGCCGAGCGTCTGGCGGCGCAACCGATCGACCAGGCGATCGACAAGAACCGCTTCATCGATCATTGCTGCCAGGTCGGCAAGCAGTATCTGCTGCAACATCGCCTGCGCAACCCGGAAGCGGTTTCCCGCGAGCTCTACGGCAATGCGCTGCGGCTCGCGGCCAATCGCGGCCTGCTCGAACCCAGCGACGACAAGAAGCTGGCCAAGCGGCGCCGAGAGTTCGCCGAGGAGCTGGCTGCGGCGGTCAAGGCGGTCGCGTCGATCGACCAGTTCGAGCAGCTTCGTCTCAGTGAAGAGGTGCGTGGATGAGCGCGTTGGACGAAGCGATTGCCAGGATCATGGCGGGGCCGTCAGGGCCGAAAATCGGCGCCTTCTTCGACTTTGACGGCACCCTGATCGACGGCTATTCCGCCGCGACTTACTTCACCGAGCGCGTGCGCAAGCGGGAAGCCGGCTGGCGCGAGATCGTCGAGATGCTGTTGCTGGCCAAGAAGGGCGACCTCAGCGACGAGGAGTTCGGCGAGGTGATCCGCAAGGGCATCGCCGAATGGGGCGGCCAGACCGAGGAGGAGATGATCGAGCTCTGGGACCGGCTGTTCCGCACCAAGATCGCCGACACTCAGTTCCCGGAGGCCTGGCATCTGGTGCAGGCGCATCTGCGCAAGGGCCATACCGTGGCGGTGGCGTCGTCGGCGACGCCGTATCAGGTGATGCCCCTGGCCAAGGAATGGGGCATCGAGCATCTGCTGTGCACGCAGCCAATGGTGCGCAAGGGCATGTTGACCGGCGGCATCGTCGGCAAGCCGGCCTGGGGCGAGGGCAAGGCCGAGGCGGTTCGCAGCTTCGCCAAGCAGCACAAGCTCAAGCTGGTCGACAGCTATGCCTATGCCAACGGCAATGAGGACATCGCCTTTCTCGATACCGTCGGCCACCCCACGGCCGTCAACGCCAAGCCCATGCTGGCCGGTGTTGCAGCAGAGAAATCATGGGAGCGCCTGGACTTCGAGCCGCGACGCCGCGCGCCGCGCGCCGCGGTGGCGCGCACGGTCGGTGCCTATGGTGCGATGGCCGTCAGCTTCCTGGCCGGCCTGGGTTACGCGCGGGCTACCGGAGAGACGCGCCGCGCCGTCGACATGATCTCGTCCGTCGGCAGCGAGTGGGGGCTGGCGGTTGCCGGCATCGATGTCGAGGTGGTGGGCGAGCACAACCTGTGGGCGCAGCGCCCGGCGGTGTTCATCCTCAACCATCAGAGCAAGCTGGATTTCTTCGTGATGATGTACATCGTCCGCCGCGGCTTTACCGGTGTGGCGAAGAAGGAAGCGCAGAACACGCCGGGCTTCGGGCCGTTCATGCGCATGGCCGACATGGCTTTCGTCGATCGCAGCAACAGCCAGCGCGCGCGCGAATCGCTGCAACCGGTGATCGAGAAGGTGCGCAAGGGTCTGTGCCTGTGCATCGCGCCGGAGGGCACGCGCTCGTATTCGCCCCGGGTCGGCAAGTTCAAGAAGGGGGCATTCCATATCGCCATGCAGGCGGGCGTGCCGGTGGTGCCTGTGGTGCTGCGCAATGCCGGCGAGCTGATGGCGCGCAACGGCCAGACGTTCCGCCCGGGCAAGATCCAGGTGGCGGTGCTGCCGCCGATCGATGTCAGCGGCTGGGATCTCAAAGACCTGGACGCCAAGGTCGAAGGCGTGCGGCAGCTGTTCATCGACACTCTGAACGATTGGCCGGAGACGCTGCCATGATCAGAACGATGCGGGTCGCGGTGCTGGGCGCGGGTTCCTGGGGTACGACGGTAGCGTCGCTGGTGGCGGCCAATGCGCCGACCGTGATCTGGTCCCGGCGCAGCGACTCGGCGGACGAGATCAACCGCGAGCATCGCAATCACCAGTACCTGGGCGATCTGCCACTGCACAAGAAGCTGCGCGCGACCGCTTCGCTGGAAGAGGCGATATCGGATTGCGACGTGCTGGTGATGGGCGTGCCCTCCCACAGTTTCCGCACCACGCTCAAGGCGGTCGCACCGACGCTGCGGCCCTGGGTGCCGATCATCAGCCTGGCCAAGGGCCTGGAGCAGGGCACGCACCGGCGGATGACGCAGATCATCGCCGAGGAGCTGCCGGGCCATCCGGCCGGCCTGCTGGCAGGCCCCAACATCGCCAAGGAAATCCTCGGCGGCATGGCCGCCGCGGCCGTGGTGGCGATGACCGATGAAGGCATCGCGCGCTCGCTGCAGCCCTTGTTCAGCGGCAAGGTGTTCCGCGTCTATACCAATACCGATGTGGTTGGCTGTGAACTCGGCGGGCCGCTGAAGAATGTGATCGCCATATCCGCCGGCATGGGCGACGGCCTCGGCGTCGGCCACAACACGCGCTCGCTGGTGATCACGCGCGGTCTGGCCGAGATGATGCGCATCGGCGTGGCGATGGGCGGCAAGGCCGAAACCTTCGCCGGCCTGACCGGCCTGGGCGATCTGCTGACCACCTGCATGAGCCCGCTGTCACGCAATCGCCAGGTCGGCGACCGGCTGGCCAAGGGCGAGACCACCGCGCAGATCGTGTCCTCGATGCACATGGTCGCCGAGGGTATCAAGACCAGCAGCGTGGTCATGGACCTGGCCAAGCTGTACAACCTCAAGCTGCCGATCGCCACCGAGGTTGATGCGGTCATACGCGGTGAGCACACTGCCTTGCAGGCGTTCCGCGGCCTGCGTCGCATCGCGCCCGGTTCGGAAGGCGAAGCAGCCTGATTTCAGCTCGGCGAGACTGCACTGCGCGCGACGGTGCTGTCCTGGTTTTCGAAAGCGCCAAAAGAGAGACGAGATGAACGTTGCGAATCTGGAACCGGAAGTCCTGGACGAGCTGAGCCGCTGGGGCGGCCCGAACCAGATGAGCGCCTTCGAGGCGCTGATGTGGCGCGCCGAGGTCGATCCGCGCCTGCGCTCGACGACCACTTCGGTGTTTTACCTCGATCAGGCGCCGGACTGGGAACGCTTCTATATCGGCCATCAGTGGCTGGTCGCCGCGGTGCCGCGCTTCCGCCAGCGTGTCGTGCAACCGGCGTTCGGTATCGGCCAGCCGACCTGGGTCGATGATTCCGACTTCCATCTCGACTACCACCTGCGCCGTGTGCGTCTGCCCGAGCCGGGCTCCGAGCGCCAGCTGCTCGATCTCGCGCAGACGCTGGCCATCACGCCGTTCGACCGCGCGCGCTCGCCGTGGGAAGGCACATTGGTCGAAGGCCTGGAAGGCGGTCGTGCCGCCTACATCCTGAAGCTGCACCATGCGACCTCGGACGGCATGGGCATCATCCAGTTGCTCAGCCGCGTGCTGCGCCGCGAGCGCGAGCCCAGTCGCGTGCTGCGGCCCAGCACCGGCCGCCGCCGCGCTGCGCTGACACCGGGCGAGCTGGCGCGCAATCGCCTGCTGGCGCTGCCTCAGGAGACGGCGAACAGTGTCGGCTCGCTGTTGCAGTCGCTGGGGCAGTGGGCACGGCAGCCGGATGCATCGAGCAAAGCCCTGCAATACGCCAATTCGGCCAAGCGCATGCTGGCGATGCGACCGGTGCCGGGGTCGCCACTGTTTCGCCGTCGCGGACTGTCGTGGCGCTTCGACGCGATCGAACTGCCGCTCGACGAGCTCAAGGCGGCGGCCCGCGCCACGGAAGCCTCGCTCAACGACGTCTTTCTCGCCGGCCTGATCGGCGGCTTCCGGCGCTATCACGAGGAGATGGGCATGCCGATCGAACGCATGCCGATCGGCTTTCCGATCAGCCTGCGCAAGGAAGGCGATCCGCCGGGCGGCAACAAGTTTGCCGGGTCGCAATACGCGGCGCCGGTCGCAGAGCTGGACCCGGTGGCCCGCGTGCGCGACATCCAGGCCTTTGTCCGCGAGACGCGCAAGGAGCCGGCGCTCGACGTCATGGTGCGGCTGATGCCGCTGATGGTGCGCCTGCCGATCGGCGCGGTGATCAAGGCCACCGCCGATTTCACCGCCGCCCAGGATGCGCAGATCAGCAACATCCCCGGCATTGCCGAGCCGGTCTACATGGCCGGTGCGCATGTCACGCACTTCTGGCCGTTCGCGCCGGTGCCGGGCTGCGGCATGATGATCACGATGATTTCGCACAACGGCCGCTGCTGCATCGGAATCAATAGCGACCGCGCCGCTGTCGCCGATCCGGAGCTGCTCAAGCAATGCCTGCAGCAGGGCCTGGAAGAGATGACCGCCCTGGCCAAGCCGCGCGCCACGTCGGAGGCGCCCGCCAAGGCCAGAACTACCGGCAAGACGACCGGCAAGCGCCGCAGGAAGGAGACCGCATGAGCGCCAAGACCGCCAAGATCGCCAAGCACATCGAAGGTCGCCTGCGCGGCCGCCGCCGCAAGCAAATCTACTGGCAGGCCTGGTATCCGGCCGGCGCCGCCCGCGGCAGCGTGGTCATCGCCCACGGCCTCGGCGAGCACGGCGGCCGCTACAGCCACGTCGCCGCCGAACTGGTCGCGGCCGGGCTGAACGTCTACGCGATCGATCATCGCGGACACGGGCAGTCGGCGGGTGGTGGCTCGGCGCTGCTCGACCGCTGGCGCAATGCCGTCGCCGATCTGGATCAGCTGGTTGAGCAGGCGCGCAGCGAGGCGGGCGGCAAGCCGGTTTTCCTGCTCGGGCACAGCATGGGCGGCGCCTTGTCGCTGGCCTACACCTCGCAGCATCAGGCCAAGCTGGCAGGACTGCTGTTGTCGGGCCCGGCGGTGGCGCTGGACGGCGCGCCTCCCTTCATCGGACCGGTCGCCAAGTTCCTGTCGATCGTCGTTCCCAGGCTCGGTCTGTTCGGGATCGACCCCACCCTGGTCAGCCGCGATCCGGCGGCGGCCAGTGCCTATGCCGCCGACCCCCTCAACTGTCACGGCAAGGTGCCGGCGCGCACGCTGGCGGAGATCGTGCGGCTGGTCGAGCAGATGCCCAGCCTGCTGCCGAAGGTTCGCGTACCGCTGCTGATCATGCATGGCACCGACGACAAACTGGCCGGTACCGCGGGCAGTCGGCGCGTCATGGATGCGGTGGGCTCCAAGGACAAGACCTTGTTGCTATACAAAGGCCTCTACCACGAGATCTTCAACGAAATCCCTGCCGACCGGGCCAAGGTGTTCGAGGACATGAACACCTGGCTGGAAGCGCGTCTGGGCGCGCCGGCGAGCCAGCCGGCACGGCGCGCACGAAAAAAGGCGACCGTCTAAGTTCTCTTGAATTCAACCGCTTACATATTTCCGCGTGCCGTTCGCGGAGATCATCATGGCGCATGCTTGCATGGTGTCGTATGCATTCATACGATAAGTGAACTATCTGAAGGCGGGTCCGCACCTGCGAGCTCACGATGGCCGGGAGCCTTCCGCAAACCGTTTGTCGGCCCAGTCATGAATTTATAGTGCAGTCTATTTTTTTGCGGTAAGATCGAATTGCGGTATGTGACACCGCGATTTAACGGTCTTGGGGAAGCGGCTCAATAAAGCGCCACTCAAGGATTGATGGGTTTGGAGGACAACATGGACTACGTAAAGTATTGGACGCCCGTCGCGGTTCTTGCGGCCGCCTTCGCGGGCATGCTCGCCGGTGGCGACTGGGTATGGGTGGGCATCATCAGCTTCCCGGTGCTGGCCATTCTCGACACGATTGCGGGCCCGGATTTCAGCGCCCGCAAGATGAACAACCCGACGCTGGCCAATCTGCCCATCTGGATCTGCGCGGTCGGTCCGGTGCTGCTGTATTTCGCCTTCGCCTGGCGCGCCTCCGTTGAAGATTTCACCGGCTGGCAGCTGCTCGGTGCCGGCATGAGCCTGGGCTGGATGGGCGTGATCCCGCTCGTTCCGGCGGCGCACGAGCTGTATCACATGCGTAGCCCGTTCGCCCGTACGGTGGGCCACTACGCACATCTGTGCATCTTCGACTGCACGCGCGACATCGGTCACGTTGTCGGCCACCATATCGACGTGGCCACGCCGGAAGACGGTGACACCGCGCGCCGCGGCCTGAATCTCTACAGCTTCACCGCCAACGCGGTGATCGAGAGCACGAAATACGCGCTGCGTATGGAAGGCGACGCGATGGAGAAGAAGGGCTACGGTCGCTGGAACATCCGCCATCGCGTGTGGCGCGCCATTGCGGCGCAGCTCATCTTCAATGTCCTGCTGTTCGCCGTCGGTGGCTGGCAGGCGCTGGTGGCGGGCCTGGGCGGTCAGCTGCTGGCCCGCGTCTGGGTCGAGTCGTTCAACTACTTCCAGCATTACGGTCTCGTCCGCCTGGTCGGCGCCCCCATCGGCCGCCGCCATGTCTGGAACCACCTTGGCTGGTTCTCGCGCACGATGGCGTTCGAGATCACCAACCACGCGGATCATCACCAGAACTCGTACCAGGTGTATTACAAGCTGGTGCCGCACAAGGAAGCGATCCCGATGCCCAGCGTCTTCCTTTGCTTCCTGTCGGCGCTGATTCCGCCGCTGTGGCACAACGTCATCATCAAGCCGGCGCTGAAGCGCTGGGACCTTGAGTTTGCGACGCCGGAAGAGCGTGCCATCGGCGCCGAGCAGAATCGCAAGGCAGGCTGGCCGGACTGGCAGAACGAGCCGGGCGCCGAAGTCGGCAAGGCTGCAACCGTCGGCGTTTAAGATGTGAAAAGCCGCCATCGTCCATGCGATGGCGGCTTTCTTATTTGGCGGTCACGGCGCTTTCTCGCGCGCCGACCTCACCGGTGAAACCCATCCAAGCACCGCTCCTCGCGAGCGGTGTCTTGCTGTGGGGGCTGAGACTCAACAACTCTTGGTGTTCGCCTGATCCTCGGAGGCGGGCCGGGCCAGTGCGCCCGGGGGATAGTCCGACGGCGCGGTCGTCACGGGTGAGGCTCTATGCGGCGCCAGCGGCCATGACGAGGGCCGGGCAGGATGGCCGCTTTTTTTGCGAGCCACGATATTGCCGTGCTTGCCGAAGTTGAGAAGATGGTGATTAATCTGTGCCCGGGGGCCGTATGCGCGAAAGGGGAGATCCGTCGTCTGTCCGGCGGCGGCGCTAGGGCCACCGGTTGAATCGCGGCTGGAGCGGAGGCGCAGGCGCTGGTGCGACGAGGTCTCGTGGCGATCGTCTAGGAAGAAAGCCCGATTTCAACGGTGCCTGAGTCGTAAGCAGTCCAGCATTCGGGCTTATAGAGAGAAAGCTTAAGGAGAAGGCAGCATGTGGCTGTACGCTGATATCAAGACACTTTGTGACATTCCCAGATTCTGGTCGAAGTCCCTGCCGAACAAGCCGGCGTTGATCGACGGCACCGGCTCGGTCAGCTTCGCCGCGCTGGAGGATCGCACCAACCGGATCGCCAACGGCCTTATTGCCAGAGGCGTGGCACCGCGCACCGCAGTGGGCTACATCGGCAAGAATTCGTCGCGCTTCTTCGAGATCGTGTTCGGCGCCAACAAGGCGGCTGCCGCCCTGTCGCCGCTCAACTGGCGCCTCGCAGCGCCGGAGCTGACCGCGATCGTCGAAGACAGCCAGCTGTCGCTGATGTTCGTCGACGCCGAGTTCGTGCCCGTGGCCAAGCAGGTGCAGGCCTCGTCGAAGGTCAAGTTCGACATCATCGTCTTCGATCACAAGTCCAGCGACAGCGAGTTCGAGACCTGGCTGGCTGCACAGGACGCCACCGAGCCGACGCGCGAGGTCGATCCGCGTGACACGGCGCTGCTGATCTACACCTCCGGTACCACCGGCAAGCCCAAGGGCGTCGAGCTGACGCATCAGGGCCTGAGTTTCATGCGCCTCTGCGAGCATCTGGAGCCCGCGCTGCAGTGGAAGCCGGACGATGTGATGCTGATGGTGATGCCGAACTTCCATCTGGTGGGGGCCGGTCTGACGCTGCAGTCGCTCTACAACGGCTCGACGCTGTCGATCCTGCCGGCATTGGAAGCGGGGCAGCTGCTCGAAATCATCGAACGCGATCGCCCGAGTGTCTGCGCACTGGTGCCGACCGCGATCCAGATGCTGCTCGATCACCCGAAAGCCAAGACCACCGACTTCTCGTCGCTGCGACTGGTGATGTACGCCGGCTCGCCGATCAGCTCGCACTTGCTGCAGCGCGCGCTGGCCGAGATGAAATGCCGCTTCATGCAGTTCTATGGCGCCACCGAAACCTCGGGCGCGGCAACGCTGCTGCGTCCGGAACAGCATGTGATCGAAGACGAGGCGCGCCTGCGCTCCTGTGGCACGCCGCTGCCGCTGCTGGAGATCAAGATCGTCGACTCAGAAGGCAAGGAACTGCCGGACGGTGAGATCGGCGAGGTGCTGATCCGCTCGCCCTCGCTGTTCAAGGGTTACTGGAACCAGCCGGAAGTCACCGCTGCGGCGTTCGCCCCCGGTGGCTGGTACAAGTCCGGCGACGCCGGCCGCCGCGATGCCGAAGGCTTGATTTACCTGGTCGATCGCGTCAAGGACATGATCGTCACCGGTGGCGAAAACGTGTACTCGACCGAAGTCGAGCAGGCGGTGGTCAAGCATCCTGCGGTGCGCACCTGCGCGGTGATCGGCGTTCCGGACGAGAAGTGGGGCGAGAAGGTGGTCGCGGTGATCATCCCCAATCCGGACGTCGCCAAGCCCACGGCGGAAGACATCATCGCCCATTGCCGCCCGCTCATCGCCGGCTACAAGATCCCCAAAGCGGTAGTCTTCGTCGAATCGTTCCCGATGACGGCTACCGGCAAGATTCTCAAGCGCGCGGTACGCGACCAGCTGGCCACGGCGGCCAAGAGCTGATCTTCAAATCTGTCTCGGGCGGAAATGCAAAAAGGCCGCGGCGATCATCGCCGCGGCCTTTTGCTTGAGGCGCGCCGACGGGCGGGGTCGCGCCCGCGGCGGCGCATGCGGGCCCTGAGAATCGCTGCTCGTCACGGCTGCAGCTCACGGCCGGGTTCGTTCTTCTTCA
>CBINNP010000125.1:0-10302 GCA_966252075.1 uncultured Solimonas sp.
CGGCCCGGCCTAAGGCCTGGTCGGCAAGAAGTTCTACCTGGACTGCATCAAGGCGCTCAAGCCCAACGGCCTGCTGGTGCAGCAGTCGGAGTCGCCCTTGCTGCATCTGGGCCTGATCCAGGAGATGCACGCAGCGATGAAGGACGCAGGCTTCGCCGAAACCACGATGCTGCACTTCCCGCAGGTGATCTACCCGTCCGGCTGGTGGTCGGGCTCGATCGCCGCCAAGCAGGCCGGCAGCCTGGTCAGCCGCCTCGATGCGCAGGCGATCGACGCGCTCGACACGCAGTTCTACAACGTCGACACGCACCGCGCGGCATTTGCCCTGCCGAACTTCGTGCGCAAGGCGCTCGGCATCTGAAGGCACTTTGGATAGAAAAAGGCCCCGCACGCGGGGCCTTTTTTGTGAAGCCGGGACTGATCAGAGCCCTTGCAGGTCGTAGCCGCGCTCGTTGTGGTGCGTGGTGTCGAGGCCCAGCGTCTCCTCTTCCTCGGTGACGCGCAGGCCGACGATCGCGCGCACGATCAGCAGCAGGCCCCAGGTCACGGCGGCCGTGTAGGCGCCGACGACCGCCACGCCCAGCGCCTGCACGCCGAGCTGTGACGCCATGGTCATGCCTTGCGCGTAACCCTGGCCGCTGAAGACGCCAAGCCCGGCCGAGGCGAACACGCCGGCCGCCAGCGTACCCAGGATGCCGCCGACGCCGTGGACCGGGAACACGTCGAGCGAGTCATCGATCTTCAGCACGCGCTTGATCGCGTGCGTGGCGTTGAAGCAGACCAGGCCGGCCGCCGCGCCGATCACCAGCGCGCCGCCGGGGCCGACGAAGCCGGCGGCCGGCGTGATCGTGCCCAGGCCGGCGACCAGACCGGTGACGATGCCCAGCGCGCTGGGCTTGCCGTAATGGCGCCATTCCAGCACCGACCATGACAAGGCCCCGGCGGCGGCGGCGGTATGCGTGACCAGCGCGGCGAGGCCGGCACCGGCGTTGGCGGCCAGCGCCGATCCGCCGTTGAAGCCGAACCAGCCGACCCACAGCATGCCGGCGCCGGTCAGGGTCATCGTCATGTTGTGCGGCATCATCGGCGTATGCGGAAAGCCCTGGCGACGACCGAGCATCAGCGCCGCGACCAGCGCGGCGACGCCGGCGGTGATGTGGACGACGGTGCCGCCAGCGAAGTCGAGCAGGCCGAGCTTCTTGAGCCAGCCATCGTCGGACCAGACCCAGTGGCAGACCGGCGCGTAGACCACCAGCAGCCATAGCGTCGAGAAGATCAGGATCGCCGAGAATTTCATCCGCTCGGCGAAGCCGCCGATCACCAGCGCCGGCGTGATCGCCGCGAAGGTCAGCTGGTAGAGCGCGAACACCGGTTCCGGCAGGGTGCCGACTTCGGTGCCGGCGATGCCGTGGAGCATGGCCTTGGACAGGCCGCCGATCCAGCCGTTACCGGGCGCGAACGCCAGGCTGTAGACGAAGGCGACCCACAGCACCGAGACGATGCAGACGATCGCGAAGCATTGCACCAGCACCGACAGCACATTGCGCGCGCGCACCAGGCCGCCATAGAACAGCGCCAGCCCCGGCAGCGACATGAACAGCACCAGCGCGGTGGAGCTGAGCACCCAGGCGGTATCACCGCTGTCCGCGGCACAGGCCAGAGAGGGAAGAAGCGCGGCAAGCGCTGGACCGGCGATCGTCGCCAGTCTCCGGAGAGCAGTTCGCGTCATTGGGAACCGTTGTCGAGGGCTCCGTGGCAGGGAGCCGGGGGCAGGGGCCAGATACAAGAAAACCCGGTGACCGAAGTCACCGGGTGCGCGGTATTTCGAGCGGTGCGGCTAGACGGCGTCGACGCCGGCTTCACCAGTGCGGATGCGCACCGTCTGCTCGAGGTCGTAAATGAAGATCTTGCCGTCGCCGATCTGGCCGGTCTTGGCCGCCTTGGCGATCGCGTCGGCGGCCTTGTCGGCCATGTCCGGCGCCACCGCAACCTCGATCTTCACCTTGGGCAGCAGGTCGACCGTGTATTCGGCGCCGCGATACAGCTCGGTATGGCCTTTCTGGCGACCGAAGCCGCGGACTTCCGTCACCGTCATGCCCTGCACGCCGATGTCGGCCAGGGCTTCGCGGACAGCGTCCAGCTTGAAGGGCTTGATGATGGCGATGAGCATTTTCATGGGGTCGCTCTCTTCGTTATGTAAGTTTTCAAAAGTCTAGCACGCGCTAGCAAGCCTGAGCCCGCAAGAAGCGTGCGCAAAGAAAAGGGGCGGATTCCCGAAGGAACCCGCCCCAACCCACCGGAGATGAATCCGTGCAGCGAGCTTAGTTGTAGGCTTTCTCGCTGTGTTCGGCGACGTCCAGGCCTTCGCTCTCGGCTTCCTCGCTGACGCGCAGGCCGATCGTGAACTTGAGGACCGTCAGCGTCACCGCAGCCACCACCGCCGACCAGATCGCCGCAATCGCAACCGCCTTGCACTGGATCAGGATCTGCGAGGAGTCATAGCCGAACTTGACGGCGTCAGCCGGCGTCCAGTCCATCGCGTAGCCCATGCCGCCCAGTTCCGGGTTGACGTACACGCCGGTCAGGATCGCACCGATGATGCCGCCGATTGCGTGGACACCGAAGGCGTCGAGCGCGTCGTCATAACCCAGCAGCTTCTTCAGATACGAGACCGCGAAGAAGCAGAGGATGCCGCAAGCCAGGCCGATCACCAGCGCGCCCTGCAGGCCGACGACGCCGGCCGCCGGGGTGATGCCGACCAGGCCGGCAACCGCACCCGAGACCAGGCCGAGCAGGCTCGGCTTGCCCTTGAGGATCCACTCGATGCCCAGCCAGGCGATCGCCGCGATGGCCGTCGCGAACAGCGTGTTGCTGAACGCCAGGACTGCATAGCCGTTGGCTTCGAGGTTGGAACCGGCGTTGAAGCCGAACCAGCCGAACCACAGCAGCGCAGCGCCGATCGAGGTGAAGATCAGGTTGTGCGGAGGCATCGCCACCTTGCCGTAACCCGAGCGCTTGCCGACGAAGATCGCCGCCACCAGGCCCGCAATACCGGCGTTGATGTGCACGACCGTGCCGCCGGCGAAGTCGAGTGCGCCCATCTGCCACAGGTAGCCCGCGGTCGCGGTGAGCTCCGCTGCCTCTTCCGGCGTCTTGCCGACGTAGGCATCCGGACCCGCCCACCACCACACCATGTGCGCCATCGGCAGGTACGAGAACGTGAACCAGATGACCGAGAAGATCAGCACGGCCTTGAACTTCATGCGCTCGGCATAGCCGCCGGCGATCAGGGCCACGGTGATGCAGGCGAAGGTGCACTGGAAGATCGCGAACATCAGCTCAGGCAGGTAGACGCCGCGGCTGAAGGTTGCGGTCGGCACGAAGAACGAGCCCGTCGGATCGAGGACGATGCCCTCGAAGAAGGTCTTGTCGAGGGTGCCGAAGAACGGACCGGTGCCGCTGAAGGCGACCGAGTAGCCGTAGACGCACCACAGGACCGCGATCAGACAGAAGATCGTGAACACCTGCATGGTCGTCGACAGCATGTTCTTGGCGCGCGCCATGCCGCCGTAGAACAGCGCCAGGCCCGGCACCGACATCAACAGCACGAAGGCCGTCGACAGCAGCATCCAGGTGATATTGCCTTCGTTGTAGGTCGGCGCCGCTGCAGCCGGAGCCGCTTCCTCAGCGGGAGCTGCTTCCGCAGGCGCCGCTTCGGGCGCTGCGGCTTCAGCCGGAGCCGCCGCTTCCGCAGTGGCCGGAGCCGGTTCAGCCTGGGCGACTTCTTCCTTCTTTTCTTCCTTTTTGGCTTTCTTCTTTTCCGGGGCCGCAGCCGGAGCTGCTTCCGGTGCCGGCGTGGCAGCGGCCGGCGCTTCCGCTGCCGGAGCCGCCTCTTCCTGCGCCCAACTGGCGGGCGCCAGGCTGAATAGTGCCGCCAACATCGCGGCGCTCAAGAATTTGCGCATCATTCGTCGTTCCCCCCTCAGAGAGCGTCTTTGCCCGTTTCGCCAGTACGAATGCGAATGGCTTGGTCAAGGTTGTAGATGAAGATCTTGCCGTCACCGATCTTGCCGGTATGGGCAGCCTTGCTGATGGCGTCGATGGCGGCGTCGAGCTTGTCGTCGGCGACCGCAACCTCGATCTTCACCTTCGGCAGAAAATCCACGACGTATTCAGCGCCGCGATACAGCTCGGTATGACCTTTCTGGCGACCGAAGCCTTTGACTTCCGTTACCGTGATACCGGCCACGCCGATGTCGGAAAGTGCTTCGCGCACTTCGTCCAGCTTGAACGGCTTGATGATGGCCGCGATTAGTTTCATAAGAATCACTCCTGAGTCGGAAAGCGTCCGAGGCCGGGGAGCTTCATTGCCCCGGCGGCCCGGGCCTACGAAGCATGGACCATGCCAGCAAATTGGCGCCGATCTGCGCCAGTGGCTGCCGCACTGTGCACCAATTCGGCGCAATTGCGTCGCTCGACGGCATTACCCCGCCGTCTTACCCTTACGCCCCTCACGTCAGGCCCACCCTCAGACAAACATCATGGAATCCGGTCGCATCGAAGAATTGGCCCGCCTGCTGGCCGGCATCCTGCCTCCGGGCATGCGCGGGCTGCGCGGCGAACTGGAAGACAACTTCCGGGCGATGCTGCGCGCCAACCTGGAGAAGTGGGATCTGGTCTCGCGTGAACGCTTCGACACTCAGGCCGAACTGCTGGCACGCACGCAGCGCAAGCTGGCCACACTGGAGAAGCGCATCAAGGCGCTGGAGCAGCGTGAACCGCCGCAAGGTCCGGCCGCCTGAGGCGGGCTAGCATGCGGGCATGGCGCTCGCCACCGTCCATTCCCGTGCTCAGAACGGCCTGCATGCCGACCTCGTCGCCGTCGAAGTCCATCTGGCCGCCGGCCTGCCCGGCCTGAGCATCGTCGGCCTGCCGGAAGCTTCCGTCCGCGAGGCCAAGGATCGCGTGCGCGCCGCCATCGTCAACAGTGGCTATCGTTTTCCGCTGCAGAGAATCACCTGCAACCTGGCGCCCGCCGATCTGCCCAAGGACGGCTCGCGCTTCGATCTGGCGATCGCGCTCGGCATCCTGGCCGCGTCCGCGCAGATCCCGGCGCAGGCGCTGGAAGGCCTGGAAGTGCTCGGCGAGCTGTCCTTGTCCGGTGAGATCCGCCCGGTGCGGGGCGCGCTGCCCGCCGCACTAAAATCGTGCAAGGCGGGGCACGCCCTGCTGTTGCCGGCGGGCGATGTCGATGAAGCTGCGCTGGTCGGCGGCGTGCGCCTGCACGCAGCCCGCTCCCTGGGCGAACTCTGCGCCGCCTTGCACGTCCTGCCGCTGCCGCTGGCGGTATCGGCAGCGCCGACGCCGCCCGCCAAGCCTGACGGCGCTGATCTCGCCGATATTCGCGGCCAGGCTCCGGCCCAGCGCGCCCTGGAAATCGCCGCGGCCGGCCAGCACTCGCTGTTGCTGATCGGCCCGCCGGGGGGTGGCAAGTCGATGCTGGCGCAGCGTCTGCCCGGCATCCTGCCGCCGCTGACTGCGGAGGAAGCCTTGGAGGCCGCCGCGGTGAGTTCGGTCAGCGGCGGCTTCGCCATCGAGCGCTGGGGCCGGCGGCCGTTTCGTTGTCCCCATCACACGGCATCGGCCGTTGCGCTGGCGGGAGGCGGCAGCCATCCGCGGCCGGGCGAGATTACCCTCGCGCATCTCGGCGTGCTGTTCCTCGACGAGCTGCCGGAGTTCGAGCGACGCGCGCTGGAAACACTGCGCGAGCCGATGGAAACCGGTGCGATCACCATCTCGCGCGCCAGCCGGCAAATGGATTTCCCGGCGCGATTCCAGCTGATCGCGGCGATGAATCCCTGCCCTTGCGGCTATCTGGGCACCGCATCGGGGCGCTGCCGGTGCACGCCGGACCAGGTCGCGCGCTACCGCGCGCGGATTTCCGGGCCGCTGCTCGATCGCATCGACCTGCAGCTGTTCGTGCCGCCCGTAGACTCGCAGACGCTGGCAACGCCGGAGGGCGGGAGCGAGAGCAGTGCCGAGGTCCGCGCGCGGGTGACGCGCGCGTGGCAGCGCCAGCTCGACCGGCAGAACAAGCTCAACGCGCAGCTGCAGGTCGGCGAACTCGAAAGCCTGGCGCGGCCGGACGCCGCGGGACGGGCGCTGTTGGACCAGGCGATGCGCCGTCTCGATTTGTCTGCACGCGCCTATCACCGCGTCCTCAAGCTGGCGCGAACGCTGGCCGATCTGCGCGACAGCGACGCAGTCCAGCTGGCCGACATCGCCGAGGCCCTGCGTTACCGGCAGCCCGAGGCGGCGAGCTGAATCCGGCCCAGGAAACGACGAAACCCGCGACTTTCGGTCGCGGGTTTCGCTGTACAGGTCCGGCCCTTGGCGCCGGACCGGCTCGCGCGTCTTACAGACCGAACGAGTAGATCGCCTTCACGCCCACCGTCGGCTGCGTGCCTTCCGGCTTGCCATCCTTGATGTAGATGTCCTCGTCGGCATCGTCAACACGCGCTTCGAAGATCATGCGGAAGTCGCTGCTCGGCTTGTACGACAGCGCGATGGTGGCGGCATTGGTCGTCACATCGGTATCGACGCCCGGATCGAAGTCCTTTTCGGTCGACTCCAGACGCAGGGTCGCGCTCCAGGTTTCCGACATCGCCAAGGTGGCGTAGCCGGCGATACCCAGCACATCGCCGTACTCGTCCTGCGTGAACAGGTCGACATTGAGGCCGAAGGACAGCGCATCCGACGCGGTCAGCCCGAGCACGACGTCGAGGTAGTTGGTGTCCAGACCGCCGTCCTGACCGTAATAGTCATAAACCGCGAAGGTCACCGATTCGCCGAACGCCGTGGCGAAGCCGGCCTCGACCGTCTTCTGGTCATCCGGATCGACCGAATAGCCGGCATACGCGCTGTTGTTGACGCCGAGGTACAGGGTTGTCGAATCCGTCGCCGCGTAGGCCGCGCGGATACCGGTGTGGAAGTACGGCTCGGCGGCCATGAACTGCAGCGAGCGTGACAGCAGCGGGTTGGCAGCGTCGCTGAGCACTTCGTAGCCCGCCAGCGTGCCATAGCGGCCGGCCTTCACGGTCAGCTTGCCGGTCGTGTAGGTCAGATAGGCTTCCGGCAGGCTGAACTTGTCGTCGCCATCGCCATAGGACGGGTTGACGATGGTCGCTGCGTCGTTGCCCGCGAGAATCTGCACGCCGCCGCCGAAGCCTTCTTCAGGGGCCGCGATCAGGTTCAGCACCGCCTGATTGAGGGTGAACGAGTTGGACTCGATGTCGGTCGGGTGACCGACCGTGTCTTCGCCATTGAGGTTGTAGAAATAGGAGCCGCTGATCCAGCCGCTGGCCTCAACCTTGGAGGCCAGTTCGGCCAGCGTCGCCGCGGAAGCCGCCGGCGAGGCGAGGACGCCGAGGGTCGCCAGTGCAGCGGCCGCCACCGCCGACTTCCGATAGGTGCTGCAACCGACGTTCGTCTGTGAACGCTTAATGGTCATGAATTCTTTTCCCAAGTGGATAAATGTTCCGCTTGCATCGTTGCTCGCGGCCCCGCGCCGAAGTCGCAAGGCCCATGCCACTTGGAAATATGAGTATTTTCTGTTTTTCTTCAGTTGGTTATGAATTCGATCGACTGTTGCGAAAATGCGATTTGGCACTAACTAACAATCTTTTTAGAAGAAAAATAATTGAAGACCCAGAACGAAATGGTGCGCCCATCAATTGTTGCACCAACTAGGTGCATCTTTTTGGATCGCCCAACGAAAGGCGCCGCCCGGAGGCGGCGCTTTCTTACATCTGACAGCGCAGGACGCTACTAGATGCCGGTCTGCTTGAGGATGTGCTCGACGGCGTCATGCACTTCCTTGTCGCTTAGCGAGCTGTCGCCACCGCGCGGCGGCATCTGGTTGATGCCGGCGACGGCATGCTTGGTCAGGCCCTCGAGGCCGCCCGCCTTGCCGGCACGCGCGCTCCAGTCGGCCTTGTCGCCCAGCTTCGGCGCATTGAGCACGCCCGCACCGTGGCAGCCTGCGCAGACCTTGGTATAGACCTGCTCGCCGGTCAGCGGCTCGCGCGAGGCCTGCGCGGCTTCCGCCATCTTGACCAGCACTGCCGGATCGGTGATCACCTGGCCGACCGGCTTGATGCGTTCCTCCAGCCTCACCATCGCGTCCGGATCGGCGTGCTCGTCGCCGGCATCGAGCAGGCGAGCCGCGATGATGCAGACAAAGAAGATGCCGAACAGCGCGGCGAGGACCATGCCGAAATTGATGAAGAAAACTTGGTCGTGGTTCTTGTGCGCCACGGCTGCTCCCTCGAGCGATGGTTGAAAATTGGGCGCGCAAGTATAGCGACTCGCCAGCAAGCCGACGACCAGAGTTTCAACCGGTGTAAATCTCGTCTGCCGTCCTCGATCTTTCGGCATGGCCGCTGCATAAACTGCCGCAATGGATCTCGATCTTTCCGCTCACCTCATCCTGATTGCCGCGGTGCTGTTCCTGATCAGCATCCTGGCGACGGTCATCACACCGCGTCTCGGCGTGCCGCTGCTGCTGGTCTTCCTGCTGATCGGCATGGTGGCGGGCGAGGACGGACCGGGCGGCATCCACTTCGCCAACTACGGCTTCGCCAACCTGGCCGCGACGGCCGCCCTGGCCGTCGTGCTGTTCGACGGCGGCCTGCGCACGCCGAGCACCAGCTTCCGCACCGGACTGCGACCGGCGCTGTCGCTGGCCAGCGTCGGCGTGCTGATCACCGCCGGCCTGACCGCCGCTTTCTGTACCTGGCTGTTGGGCCTGAAGCCGGCCGAGGGTTTTCTGGTGGGCGCCATCGTTGCGTCGACCGACGCATCGGCCGTGTTCTCGCTGCTCGGCAGCAACGCGGTCGCGCTCAACGAACGTGTCGCCTCGGCACTGGAGATCGAGTCGGGCACCAACGATCCGATGGCGATCTTCCTGACGCTGGCGACCATCGCCTACCTCGACGCGCCGGGCGAGTTCGGCCTCGTCGACGCGCTGCTGATGCTGATCTGGCAGATGGGCGCCGGCGCCGCCTGCGGCCTGGGCGGCGGCTGGCTGCTGATCCGCGCGCTCAACAAGCTGCAGCTCGGCGATGCGATGTACCCGCTGCTCGCGCTGTTCGGCGGTCTGAGCATATTCGGCTTCACCGCCCTGGTGGGCGGCAGCGGTTTTCTGGCGGCCTATCTCGCCGGCATTTTCATCGGCAACCGCTCGGTGCGCGGCGCCGCCGGCATCCGCCGCTTCCACGATGGCATGGCCTGGATGGCGCAGATCGGCATGTTCATCATCCTCGGCCTGCTGGCCTCGCCGAGCCAGCTGGCGCATCTGTGGATTCCCGGTCTGCTGATCTCGGCCGCGCTGATTCTGGTGGCGCGTCCGATCGCGGTGTTCGTCAGTCTGGCGCCGTTCCAGTTCCCCTGGCGGGAACAACTATATGTGGCCTGGGTCGGCCTGCGCGGCTCGGTGCCGATCGTGCTGGCCACCTATCCCTGGCTCGCCGGCGTCGAAAATGCTCAGCTGTTCTTCAACATCGCCTTCTTCATCGTCCTGGTGTCGCTGGTCGTGCAAGGCTGGTCGGTGGCGCCGATGGCGCGGCTGCTCGGCCTGCAGGTGCCGGTGACCTCGGCGCGCATCCATCGCGTCGATATCGATCTGCCCGGCCAGCGCGGCTATGAAATGGTGAGCTACCGGATCTCGTCGAACAGCCGTCTGATCGGCATGCGGCCGAAGACCTTGCCGATCCCGGACGTCTCGCGCGTCATCTGTGTCGCCCGGCGGGGGCAGGTGCTGCACTACCGAGAATGGGGTGAACTGCGGGCCGGCGACTACGTGTCATTGCTCGCGGCACAGACCGAACTGGACGCGCTGGATCGCATCTTCGAGGCTGTCCATGCCGTCAAGGAAACCACCGCACGCCGTTATTTCGGCGAGTTCAGCATCCGTCACGACGCGTCGGTGGAGGCGCTCTGCGAAACCTACGGCATCAGTCCGCCGGACAATGCGCTCGGCAAGACGGTGGCGCAGATGGTCAGCGCCCATCTCCCGCACCCGGTGGTCGGCGATCGTTTGCGGCTAGGTGAAATCCAGCTGGTCGTGAAGGCGGTAGAGGGCGACCGGCCGGTCGAAATCGGCCTGCGCCTGCCCCATTGAAAAACCGTTCGTCGGCCCAATGCACCCGCCCGTCTTGAACTCTCGGAAAAAGTTCCGGACAATCGGCCTATCCATATGACGTTTTAAATCTGCCTGCAGCGCTTGCGGGCAATTGCTTTGTC
>CBINNP010000126.1:0-10262 GCA_966252075.1 uncultured Solimonas sp.
AGATCACCGCCACTTCCGAGGTGCCGCCGCCGATGTCGACCCCCATCGAGCCGCGCGCCTCGCCGATCGGGATGCCGGCGCCGAGTGCCGCGGCGATCGGCTCCTCGATCACCCAGACCTTGCGGGCGCCGGCGTTCTCGACCGATTCGCGGATCGCGCGGCGCTCCACCTGGGTGGAGCCGTAGGGCACGCAGACGACGACGCGCGTCATCGGCCGGGTCATCCGGCCCTTCTGCACCTTGCGGATGAAGTGCTGCAGCATCTTCTCGGTGACGGTGTAGTCGGCGATCACGCCGTCGCGCAGCGGCCGCACCGTGGTGATGTTGGTCGGCGTGCGGCCGAGCATCTGCTTGGCCTCGATGCCGACCGCCTCGACCTTCTTGGCGCCGCGCGAGTCCATGCGGATGGCGACGACCGAGGGTTCGTTGAGGACGATGCCTTCGTCACGCACGTAGACCAGCGTATTGGCGGTGCCGAGGTCGATGGAGAGATCGTTGACAAAAAGACGGCGTACGGCGTCGAACATCGCGATGGCCTGGTCGAGAAAGCGTTTGCAGGGGCGGGGAATGCGGTGCGCTGACTACGCTGCCAGGCAGCGGTGCGCGGTCTCGCATTCCAGTAGAATCAGGGCTCGCCACATCATAAACCATTTTCCGCGGCCGACAGCCCGGTGCAAACCCTGTCGCAACAGCGTTCCCTTGCCTTTCGGCCGCCTTCCCGTCGTCCTGTCAGAAACTGCCCCCAAGCCGATGAGCCTGAGCTCCGAAAACGTCAAGCAGGTCGCCCATCTGGCGCGGCTCGAACTGCCCGCCGAGCGCATTGCGGCCTACACCGCGCAGCTGTCCAGCATCCTCGACCTGGTCGGCCAGCTGTCGCGGGCCGACACCGACGGCGTCGAGCCGATGGCGCACCCGCTGGACATGCACCAGCGCCTGCGCCCCGACGCCGTCACCGAGGCCGACCGCCGCGAGGCCTTCCAGGCGATCGCGCCGGAGACCGAGGGTGGCCTGTATCTGGTTCCCAAGGTCATCGAATAGCCGCGGCCGGTCCGCCGACCTCAAGGGCCGGGCCGCGGGCTTACGCTCGCGGTCCGCTGCGGCTTCACCCCATCCGGGATGCACATGCACAAGCTTTCCATCAAAGAACTGTCCGACGGCCTGCGCGCCAAGAAGTTTTCGTCGCGCGAGCTGACCGAGCACTACCTCAAGCGCATCGACGCGCATGACGGCGGGCTCAACAGCTACATCACCGTCACCGCCGAGCGCGCGCTCAAGCAGGCCGACGCCGCCGACGCCAAGCTGGCGCGCGGCGATGCACACCTGCTGACCGGCGTGCCCTTGGCGCAGAAGGACATCTTCTGCACGCTGGGCGTCAAGACCAGCTGCGCGTCGAAGATGCTCGACAAATTCATCGCGCCGTACGACGCGACGATCGTGCAGAAGCTGCACCTCGACGCCGGCATGGTGATGCTCGGCAAGTGCAACATGGACGAATTCGCGATGGGCTCGTCCAACGAAACCAGCTTCTACGGCCCGGTCAAGAACCCCTGGGACACCACGCGCGTGCCGGGCGGCTCGTCCGGCGGCTCGGTGGCGGCGGTGGCGGCGGGGCTGGCGCCGGTGGCGACCGCCAGCGACACCGGCGGCTCGATCCGCCAGCCCGCGGCGCTGACCGGCCTGACCGGCATCAAGCCGACGTATGGCCGCGTGTCGCGCTACGGCATGATCGCCTTCGCATCGAGCCTCGATCAGGCCGGCGTGGTCGCGCGCAGCGCCGAGGACGCGGCCTATGTGCTGCAGGCGATGTCCGGCTTCGATCCGCTGGACTCGACCAGCATCGAGCGCCCGGTCGACGATCTGGTCGGCGGCCTCGGCAACTCGATCAAGGGCCTGAAGATCGGCCTGCCGAAGGAATACTTCGCCGAAGGCCTGGCGCCGTCCTCACGCGAGAAGATCGACGCGGCGATCGCCACGCTCAAATCGCTGGGCGCCGAGTTCGTCGAGATTTCGCTGCCGAACTCGCCGCTGTCGGTGCCGACCTATTACGTGGTCGCGCCGGCCGAGGCCAGCTCCAATCTCGCGCGCCTGGACGGCGTGCGCTACGGTCACCGCGCCGAAGGCGTCAAGAACCTCGAAGAGCTGTACAAGCGCAGCCGCGGCGAAGGCTTCGGCGCCGAGGTGCAGCGCCGCATCATGGTCGGCACCTACGTGCTCAGCCATGGCTACTACGACGCCTACTACCTGCAGGCGCAGAAAGTCCGCAAGCTGATCTACGACGACTTCCGCCGCGCGTTCAGCGAGGTCGACGTGGTGCTCGGCCCCACGGCCACCGACGTCGCCTTCAAGCTCGGCGACAAGACCGACGATCCGGTGGCGATGTATCTCAACGACATCTACACCATCGCCGCCAACCTCGCCGGCATCCCGGCGATGTCGCTGGGCTGCGGCTTCGTCGACGGCCTGCCGGTCGGCCTGCAGCTGATGGGCAATTTCTTCAGCGAGGCCAAGCTGCTCAACGTCGCCCACCAGTTCCAGCAGGCGACCGATTTCCACAAGCAGATGCCGAAGGCCTACGCGTAAAAGGCACAACGAAATGGCATACGACTCGACGACCTGGGAAGTGGTGATCGGACTTGAAGTCCATTGCCAGCTGCTGACCCACTCCAAGATTTTCTCCGGCGCGGCGACCGCCTACGGCGCGGCGCCCAACACGCAGGCCGACGCGGTGACGCTGGGCCTGCCCGGCGTGCTGCCGGTGCTCAACAAGACCGCGCTCGAATACGCGGTGAAGTTCGGTCTGGCGGTGGACGCGCAGATCGCCGAGCGCTGCGTGTTCGCGCGCAAGCACTACTTCTATCCGGACCTGCCCAAGGGCTACCAGATCTCGCAGTACGAGCTGCCGATCGTCTTCAACGGCCATCTCGACATCGAGTTCGACGGCCCGCAAGGCAAGACCGCCAAGCGCATCGGCATCACCCGCGCGCACATGGAAGAGGACGCCGGCAAATCGGTCCATGAAGGCTTCGTCGGCCAGTCCGGCATCGACCTCAACCGCGCCGGCACGCCGCTGATCGAGATCGTCTCCGAGCCGGACATCCGTTCGTCGGCGGAGGCCGTCGCGTACCTGAAGAAGCTGCACCAGCTGGTGGTATACCTCGGCATCTGCGACGGCAACATGCAGGAAGGCAGCTTCCGCTGCGACGCCAACGTTTCCGTTCGCAAGCGCGGCGCCACTGAATTCGGCACGCGTACCGAGACCAAGAACGTCAACTCGTTCCGCTACGTCGAGAAGGCGATCGAGTTCGAGATCGAGCGGCAGATCGATGTCATCGAGTCCGGCGGCAAGGTCATCCAGGAAACCCGCCTGTTCAATCCGGACAGCGGCGAGACGCGGGCAATGCGCTCCAAGGAAAACGCCAACGACTACCGCTACTTCCCGGACCCGGACCTGCTGCCGATCGTCGTCACGCAGGACGACATCGCGCGCATCCGCGCGGCGATGCCGGAGCTGCCGGAAGCCAAGAAGGCACGTTTCATCGCGCAGTACGGCCTGCCGGTCTACGACGCCACCGTGCTGACCGGCGAGCACGCGCTGGCCGACTTCTATGAGGAAGTCGTCGCCACCTCGAAGGCCGATGCCAAGACCTGCGCCAACTGGACCATCACCGACCTGCTCGGCGCGCTGAACAAGTCCGGCAAGGACATCGCCGAGTCGCCGATCAGCGCGGCGATGCTGGCCGGCCTGATCGCGCGCATCGCCGACCAGACCATCTCCGGCAAGATCGCCAAGGAAGTCTTCGAGGCGATGCTGGCCGGCGAGGCCAGCGGCATCGACGCGGCCGACACCATCATCAAGGCCAAGGGCCTGGTGCAGATCACCGACGAGTCGGCGATTGTCGCCGCCATCGAGGACGTGATGGCCAAGAATCCGGGCCAGCTCGCCGAGTACCGCGCCGGCAAGGACAAGCTGTTCGGCTTCTTCGTCGGCCAGACCATGCGCGCCACCGGCGGCAAGGCCAACCCGGACGCGCTGAACCGGCTGCTGAAGGAAAAGCTGGCGGGCTGAGGGCCCGTGCGCCGATACCGCCGCTTGCAAGCGGCGGTATCGGCCTTATCTTGAACCGATGAACAACCGCCTTACCGAATTTCTGCTGCCTGACCTCGGCGTCCGCGGTGCGATCGTCGAGTTCGAGTCCGGCGTCGACACCATGCTCGGCTCGCGTCCGTATCCGGACGACGTCCGCCGCCTGCTCGCGCATGCGGTGGCGGCGATGCCGCTGCTGGTCTCGCACGCCAAGTTCGAAGGTCGCGTCAGCCTGCAGTTCCAGGGTGCCGAGCACGGCCCGGTACAGCTGTTGGTGGCGCAGGCCGAATGCCATGCCGGCCGTGGTGACGAACTCGCGCCCAGCCTGCCCAGCCTGCGCGTGCGCGGCATGGCCAAGAGCCAGCACGAGGCGCGTGGCGATTTCACCGCGCTGCTGGGCGGTGGCCAGCTCGGCCTGCTGCTGGAGCCGGAGCACGGCGGCCAGAACTACCAGACCCTGGTGCCGATCGAAGGGGCGCGGCTCGGCGACGCCCTGGAGTTCTACTTCGAGCAGTCCGAGCAGCTGCCCTCGCTGCTGCGCCTGGCCTACGGCAATGGCCAGATCCGCGGCCTGCTGCTGCAGCGCCTGCCGCTGGGCGAGAACAACAGCAGCGAACTGAACTGGGAGCACGTCAGCATCCTGTTCGCCACGCTCGAGGAAACCGAGCTGGCGCAGACGCCGGCGCTGACCGTGCTGCGCCGCCTGTTCCATGAGGAAACGCTGCGCGTCTTCGATCCGCAGGGCGTGCAGCTGAGCTGCCGCTGCTCGCGTGACGGCATCGGCGCGATGCTGCTGTCGCTGGGCGAGAGCGAGGTGGAAGACCATCTGCGCGAGCATGATGGCTTCGAGGTCACCTGCGAGTTCTGCGGCCGCGAATACCGCTTCAGCGCCGACCAGGCGCGCGGCCTGTTCGTGTCGGCGCACATGCAGCCGTCGAACAAGACCCGGCATTGAGCTTGCAGCAGTTCGCTGCATGATCCTGCCCCGCTACCGCATCGCCGCTTCCTCCATTGCCGGTGCCGGCCGCGGCCTGTTCCTCGACGAGGCGGTCGCCGGTGGCCGCGTGCTGATCGCGCCGGACACTGTCCACACCGTCTGGAGCGAGGCGCGGCTGCGGCAGTTGCCGGCCGATTCGCGCGAAGTCGAGTCGAGCGTGCGCTGGTTCGAGGACCGGTTCTCGCTGACGCCGGAGTGGAGCGACGAGTGCTACGTCAACCACAGCTTCACGCCGACGGCGCTGTGGCATCTGGGCTTCATCTTCGCGCTGGCGGACCTGCCGGCCGGCACCGAGATCACCATGGACTACCGCTATGTCATCGGCGACGGCGAGCGCATGCCGTTCGCCGATGGCGCCAGCGGCCGCGAGATCGTCGGCCTGCCGTGGCGCGAGGCGCTGGCGGGTAGCGCCAGGCAGTTGCTGGGCCTGCTCTAGGGCCAGCCGACGGGCCGCCGACCGAGCGGCGCCCGGTTTGACGACGGCTGCCGTCTGGCGCATCCGCTGCCGCCGTCGCGTCGTATAAGAGGGTATGACGACCAGCCCCCTGCATGCCTTCGCCCTGACGGTACTGACGGCCGTGCTCGCCAAGACGGCGGCCTGGCTGCTGCAACGGCGCACACGCAATGCCGGATTGGTGGACGCGATCTGGGCCTGGACGCTGGGCGGCCTGGCGGTGGTCTATGCCCTGGCCGGCACCGCGCCGCCGGCCTTGCGCGTCCTGCTGGCGCTGCTCGGCGGCCTGTGGGGGCTGCGCCTCGGCCTTTACCTGTGGCGCCGCAACTATGGCCAGCCGGAGGACTTTCGCTACGCGCATTTCCGCGCGCTGTGGGGCGCGGCGGTGGACCGCAAGATGTTCTGGTTCTTCCAGTTCCAGAATCTGTTCACGCTGCTGCTGTCGGCCTCGGCGTTCATGCCGGTGGCGTTTCGCGCGGAGCTGCCGTCGCCGCCGGCGATCGCGCTGGCGCTGGCGATCTGGCTGATCGCCGTGGCGGGCGAGGCCCTCGCCGACCGCCAGATGGCGGCATTCCGCGCCCAGGCCGGCCACGGCGGCGCCGTCTGCAGGCGCGGCCTGTGGCGCTACTCGCGACATCCCAATTACTTCTTCGAATGCCTGCACTGGCTGGCCTACGTGCCGCTGGCGCTGGGCGCGCCCTGGGGCGCGCTGAGCCTGTTCGCGCCGCTGCTGATGGCCTGGATGCTGATGAAGCTGTCCGGCCTGCCGATGCTGGAAGCCGAGATGCGTCGCCGCAAGCCGGGCTACGCGGCCTATGTCGCGCAGACCTCTGCCCTGATTCCGTGGAAACCCAAAAAGCGCAAACGATGAACCTGATCGACTGCTGTGAGCGCGGCCTGATTCCGGACGTGCTGGCGCGTGCCGGCATGCGTGCGCTGGTGCGTCGCCGTCTGGTCGACGAAGCTGGCAGCGACGAGCATCGCTCGGCGCGCTTCCGAGAATTTCTCGCCGAGCTGCGGGCCAGCCCGATCGCGATCGAAACCGGCGCCGCCAACGCCCAGCATTACGAAGTGCCGGCCGAGTTCTTTCATCGGCATCTGGGGCCGCGGCTGAAGTATTCCTGCTGCTACTACGCCGACGGCGCCAGCACGCTGGCGGCGGCCGAGGAGCGCATGCTGGCGCTCTATGCCGAGCGTGCCGGCCTGGCCGACGGCCAGGCGATGCTCGATCTGGGCTGCGGCTGGGGCTCGCTGTCGCTGTGGCTGGCCGAGCGCTATCCGAACTCGCGCGTCGTGGGCCTGTCGAACTCGCATGGCCAGCGCCAGTTCATCGAGGCGCGGGCTCGCGAACGCGGTTTGCGCAATCTGACGATCCTGACCGGCAACATCGTCGACTTCGAGATGCCGGCGGCGGCGCTGGGCCTGGGTTTCGATCGCGTGCTGTCGATCGAGATGTTCGAGCACATGAAGAACTACGGGCGCCTGTTCGCCAAGGTTTGCGGCTGGCTGCAGCCGCAGGGGCGCTTGTTCGTGCATGTGTTTGCGCACAAGCTGCTGGCCTACCATTTCGAGGTGCAGGGCGAGGACGACTGGATGTCGAAGTACTTCTTCACCGGCGGCACCATGCCCAGCGAGCATCTGTTCGCGCACTTCCAGGACGATCTGCAACTGCTCGACCAGTGGTGGATCGACGGCCGCCACTACGAGCGCACCGCCAACGACTGGCTGGCCGGCATGGACGCGCAGCGCGCGCCGATCCTCGCCGCGTTCCGCCAGGCCTACGGCGAGGCCGACGCCAAAGTCTGGTTCCAGCGCTGGCGGATGTTCTATATGGCGGTCGCCGAGCTGTTCGGCTACGCCGATGGCCGCGAATGGGGCGTCGCGCACTACCTGTTTGCGCCGCGCGCGCGGTCCGTATCGGCATGAAGGCATGGCTTGCGGCGCTCGGCCTGCTGCTGGCCGCGCTCGGCGGCGCCGCGCGCGCCGACGAGCAGGTGCTGCGCTTCTACGGCTATGCCTACGACCTCAAGACCAACCGCTATCTGTACACGGAGGCGCACCGGCAACGCCTGCGCGACGGTCACTGGATCGACGGCGCGGTGCGCTACTACGACCCGGACGGCCATCTGATCGGCAGCAAGACCCTGGATTTCAGCGCCGATCCGTTCGTGCCGGTGTACCGGCTCGATCTGCCGCAAAGCGGCTACTTCGAGGCGATCACCGCGGTCGGCGAGCGCATCGAGATGGCCAAGCGCGAGAAGAGCGGCGCCGCCGTGAAGACCGCCAGCGTGCCGCGCACGCCGCCGATCTGCGGCGACGCCGGCTTCCATGCCTGCATCTACGCGCACTTTGCCGAGCTGATGGCCGGGCAGACGCTCAATTTCAGCTTCGCCGTCGCCGGCAACCTGGATGTCTACAAGTTCCGCGCGCGCCGCGATGGCGAGGCCGAATTCGAAGGGCGCAAGCTGGTGAGGCTGCGGCTGGAGCCGGATTCGGTGCTGCGCTGGTTCGTCGATCCGCTGGAGGCGCTCTATGACCCGGACGGCCGCCGCCTGGTCGAGTATCGCGGCGTTTCCAACCTGCACGACCCCAGGCACGGCAAGCCATATACCGTGCGTATCGCCTACTACCGCGAGCCGCCGCCGGACCTGCCGGTACTGCCGCCGGCTACGCCCTGAGCAAGCTCCCGACGTCGCCAAAGACCGGCGCATCCGGTATAAACGCGCTCCCTTGCGTGTTTGCGCCCGCTGTGCCGCTGCCATGACGACCGAGCCCGATACCACCGCCCGCCTGCTGATCACCTGTCCGGACCAGCCGGGCATCGTCTCGGCGGTGACCACCTTCCTGTATCACCACGGCGTCAACATCACCGAGCTGGATCAGCATTCCACCGATCCGGAAGGCGGCCGCTTCTTCCTGCGCCTGGAATTCCAGACGCCGCACCTGGCGGTGTCGCGCGAGGCGCTGGAACGCACCTTCGCCGACTCGGTCGCCAAGCGCTTCCGGATGGACTGGCGCATCAGCTACGGCGCCGAGAAGCCGAAGATGGCGATCCTTGTCTCCAGGCACGATCACGCCTTGCTGGAGCTGCTGTGGCGCTGGCAGCGCGGCGAACTGCGCGTCGACATCCCGGTAGTGATCTCCAATCACGACGATCTGCGCGAGTCGGTCGAGCGCTTCGGCGTGCGCTTCGAGCACGTGCCGATCGATGCGGCGACGCACGCGCAGGCCGAGGCGAGGATGCTGGCGCTGCTCGCCGAGGGCGGTGCCGATTTCATCGTGCTGGCGCGCTACATGAGGATCCTGTCCGCCGAGTTCGTCGCGCAGTACCCGGCGCGCATCATCAACATCCATCACAGCTTCCTGCCGGCCTTCGTCGGTGCCGACCCCTATCAGCAGGCCTACACCCGCGGCGTCAAGCTGATCGGCGCCACCGCGCACTACGTCACCAGCGATCTGGATCAGGGGCCGATCATCGATCAGGACACCGGCCGCGTTTCGCACCGTCATGAAGTGCCGGATCTGCGCCGCCTGGGCCGTGATCTGGAACGCCAGGTGCTGGCCCGCGCGGTCAGCTGGCATACCGAAGACCGCGTCATCGTCGACGGCAACAAGACCATCGTCTTCGCCTGAGGCGGCACTGCCGCGTCAGCGGCCGGCAAGCCGGCGGCGTGCCATGATCGGCGGTCGGCGGCGCGCCGACGCCACCGAGGATCGCCCGACGACATGCTGATCATTCACTGCGCCGATCGCGACGAAGCCGTGCACTGGCAGCCGTCGCAGCCGCTGCCCGAACGAGGCCTGTGGTTCGATCTGTGTCGCCCCACCGACGAGGAACGCGCCTGCATCGAGCGGATGACCGGCTTGCCGCTGCCGGACCGCGAGGCACTGGGCGCGCTGGGGCTGGCGCAGCGCAACCGCGACGACGAACGCGTGCTGCATCTGCAGATCCTGCTGGCCGACGCCGGGCAAACCGATTCGCCACTAGGCTTGGCGCTCGGCGAGAAATTTCTGATCAGCCTGCGCTACGCCGATTCGGCCGCCGTCGATGCTGCCGCCGCGCAATGGCGCCGGCCGGGCCGCAGCGCCACCGCGGCGTCGGCGTTCGCGATGCTGATGGAAGAGGCGATCAACCACGTCGCCGGCGAGATGCAGAAGATCGCCGGCGATCTGGCCCGGCTGTCGGCGGAGGTGTTCTCGGATACGCGGCGGCGCACGCCGGCCCTGCACCAGCTGATGGTCCGCACCGGGCGTCTGGAAGGACGGCTGGCGCGCTTCCGGCCGTTTCTGCTCGGATTCGCGCGCAGCATCGGCTTCGTCAACGGCCGGGCCCCGGACTGGCTATCGAAGGCGGAGCGTTCGCGGCTGCAGGTCATCGGCAACGATTTGCGCACCCTGGAGGAGTTCGATGACCAGCTGACCGAGAAGCTGCAGTTCCTGCTCGACGCCATCCTCGGCTTCATCAGCACCGCGCAGAACATGGTGATGAAGCTGCTGACGGTGGCCTCGGTGGCCACCATCCCGCCGATCATCCTGGCCGGTATCTGGGGGATGAACTTCCAGCACATGCCCGAGCTCGAGCAGCCCTGGGCCTACCCGGCGGCGCTCGCGCTGCTGCTGCTGAGCATGCTGCTGCCGCTCGCCTGGTTCAGGGCCCGCGGCTGGATGAGCCGCGACTAGGGCCTGTTAACGCGATGGCCGCCGCTGTGATGCCACCCGCTTTGCGGC
>CBINNP010000127.1:0-10239 GCA_966252075.1 uncultured Solimonas sp.
CGTCGCCGCCGCAGCGGGGAGGCGAATAATAGGGGTTTCTCAATTTGCGTCAACGGGGATTTGCCGGTATTTTCATAACATCATGAAAAAATTCATATTGTTGTTTTTAACTACTTAACGGAGCCCCTTCGGATGCGCTGAATTTGGCTTCTTTATGACCAAAATTGGGGCGTTTTTTGCCCACTCCGCGCAAACCGCTCAGTGCGCTGCCGCCAAAACCAGTTCGATACGGGCATAGCGACGCGAGCCAACCTGGAGCAGGTGCTCGCCCCCCGCCATCAGAACCAACGCCTTGTCTTCAATACGTTGCTGATCGACCCGAACGGCGCGCTGCTCGACCATCCGTGTTCCTTCGGCATTGCTGCTGACCAAGCCGGCCTCCTTCAACAGGCGCGCGACCGCCAGCCCCCCAGCCGGCACGGCAATACGGATCACGGGGATGTCGTCGGGCAGGCCGCCTTGGGAGAACTGCGCGATGAATGCCGCCCTGGCCGCTTCCCCCGAACCGGCGCCGTGGAAACGGTCAACGATCTCAACGCCGAGCAGCATCTTGATATCACGTGGGTTGGCGCCCGCCATGGCGCTTTGGCGCAAGGCCTCGACGTCAGCCAAGGAGCGGAACGACAGAAGCTCGAAGTACCGCCACATCAATGAGTCGGAGATCGACATCAGCTTGCCGAACATGTCCTGGGGGGGCTCGTTCACGCCGATATAGTTGCCGAGGCTCTTCGACATCTTCTGTACGCCATCCAGGCCTTCCAGAATGGGCACCGTCACGATGCACTGCGGCGGCTGACCGTACGCCACCTGCAAATGGCGCCCCATCAGCAGGTTGAACTTCTGGTCGGTGCCCCCCAGCTCGACATCAGCCTTCAGGGCCACCGAGTCGTACCCTTGCAGCAAGGGGTACAGGAACTCGTGGACGGCGATCGGCTGACCGGCGCTGTATCGCTTGGCAAAATCGTCGCGTTCCAGCATTCGCGCCACCGTATGCTGCGCGGCAAGGCGGATCATGCCTTCTGCCCCTAGCGAGTCGAGCCAGCGGGAGTTGAACTCGATGGTGGTCCGGGCCGGATCGAGGATCTTGAACACCTGCTCCTTGTAGGTCTGCGCGTTGGCTTCGACCTGCTCACGAGTCAAAGGCTTGCGCGTTTCATTTTTTCCAGTCGGATCACCGATCATCCCGGTAAAGTCTCCGATCAGAAAGACTGCCTCATGTCCAGCGTCCTGAAAGGCACGCAATTTGTTAAGCAATAGCGTGTGGCCCAGATGCAGGTCGCGGGCCGTCGGATCAAACCCGGCCTTGACTCGCAGGCTGCGGCGCTGCTGGGAGGCTTGCATCAGCCGCGAATGGAAATCCTGAGCCGGGATGATCTCGTGAGTGCCGCGCTCAAGTTCGCTGAAATCGATGTCCATGGAAGGCATGCCGCAAAACCGGCTCTGAGAGAGATGAAAACAAAACGTCCAGGCTGCTTGCAAAGGCAGGGAAACTATGGTTCCTTACGGACCTAAGAAGTCCCTTCGACATAACGACAACGACCCGGACTCCAACAACATCAGGATGGCGTAAGACGCCGTCCCGCTTCAGTTTTCAGGTTGAGAAGATGAGAATTGATTATAGCCCAGCCGAGCTGGCACCCCGCCGCTCGGCCCGTCGGTCGGCGCTGCTTGCGACCGCCTGCATCTCGATTCTGTCGATCGTCGCCATGCGCGAAGGCATCGCGACGCGCCGTACCGCACTCCAGGACGCCGCCGGCTCTGAGGCGTCCGCCGCATTTGCCCCCTCGTCCGTCGAGTCGGCCTTCGACAGCGCCGTGCAGTCCGCCGCAGCAGATAGTCTGCAGGCGCCGACTGCCAGTGAATGGACCACGATTGTTGTCCGTAAAGGGCAGACGCTGACCGACATCTTCTCCAAGGAAGGCCTGGCCTACGCGGACGCCCTGGCCATCGTCGGCCTCGGCGGCGATGCCGCAAAGCTCAAGGCGCTGCGTGCCGGCGACAAGCTCAGCTTGCGCAAGACCAGCGAGGACGCGCTGGACGAACTCAACTACGAGTTCGACGAGACCCATACGCTGCAGGTGCGCCGCTCGGACTCCGGCTTTGAAGTGCTGACGATTGCGGCCGAGATCGAGCGCCGCCCGGCGCAGCTGAACGCTGTTATCACCAGTTCGCTGTTCGCCGCCGCACAGAAGGCCGGGCTCTCGAACCGCCTCGTCATGGAACTCGCCGACGTATTCGGCTACGACATCGACTTCGCGCTCGATCTGCGTGACGGCGATCGCTTCTCGGTCGTTTACGATCAGCTCTACAAGGATGGCGAGCGCCTGCGCGACGGTGACATCATCGCCGCGGAGTTCGTCAACCAGGGCCGCGTGCACCGTGCCGTCCGCTACGTCGATAGCGATGGCAATGCCACCTACTACACCCCTGAAGGCGAGTCGCTCCGCAAGGCCTTCATCCGCACGCCGGTGGATTTTGTCCGCATCAGCTCAGGCTTCAACCTCGGCCGCATGCATCCGATCCTCAACGTCATCCGCGCGCACAAGGGCGTCGATTACGCTGCTTCCACCGGCACGCCGGTTCGCGCTACCGGCGACGGCAAGGTCGACTTCGTCGGCGTCAAGAGCGGCTATGGCAACGTCGTCATGCTCAAGCACGGCTCGCAGTACCAGACCGTTTACGGACACCTGTCGCGCTTTCGCCCCGGCCTGAGCACGGGCGCGCGCGTACGCCAGGGTCAGGTGATCGGCTACGTCGGCACGACCGGTCTTGCAACGGCGCCGCACCTGCACTACGAATTCCGCATCAACGGCGTGCACAAAAACCCGATTACCGTCGCCCTGCCCCGCGCCAATCCGTTGCCGGCAAATGTCGTCGCCCGCTGGAAGGCTGACAATGCTGCAGTCGTCGCCCAGCTCGACGCCATCTCCACCAGCCGCGTCGCGCAAGCCCCATCCGCAGCCGGCACGCCACCACCGGCCTTGCACAACTAAGAACCTCCCATGACGGCGGTGTGCGTGGGGCTGATGTCGGGAACCAGCCTCGACGCCATCGACGCAGCGGCTTGTGCGTTTGGACCCGGCGGTCAGTGGCGCGGCTTGCTGGGGACTCACAGCCAGCCGTATCCGAAAGAGCTGCGCGCTGAATTGCTGGAGCTGCAGCGCGCGCCGGACACCGCGATCTCCTTGCGTACCTGGGCGCGGCTCGATCAAGCGGTCGGCGCGGCTTTCGCTGATGCCGCCACACAGCTGATGCGCAAGCTGCCGGCCGAAACCTCCCCCGTGGCGATCGGCTCGCATGGACAGACGGTTTTCCACGACCCTGTCGGGCTGCGCACCACCACCCAGCTCGGCGATCCCAGCCTGATCGCCGCCGCGACTGGAATCCGCACCGTGGCCGATTTCCGTCGTGCCGACATGGCACTGGGCGGTCAGGGCGCGCCGCTGGTGCCAGCCTTCCATCACGCCGTCTTCGCCGGTACCGCGCCGCGGGTGATCGCCAATATCGGCGGCATCGCCAATATCACGATCCTTCCGGACGAGGATCCGCGGCACTGTTTCGGATTCGACACCGGCCCCGGCAACGCGCTGCTGGATGACTGGGTTCTCCGTCACCGGGGAGAAGCGCTGGATCGCGACGGCGCCTGGGGCGCGAGCGGCAAGCTCGATGGCGATTTGCTGGCGGCCTGCCTGGGCGATCCGTACTTCGCCCTGCCCGCGCCAAAAAGCACGGGACGTGATTACTTCAATCTCGCCTGGCTGCACACCCACGGCGACATCACCGCGCTGCCGGCCGCCGACGTGCAGCGCAGCCTCGGCGAGCTGACGGTGGAATCTCTGGCGGAGGCCGTCGAGCGCCATGCGCCGCAAGGCAGCGAGCTGTGGGTCTGCGGAGGCGGCGCGCGCAATGGCTGGCTGATGGCCCGGCTGCGCCAGCGCCTGGCTCCTGCGATGTCCGTACAAACGACGGCAAGCCTTGGCCTGGACCCCGCCTGGATCGAAGCCGCCGCGTTCGCGTGGCTGGCGTGGCGCACCATCAACGGCCTGCCCGGCAATCTGCCCAGCGTGACGGGCGCCAGCCGCCCGGCGGTGCTCGGCGGGATCTTCGCGCCCTAGGCGGTCCGAAGCGCCTCCGGCCTGCTTAGACCGAGAAGGAGTTACCGCAACCGCAGCTGGTCGACGCGTTCGGGTTACGGATCACGAATTGCGCGCCCTCAACGCCTTCCTTGAAGTCGATCTCGGCCCCCATCAGATACTGCACGCTCATCGGATCGACCAGCAGCGTCACACCGTTCTTGACCACCACGGTGTCGTCGTCCTCGGCATGCTTCTCGAACTTGAAGCCGTACTGGAATCCGGAGCAGCCGCCGCCTGTCACGAACACACGCAGCTTCTGGTCCACATCGATCTCCTCCAGCAGCAGCTCGCGAACCTTGTCCGCTGCTGCATCGGTAAAGACCACCGGCGCTTCTTCCATCACTTCTGCGACTTCGCTCATGACACTGTCCGTTGCTGATCCCGCCTGAACCTTTGACGCGGCACGCCTCGCTGAGTTCATCCAGCGCATTGGCCGCGGCTTCGCGCTGCTGCCGGCGATCCTGACACGAATGCCAGCGCCCGCGACCTGCCGGCCCGCAGCTTGCCGATCATCGTACCGCTAAACGGAAGATGGGGCCGCGGACTTCGCCTTCAATGCCGGCGCTCGCTGCGCAGGCACGACGAGCCGGCCTCGCCGATTTCGTCATGGCGCCACGTCCCCCATCCTCCGCCAGCGAGAGGGCGCATTCCGCGCTGACGGCGCGGCCGACCGGAATGCTCAGGGCGCCAGCGGCGGCGCCAGCAGGCCGAGGCGCTCGTCGAGACCGAACATGAGGTTGAGATTCTGCACCGCCTGACCGGACGCGCCTTTGACCAGGTTGTCGATCACTGACAGCACCACCACCGTCCGGCGGTCCTGGGCGATGTGGACGGCAATGCGGCAGGTGTTGGCCCCACGCACGCCGCGCGTGTCCGGATGATCGCCGGCCGGCGCGACATCGACGAAGGGCTCGGTTTCATAGCGCCGCGCGAACAACTGCTGCAGATCAAGGTCATCACGCTTGAGCCGCGCGTAGATCGTCGCGTGAATGCCGCGAATCTGCGGCAGCAGATGCGGCACGAAGGTGAGACCGACCTCATGCCGCGCGATGTCGGCAAGCCCCTGCAGGATTTCCGGGCCGTGCCGATGTCCGGACACGCCGTAAGCCTTGAAAGAGTCGGCCACCTCGCAAAACAGCGAACCGATCTTGGCCTCACGCCCGGCGCCACTGGTGCCGGACTTGCAGTCGGCGACGAGGCCCTGCGACTCGATCACGCCGGCTTCGAGCAAGGGCAACAGCCCCAGTTGCACCGACGTCGGATAGCAGCCGGGATTGGCGACGATGCGCGCCTTGCGAATCGCTTCGCGGTGGACTTCCGGCAGGCCGTAGACCGCCTCCGCCAGCAGCGCCGGAGCGGTGTGTTCGATTTGGTACCAGGCCTTGAAAACCGCGGTGTCGCGCAGCCGGAAATCGGCGGAGAGGTCGATCACCCTGACCCCGGCCTCGACCAGCGCCGGCGCCATCTGCATGGCCGTACCGTGCGGCGTGGCGAAGAACACGGCGTCGCACCGCGATAGCGCCGCGGGATCAGGTGCGGTGAACTTGAGGTCAGTGAAGCCACGCAGGTGCGGAAACATGGCGTCGGCGCGCTTGCCGGCTTCCTGACGCGAAGTCAGGACCGTTACTTCCGCCTGTCCATGCTGCGCAAGCAAGCGCAGCAGTTCGGCGCCGGTATAGCCGGTACCGCCGACGATGCCCACCTTGATCATGTCCGTCGCCCCTGAAACGCCCCTGAAACTCCAGGGGCGGCGATAATAGGCTGATCTGATGCAAACGCAACCGTCCCGCCCCGCCGACGGTTTCCCGCCACTTCATAGAGAAGCAGCCGATGCTTTGGGCCAAAGTCTTTCACCTGTTCTTCGTCATCGCCTGGTTCGCCGGCCTGTTCTACCTGCCGCGGCTGTTCGTCTACCACGTGCACGCCGATGATGCGCCCTCGCAGGAGCGTTTCCGCGTCATGGAACGGCGGCTTTACCTGATGACCACGATCGGCATGATCGGCACCTGGATTTTCGGCATCGCCACACTGCTGCTCGGCCCGGATATCTACATGAAGTCCGGCTGGCTGCATGCCAAACTGGCGCTGGTGGTCGCGCTGTCGGCGTATCACGGCTGGCTGAAGACCCGCGTCCGCGCCTTCGCAGAGGGCCGCAATCGCCAGTCGGCCAAGTTTTACCGGCTGATGAACGAAGTCCCCGGCGCCCTGCTGTTGATCATCCTGATTCTGGTCGTTATCAAGCCGTTCTGATCCCGCCATGAGAAAAGCCCCGCACTGCGGGGCTCTTGCTTGTCATCGGCACCCAGGCCGGGGTCAGGCGCTCGCCGGCCCGCTGATTTCGCCCATGCCGGTCTGCAGGTAATTCTGGATGCCGATCTTCTCGATCAGGCCCAGCTGTTCCTCGATCCAGTCGATGTGTTCCTCCTCGCTCTCGAGGATGTCCTCGAACAGCTCGCGGCTGACGTAATCGCGCACGCTCTCGCAATGCAGGATCGCGTCCTTCAGCACGCCCAGAGCTTCGTTCTCCAGGCGCAGGTCACACTCGAGCAGTTCCTTGACGTCCTCGCCGATGTAGAGCTTGCCCAGATCCTGGAGATTGGGCAGGCCGTCGAGAAAGAGAATGCGCTTGATGAGCTTGTCGGCATGCTTCATCTCGTCGATGGACTCGTGGTACTCGTACTTCTCCAGCGCCCGCAGTCCCCAATGCCCTAGCATCCGGGCATGCAGAAAGTACTGGTTGATGGCCGTCAGCTCGTTGCGTAGAGCGAGGTTGAGAAACTCGATGACCTTGGCGTCGCCACGCATGATGAACTCCGTTCGGCAGCAGAATGCCCCGCAGTATAGGCGGCCATTTTTTGACGTGACGGAATGCGCGCGATAGCGAGAACCGCCATCATTTGCGCGCAGCGCCTCAGGCGGTGATGCAGTTCACCGGCAGCGCAGCAGCGGCCGCGGGCGCAGATGCGGCCTGCTGGCCAAGGGTTTCGCCGAGGATGGCGCGCGCCTGCGGAACGCACTTGCCGCAGCAGGTGCCCAAACCATGCAGCCGTGACAACTCCCGCAACGAAGTCACCCCATCCTCGCGGACGGAGCGGCGAATCTGGCGATCGGAGACGGCCTTGCAGACGCAGACGAACATGCGTCGATCCTAGGCGTTAATGAGAAACACTGTCAACTGCGGACGGCTCTCGTTCAGGGCTGCTCAGCCCTGTTTACAGCTGCAGCGGCACCCGGGGCGCCGATGCTGCGCGCAGCAGGGGCGCCAGTTCCTGCAGTGCCTGCCGGTAGACCTCGCGCTTGAAGTCGACGACCTGTTCGAGCGGCAGCCAGTAGTCGACCCAGCGCCAGCCATCGAATTCCGGCTTGGGGCTGGCATCGAGCTTGACGGCCGTGTCTTCGCCGACCAGGCGCAGCGCGAACCATTTCTGCTTTTGGCCGATACAGGTGCGCCCGCGTGAACGGCGCAGATAGCGGGCCGGCAGCTGATAGCGCAGCCAGCCGGAAGTGACGCCGACGATGCGCACGTGCTCGGCGCGCAACCCCAGCTCCTCGTGCAGCTCGCGGTACAGGGCGTCCTCCGGCTTCTCGCCGCGCTGGATGCCACCCTGGGGAAACTGCCAGGCCTCCTGGCCGATGCGCTTGGCCCACAGCACACGCCCGTCGGCATGGCTGAGCACGATGCCTACATTCGGTCGATAGCCCTCTGCATCAATCACTTGGACCGCGCCCGCCGTGGATTCGCCGGAATTGTTCCACAAGGCCCGACAGGGCGGCAATCAAGCTCCTGCTATCCTGCGCGCCCCTTTTGCGACGGATTTTCCGCGATGCGCCGTCTGGCCGTCTTCGATCTCGACAACACCCTGCTCGCCGATGACAGCGATCACCTCTGGGGCCGCTGGCTGGTCGAGCAGGGACTGGTGGATGGCCATGCTTTTGCCGCCGCCAATGATCGCTTCTACCGCGAGTACAAGGCCGGCACGCTGGATATCCACGAGTACACCGCCTTCAGCCTGCAGCCGCTGATCCGCTATCCGCTCGCACAGCTCCAGCAATCGCGCGCGCAGTTCGTCGAGGCGCGAATCGCACCGATCGTCGCGCCGGGCACGCCGGCCCTGCTGGAGAAGCACCGCGCGCAGGACGACGAGATCCTGATCACCACCGCGACCGGCCGCTTCATTGTCGAGCCGATCGCCGAATTGCTCGGCGTGCAGCATCTGCTGGCTACCGATCCGGAGATCGTCAATGGCCGCTACACCGGCCGCGTCTCCGGCATCCCCAATTTCCAGGGCGGCAAGGTACAGCGGTTGCGCGCCTGGCTGGATGCGCACGGCGAGCGCTTCTCGCACATCACCGCCTACAGCGACTCGCACAACGACATCCCGCTGCTGGAGCTGGCGCAGACCGCGGTCGCGGTCGACCCCGATCCGGTGCTGGAAAAGACTGCCGCGTCGCGCGGCTGGCCGGTGATCAGCCTGCGCTGAGCGCGCTCAGAGCGCCAGGGCCGCGAACGCCTCGTGCAGCCGGCCGTTGCTGGCCAGTACGGTGCGCGTGTCCAGCGTCAGCGGCTGGCCGTTGAGATCGGTGAAGCAACCGCCGGCTTCGCGGACGATTACCGCCAGCGCGGCGATATCGAGGATGTTGACGTCGGACTCCACCACCGCGTCGAGCTTGCCGGACGCCAGGTAGTGGTAATGAATGAAATCGCCGTAGCCGCGGATGCGATGCAGCTGCGGAATCAGCCGGCCCAGCTCGGCCCACTGCGGCGCCCTGGCCAGCGTCGCCAGGTTGCCGGTCGACAGGGTCGCCTTGGCCAGCGTGTCGACGGTTGATACTTGCAGGCGCTCGTAGTCTTCCAGCGCCGTGTCGAGCAGGCCGCGCCAGGCGCCCTGGCCGTTCTCGGCCCAGGCCACTTCGCCCAGGCCCTCGTTCCAGCACGGCGCGCAGGACAGGCCCAGCACCAGCTCGCCGCGGCGCATCAGCGCGATCTGCACCGAGAAGATCGGATAGCCGCGCACGAAGGCCTTGGTGCCGTCGATCGGATCGACCAGCCAGAGGTTCTCGGCATCGGCGTGATCGCGTCCGGTCTCCTCGCCGAAGAAGCCGTAATCCGGAAATGCCGCCGACAGCACGGCCTTGATCGTGCGCTCGGCGGCGATGTCGACCTCGGTCACCGGGCTGGCATCGGCCTTGTACTCGACGCTGAAGTTGCCGCGGTAAGCCTTGCGGATGATGTCGGTGGCGGCGCGGGCGGCGGCGAGCGCGGCCGTGAGCTGCGGGCTGGCCATGAAGGTCTCCGTTGGGGGCGCACATGATAGCGGCGCACTACAATGCGCGCCGCACTCGCCGGCGCCGCACCGGCTCACCTGACAAGGACATCACGATGGGCAACCGACTGAGCAAGATCGTCACCCGCACCGGCGATGCCGGTACCACGGGCCTCGCCACCGGCGACCGCGTGTCGAAAACCGACCCGCGCGTGCAGGCCATGGGTGAGCTCGACGAGCTGAACTCCCACATCGGCGTGCTGCTGGCTCAGAACATTCCGGCGCGCTTCGCCGACGCCCTGGCCATCATCCAGCACCGCCTGTTCGACATCGGCGGCGAGCTGGCGCTGCCGGGTCACAACGTGATCACTGACGTCCATCTCGACCAGATCGAGCACTGGGTGGAGGACTTCAACGAAGATCTGCCGCCGCTGAAGGATTTCATCATGCCGGGCGGCGCCTCTGGCGGCGCCCAGGCGCACCTGGCGCGCGCAGTGGCGCGGCGCGCCGAGCGCGGACTGTGGGCGCTGAATGCCCAGTCGCCGCTCAACAGCTGCGCGCTGCGCTACCTGAACCGCCTCTCAGATCTGTTGTTCATCGTCGCCCGCCAGCTGGCCCGCGCCAACGGTGGCAACGAGGTCATCTGGCGTCACGCCTGAATCGGTCCAGGCCTTCGCAGAGCTGCGCGATGCCATCGAGCACGCGCGGCGATTGCCGGGTCAGGACATTGGCGTCGACGGAAAAGCGCCGTTGCGGCGCGGCGGCGCGTGCGCCCTTGAGACGCGACCAGAACGCCGACACCGAGCGAGGGTCCTCGAAGTTGGTATAGACCACCACGT
>CBINNP010000128.1:0-10069 GCA_966252075.1 uncultured Solimonas sp.
TCCCTCGTCGCGCCTTGCCTGGCCGCAAAGCGGGTGGCATCACAGCGGCGGCCATCGCGTTAACAGGCCCTAATCGCCTGCATCCACCGGCGGCTTGCGCGAACGGATCAGGCCTTCCTGCGCGACGCTGGCCACCAGCCGGCCCTGTTGATCGTAGATCTCGCCACGCGCCAGTCCGCGCGCCGATTGCGCCGAGGGCGAATCCATCGCGTACAGCAGCCACTCGTCGACGCGAAACGGGCGATGGAACCACAGCGCGTGGTCGAGGCTGGCGGTCTTGAGCACGCTCGGCGGCTGATAGCCGCCATGGGGCAGCTTGGCGGTGCCCAGCAGGGCAAAGTCGGACACATAAGCCAGCGCGCACTGATGCGTCAGCGAATCGTCCGGCAGCTGCGAGTTGATGCGAAACCAGAACTGCTGACGCGGCGGTACGCCGTCCTTGCGCGGCAGCACCGGCCGGAACTCGACGCCGACCTTGGCCGCGGTGGCCAGCAACCACGGCAGGCCGGGGAGACCCTCTTGGGTCTTTTCCCACTCTCGATACAGGTCCAGGCCCGAGCGCAGCGTGTCCGGCGCCGCGACGGCGGGCATCGGCAGCTGATGCTCGAAGCCCGGCTCGTCGACGTGGAACGAGGCGATCATCGACAGGATCACTTCGCCCTGCTGGATCGCCTGCACGCGGCGCGTCGAGAAACTGCGACCGTCACGGATGCGCTCCACCTCGAAGACGATGGGCCGGTTCATGTCGCCCGGCCGCAGGAAATACGCGTGCAGCGAATGCGGCGCGCGATCGTGTTCGGTGGTCCGCGTCGCCGCGACCAGGCCCTGGGCGATCACCTGGCCGCCGAACACCTGCGGAAAACCATCGTCGCGCGACTGCCCGCGAAACAGGTTCAGCTCCAGCAACTCCAGGTCCAGCAGCTCCGCCAGCATTTGCGCGGCCATCGCACTCGACTCCTCTGGTCCTGCCTCAACGCTTCTTGACGCGCTCCATCAGACGCCGCCGCTTCTTGATCTGGCGCCCGGTGAGCTCATTCTTGCGGCCCTTGAACGGATTGTCGCCCGTCTTGAAGCCCAGCTGCAGCGGCACGCCCTTGAGCTCCAGCTCCTTGCGGAACACATTGGCGAGATAGCGCTTGTAGCTGTCCGGCAGCTTATCGGTCTGGTTGCCGTGGACGATGATCTTGGGCGGATTGCGGCCGCCCTGGTGGGCGTAGCGCAGCTTGATGCGCCGGCCGAGCACCGCCGGCGGCTGATGCGATTCGACCGCCTGTTCGAGGATGCGGTTGAGCTGCGGCGTGGAGAACTCGCGCGTGGTCGATTCGAACGCCGCCTGCACGTCCGCCATCAGCTCGCCCAGGCCGGAACCATGCTTGGCGGCAATGAAGTGCAGCGGCGCGAAATCGAGGAACGGCAGCTTCAGCGACACCTGGTAGCGGATCTGCTCGCGTTCGCCCTGCGACAGGCCGTCCCACTTGTTGACCGCCACGACCATCGCGCGGCCACGTTGCGCGACCAGGCCCATGAGCTTGGCATCCTGCTCGCCGATGTCGTTCTGGGCGTCGACCACGGCGATCACCACATGGGCACGCTCGATCGCCGTCAGTGTCTTGACGATCGAGAACTTCTCGACCGCCTCCCAGACGCGGGCACGGCGGCGGATGCCGGCGGTATCGATCAGGGTGTACGGCTGATCGTCGTACTCGAACGGCACCGCGATCGCGTCGCGCGTGGTGCCCGGATGGTCGGCGGCCAGCACGCGGTCTTCGCCGATCAGGCGGTTGACCAGCGTCGACTTGCCGACGTTGGGACGACCGACGATCGCCACGCGGACGCGGCCGTCGTCGACCGCCGGCTCCGGCGCCACCACCGGCAGGTCTTTGAGCACCAGGCGCAGCAGCTGCGGCACGCCCTGGCCCTGCTCGGCCGAGATCGTCAGCGGCTCGCCCAGGCCCAGCGAGTAGAAATCGCCGGCGGCCTGCGCGTGCGGACGACCTTCGCTCTTGTTGATGACCAGCGTCAGCGGCTTGCCGAGCTTGCGCAGGTGCCGGGCGATCGCCTCGTCCGACGGCGTGCAGCCGCGCTGCACGTCGACCAGGAACAGCACGTGATCGGCTTCCGACAGCGCCAGCTGCGCCTGATCCTCGGCCAGCGCCGCCAGGGGATCGCTGGATTCCGGCATCAGGCCGCCGGTATCGACGACGATGAAGGCGCGGTCCTCGAACTCGCCGCTGCCGTACTGGCGGTCGCGCGTCAGGCCCGGCAGGTCCGCCACCAGCGCGTCGCGCGTGCCGGTCAGCCGATTGAACAGCGTCGACTTGCCGACATTGGGGCGGCCGACGAGGACCAGTGTGGGCGGAATCTCATGCATCGAAGCATTCTCGGTGAAGCTGCAACAACAAAAAAGGCGAGCCGGAGCCCCGGCCCGCCTTCGGTACCCGCAAAACCTCAGCGGATCCGCAGGGCCGCAAGCCGGCCGCCGGTGGACAGTACGTAGAGCAGCTCGTCACTGGCCACCGGAACCGCGCGGATCGGATCACTGCCGGCCCGTGCACGCGCCACCAGCTTGCCGTCTTTCGGGTCGAACCAGTGCAGATAGCCCTCGAAATCGCCGACCACCACATAGCCCTTGAACAGCGCGGGCGCCGACAGCTGGCGGTACTTCAGATCCTCGTTCTTCCAGAGCTCGGCGCCAGTGGTCGGGTCCAGGCCCCAGACCGCGCCGGCCTCGTCGGTGACGACGACGGCGCTGTCGGTCCGCGTCAGGCCGCTGTAGCTCTTGATCGAACGGCGCCAGAGCAGCTGGCCGGTGTCGTCGTCCAGGCAGGCGACTTCGCCGCCGAAGCTGGCGGCGATGATTTCCTTGCCGTCGACCAGCAGCGGCGCGTCGACGTCGGTGATGCGGTCCAGCTCGTTGCGGCCGACCGGCGCGGAAATGACCTGCTCCCACAGCGCCTGGCCGTCGGTGGTACGGATCGCCAGCACGCGGCCGTTGTCGAGGCCGATGAAGGCCCGGTTACCCACCACAGTGGCCGGCGAAAGGCCCCGCAGCGTCAGGTTCGGGACGCTGCGCTCGATGTTCCACAGCTGCTCGCCAGTGTCGGCGTCCAGGCCCCAGATCTTGCCGTCGCTGGTGCGGACGATGACGCGATCGCCCTCGCCGGCGGGCGGCGACAACACCTCGCTGCTCAGCTTGGCGGTCCAGGCCTTGGCGCCGTCGGCACGCTTGACCGCGACGACCTGCGCATCCATGGTGCCGGCCACCACCGTCGTGCCCACCGGCGTCGGGCCGGCGATCACGCGCTCGCCGGTGGATGCGCGCCAGATGCGCGAACCGGTCTTGGGATCGAAGGCGAAGACCTCGCCCTTGATATCGGCGGCGAACAGCGCATCGGCTTGCAGTGCCAGGTGCAGTTCGCCGTAGTACTTGCCGACACCGTCGCCGGCCGAGGCCGACCACGCCGTCTGCAGCTTCACCGCCGGGTTGCTGATGTCCTGGAGTTCAGCCGGCTGGCGCTGGTTCTTCTTGCCGCAGGCGGCGAGCGCCACGGCGGCCAGCGCGAACGCTGCAAGGCACTTGGCGCGGCTCATGACTGCACCACGTCGGCCAGGTCTTCCAGCTTGCGCTCCAGCAGCTGCCGGCTCTGCTGTTCGGCGGGCGTGGCCTGCAGCGCCTTTTCGTAGGCGCTGCGCGCGGCGCTGCGGTCACCCTGCGCCAGATGGATGTCACCGCGCAGTTCATCGAACACCGGGGCGAACTCGCCGGATGCCCCTTCAAGGCTCTTCAGCGCCTTGTCGAACTCACCCTGCTGCCACAGCACGCGCGCGGTGCGCAGCTGCGCGATCTGCCGCAGACCCTCGTCCTTGGCGTGCTCACGCACCCACTGCAGGCGCTTGAGCGCGGCCTCGTAGTCGTTGGCCTTGACCGATTCGGCGGCGAGCCGCAGCTGGCCGTTGGCGGCGTACGGGGTCTTGGCGTAGTCGGTGACGAGCTTCTCGGCCAAGGCCGGCGCCTCGTCGGTCTTGCCATTGGCGATGGCAGCCTTGAAGTCCTCGTACAGCTGCGAGGCGGCCGCGGCCTGGCCGCGCTGATGCTTCTGCCAGCCCTGCCAGCCGAAGATGCCGGCCAGACCGATCACCAGACCGGCGGCAAGCGCAATCCAGTTCTCCTTCCACCACTCTCTGAGCTGCTGGGCTTGCGCCTCGTCATCGTAATGCGTCGTCACGGATCTGATGTCCCGATGGAATTAGGAGCGGGTTGAAACGGTGTTATGAACGGACAAGACCCGCCAGATATGCGGGCAGTTCCGGCCAGGCCAGGTTTTTTTGTTCGTTATTGCCGGCGCCAGCGGCACCGTCGCGCAGCCATTTTACTTGAACCGCCTGCGCCGCCACTTCGCTGTCGCCCAGGATCAGGGCGACGCGGGCGCCGCTGCGGTCGGCGCGCTTGAGCTGCGCCGCCAGCTTGCCGCCGCCGGCATTGAGCACCACGCGCAACAGCGGCAGCGCGTCGCGCAGCGACTCGGCCAGCTGGCGCGCCTGCCGCTGCGCGCTGTCGCCGAGCCAGCAGAAGTAGACGTCGGCCTCACCGCTCTCGACCGCGACGTTCTGCGCCTTCTGCAGCAGCAACAGGCGCTCGACGCCGCAGGCCCAGCCCACCGCCGGCGTCGCCGAGCCGCCGAGCTGCTCGACCAGGCCGTCGTAGCGGCCGCCGGCCAGCACCGTGCCCTGCGAGCCCAGCGCCGTCGTCGTCCATTCGAAGACTACGCTGCTGTAGTAGTCCAGGCCGCGCACCAGCCGCGGGTTCAGCTCATAGCCGATACCGAGGTCGCTGAGACCCTGCAGCAGGCCGTCGAGCTGCGCACGCGCGGCATCGTCGAAGCAGTCGGTCACGCGCGGCGCCTCGGCCAGCAGCGCCTGCGTCTGCGGCGACTTGGAATCCAGCACGCGCAAGGGGTTGGTCGACAGCCGGCGCTGCGAATCGGCGTCCAGCGCCGACTCGTGCTGCCGGAGAAAGTCGACCAGCGCGGCGCGATAGCGCGCGCGGATCTCGGCGCTGCCCAGCGAATTCAGCTCCAGCCTGACGTCGGTAAGGCCCAGACGCTTGAGCAGGCGTGCGGAAAGCGCGATCACCTCGACGTCGATGTCCGGCCCGGTCATGCCGTAGGCCTCGATGCCGAGCTGGTGGAACTGGCGATAGCGACCGGCCTGCGGACGCTCATGGCGGAACATCGGGCCGGCGTACCAGAGCCGCTGCTGCTGGTTGTGCAGCAGACCATGCTCCAGACCGGCGCGCACGCAGCTGGCCGTGCCTTCCGGCCGCAGCGTCAGGCTGTCGCCCTCGCGGTCCAGGAAGGTGAACATCTCCTTTTCGACGATATCGGTGACTTCGCCGATCGAGCGCTTGAACAGATTGGTGTGCTCGAGCAGCGGCAGCTTGATCTCGCCGTAGCCGTAGGCGGCGAAGACTTCGCCGGCGATGCGGTGCAGCTGCTGCCAGGCCGCGGCGTCCGCCGGCAGGATGTCGTTGAAGCCGCGGACCGATTGAAACAGATTGGCCATGGTGTTCTAGGTTTGCGCCTCGGGCGAGGCGGTGGCGGCGCGTGCCGCCTTGCGCTCGGCGATCTTGTCGCGGACGAGCTTTTCGAGCACGTCGACGAGTTCGTGGTTATGCGCTTTGTGCTGGATCTTGCCGTCGACGAAGATCGAGTTCGGATAGCCGCCGGCCACACCGATCGCCGCCTCACGCGCTTCGCCGGGCCCATTGACGACGCAGCCGATCACCGCCAGATCCAGCGGCTCGTCGATTTCCTCGAAGCGCGATTCCAGCTCCGCCACCGCCTTGACCACGTCGAAGTTCTGCCGCGAGCACGACGGACAGGCGACCAGGTTGATGCCGCGCGAGCGCAGGTGCAGCGACTTGAGCATGTCCCAGCCGACCTTGACCTCCTCGACCGGATCGGCGGCCAGCGACACGCGGATGGTGTCGCCGATGCCGTCGGCGAGCAGCAGGCCCAGGCCGATCGAGCTCTTCACCGCGCCACTGCGCAGGCCGCCGGCCTCGGTGATGCCCAGGTGCAGCGGCTGGTCGATCAGCTTGGCGAGTTTCTGGTAGGCGAACACCGTCAGGAAGATTTCGCTGGCCTTCAGCGAGACCTTGAAGTCCTCGAAGTTGTGGCGCTTGAGGATGTCGATGTGGCGCAGCGCGCTTTCCACCAGCGCGTCGGCATTGGGCTCGCCGTACTTCTCCTGCAGCTCGGCTTCCAGGCTGCCGGCGTTGACGCCTATGCGGATCGGAATGCCGTGGTGCTTGGCGCAGGCGACGACTTCCGACACCTTCTTGTCCGAGCCGATGTTGCCCGGGTTGATGCGCAGGCAGTCGGCGCCGGCTTCGGCGGCGGCCAGGCCGCACTTGTAGTTGAAGTGGATGTCGGCGACCAGCGGCACATAGCCGACTTCCTTCTTGATCTTGCCGAAGGCCTCGGCGGCGGCCAGGGTCGGCACCGAGACGCGGACGATGTCGGCGCCCGCCTTCACCGCGGCGCGGATCTGCGCGACGGTCGCGGCGACGTCCTCGGTGTCGGTGTTGGTCATCGTCTGCACCGAGATCGGCGCGCCGCCGCCGACCGCGACGCGGCCGACGCGGATCTGCCGCGAGATGCGGCGCACGATCTGGTGGTGACTGGTCATCGCCATCGCAAAGACTCTCGCTTACAAAGTCGCCCGCTTACGGGGCGCGGCCCGGGATGCGGACGCGCGCGGTCGAGTTGTCACGGATGAACGGCGTCAGGTCGACCGCCTGGCCCTTGTACTGCAGCTTCACTGCCGGCGCGTTACCGATCGCCAGATCGAACGGCGGCTGGCCGTCGACCGCGACACGCTGTCCTGCCTTGATCAGCCCTCGCAGCAGCGATTTTCCGGTGGAGTCCTTGACGCTAATCCAGCTGTCGGCGCTGACGCCGATCTGCAGCGGACCGCTGCCGACGACCGCGGCCGGAGCCACTGGAGCGGCTGCAACGGCTGGCGCCGGTGGCGTGGCGGAAGCCTGCGGCGCAGGCACGGCGGCGGCAGGCGCCGCGGCGGTCTCGGGTGCCGGAGCCAGCACCGCCGCGTCGGCGCCCGGCGCCGGCATCTCCGGCTGCGGCGCCGCCTGTGCCGGCGTGCCTGCTTCGGCCGGCGGCGCAGGCACCGTGGCGGCGGGCGGCGCATTGCTCTGCGTGGCGCCGTTGATCGATGACGGCAGGCTCTGCGGCAATTGCGTGGTGGTGCCTCGCACCAGCCACAGGAAAGCGCAGAAGATGATGGCGCCGAGCGCGACGACGATCGCCATCGCCACCGGAATGCGATTGCCGGATCCCAGGTCCTCGCCGGACGCCAGGCGCAGCTTGGCCGGCGGCAGCGGCGACTTCGGCACCACCCGCGAGGAATACGCATCGACCAGCAGCTTTTCGTCGAGGCCCAGCACCTTGGCGGCCTTGCGGTAGTAGCCGCGCGCGTAGACCGGCTCCAGCAGCGCGGCGAAGTCGTCGCGCTCCAGCGCCTCGACCGTCGGGCGCGCCAGCTTGGTCAACGCAGCCAGATCGTCGACCGACAGATGCTGCGCCTGGCGCGCCTCGCGGATCAGGCCGCCGGGGCTGACCGCAGCCGGCTTGGCCGGCGGCGGAACCGGCGCGGCGGCGGGCGGCGTGACGGCGGAATCGATCGGATCGTTGCTCATGGCTGCCAGTTCGCGATAGAGGCGGCTTCCTTGGAAGCCGGAAATTCCTGCTGCAATCGACGGGAGTACCGCAAGGCGGCGCTGCGGTCGCCGAGGGCCGCTTCGGTCCGCGCCGCAGCATTCAACAGTTCCGCGCTGGCGCGGGACTGCAGATCGTAACGCTGCAGGAAGGCCCGTGCGCGCAGATAGTCCTTGCGCTCGAAGCTGAGCACCGCCATCTGCGCCAGCGCGTCGATGTTGTCGGGGCGCAATCGCAGCGCTTCACGGAATGCCTGCTCGGCCTGATCGGGGTCACGCTGCTTGAGGCAGATGCCGGCGTTGATCCAGGCCTGCTCGGGCGTGGCATAGCGTGGATCGCGCACCGCCTGCTGAAAGTAGCGCTGCGCCTCGTCGAGCTTGCCGCGGCTGCAGAGGAAGACGCCAAAATTGGTCTTGACCACCGCATCACTGTCGTCGAGCGCCAGCGCGCGGCGGTATTCCTTCTCGGCGGCCGAAGCATCGCCGCGCGTCTGATAGACGACGGCCAGCGCGGAGTGCGCGGCGGCCAGGCTGTCGTCCTGGTCGATCGCACGGCGCAGCTTTTCGATCGCCAGGTCGTACTGCCCCTGCCGCGCGTAGTTGATGCCCAGCTGGGTGTTGAGCTGGGCAGCCGTGCGCCGCTCGGCGCGCTGCGCCGGCGAACTGCAGGCGGCGACCAGAACCAGCACCAGCGCGGCCGCCAGGCGGCGCAGATTCATTGCACCGTCACCGGTATGCCGCGCAGGCGGTTCTTCTGCTTGGACTGCACCTGCCCGACCAGCTGGCCGCAGGCCGCGTCGATATCGTCGCCGCGGGTCTTGCGCGTGGTGGCGAAGACCTTGCGGTCGCGCAGGATCTTGAGGAATGCGGCAATCACTTCCGGCTTGGAGCGCTGGTACGGCGCCCCCGGAAACGGGTTGAACGGAATCAGGTTGACCTTGGCGGGCATGCCGCCGAGCAGCTTGGCCAGTTGACGCGCGTGCTCGGGCTTGTCGTTGACGCCGTCGAGCATCACGTATTCGTAGACGATGTGCGTCTTGCGGTCCTTGCCGGCGACGTAGCGGCGGCAGGCGTCGAGCAGCTCGGCGATCGGATACTTGCGGTTGATCGGCACCAGCTCGTTGCGCAGCGCATCGTTAGGCGCGTGCAGCGACACCGCCAGCGCGGTGTCGACATCGTCGTGCAGGCGATCCATGAACGGCACCAGGCCGGACGTGGAGACCGTGACGCGGCGCTTCGACAGGCCGAAGCCGAAGTCGTCGAGCAGGATGCGGATCGCCGGGATCACCGCGTTGTAGTTGGCGAGCGGCTCGCCCATGCCCATCAGCACGATGTTGCTGATGACGCGTTCATTCTGGAAATCACCGCCGAGCGTGCGGCCCGCGAACCAGACCTGCGCGATGATCTCGGCGGTGGTCATGTTGCGGTTGAGGCCTTGCTGTCCGGTCGAGCAGAACGAGCAGTCCATCGCACAGCCGACCTGCGAGCTGATGCACAGCGTCGCGCGGTCCGCTTCGGGGATATAAACGGTTTCGATGGCGTTGCCGCCATCGAGGCGCAGCACCCACTTGCGGGTGCCGTCCTGCGAAACCTGTTCGGTGACGAGTTCCGGCGTGCGGATCACGAAGTGATCCTTGAGCCGGACCCGCAGTTCCTTCGACAGGTTGGACATGTCGTCGAAGGAATCCTTGCCGCGCCGGTAGATCCACTGCATGACCTGATCGGCGCGCCAAGGCTTCTCACCCATTTCCGCGAAGCGCGCGCGCAGCTCCTCGCGATCGAGCCCGAACAGATTGATCGGGCTCGGCGGGGCAGCAGTCACGGACGGCGCAGTCGCGGACATGGAGGCGCGAGCCCTTAGCGGGTGCGCGGGAACAGCTCGGTGGTGCGGAAGAAGTAGGCGATTTCGTTCGCCGCGTTCTCCAGGCTGTCCGAACCGTGGCCGGCGTTCTCGTCGATCGAATCGGCGAAATCGGCGCGGATCGTGCCCGGCGCAGCCTTCTTCGGATCGGTGGCGCCGAGGATCTCGCGATGCTTGGCCACCGCGTTCTCGCCTTCCAGCACCGACACCAGCACCGGACCGCTGATCATGAACTTGATCAGGTCGCCGAAGAAACCACGCTCGCGATGCACCGCGTAGAAGCCTTCCGCCTCGGCCTGCGTCAGATGCGTGTAACGCGCAGCGACGACCGTCAGGCCTGCTTCTTCGAAGCGCTGGATGATCTTGCCGATCACGTTCTTCCCCACGGCATCCGGCTTGATGATCGACAACGTACGTTCAACCGCCTCGTGAAACTCCTTAAAACTAAACGGAAATGGCTAAAGGGCCAGTCA
>CBINNP010000129.1:0-9996 GCA_966252075.1 uncultured Solimonas sp.
CCAGCTGCGCCTGCGCAACCTCGGCGGCATCATCATCATCGACTTCATCGACATGGCCTCCGAGGACCACCGCGCGCAGGTGCTGCGCGCGCTCGAACGGGCGCTGGCGGGCGATCACGCGCGTTCGCAGGTCTATCCGTTCTCGCCGCTGGGGCTGATCGAGATGACGCGCAAGCGCACGCGGGAGTCGCTTGGCCACATCCTCTGCGAGCCCTGTCCGGCCTGCAGCGGCCGCGGCACCATCAAGACCGTCGAGACGGTCTGCCACGAGATCGCCCGCGAGGTGCAGCGCGCGGCGCGGCAGTTCGAGGCCAAGGGCTTCCTGGTGCTGGCGGCGCCGCACGTGGTGCAGAAGCTGGTCGACGAGCAATCGCTGGGCCTGGCCGCGCTGGAGGCGCATCTCAACCGGCCGATCCGTCTGCAGGGCGAGGCCGAGTACGCCCAGGAAAACTTCGACGTCGTGCCGCTGTAGGCGCTGCGCCTCGAAGCGTGATGCAGCTCATCCGGCGTTCAGCCGTTGCAGTAGCCCTGTGCGGCGAGTCACGCGACAATAGCCGCCGTTTTGCCGCAAGACTCGCCCCGCCGCTGTCGGATCGCTCATGGAACGTGTGAAACGCCGCTGGTGGACCCGGGCGGTCTCCCTTCTGGCTGCCGTGATCATTCTCGGCGCGGTCATCAGCGGCCTGTTCCAGCTGGCGGTGCTGACCTTGCCGAGCTATCGCGCCGATCTGTCGGCGTGGATCACCCGCGTCGCCAACCGGCCGGTGCAGATCGGCGGCGTCAACCTCGGCTGGCGCGGCATCGAGCCGCGGCTGGATCTCGACGACATCACCCTGTTCTCCGAAGACGGCAACGAGAGCCTGTCGCTGGACCGGCTGAGCCTGGGCTTCAGCGTTTTCCGCCTGCTGACCGGCGATGTCTTTCCGGATCGCCTGGAGCTTGCCGGCGTGTCCTTGCTGGTCGAGCAGGACGCGGCCGGCAAGTGGAGCATCGCCGGCTTCACGCCGGCTGATCCGGCAACCTCCCGCCAGGACTGGTCCCGGGATCTCGCCCGCTTCCGCCACTTGCGCCTGCGCAACTGCACCATCGAGATCCGCAGCGCGCCCGGTGGCAGCGCGCGCTTCGCGGGCCTGCCGCGGCAGCTGCGCGTGGCAACGCTGGATGTCGACCAGAGCGACGACGACTTCGAATTCGACGGCCGGCTGCTGCTGCCGGTCACGCACGGCAGTACGGTCGAGGTCTCCGGCGACTTCGACGGCCGCCTCGCCGAGCCGGCCGGCTGGCGCGGCGATTTCGAGCTGGAGTTCGCCAGCCTGCGCCCGCAGGGCTGGCTCGCGCCATTGCTGCAGGCGGGCGTGCAGATCGGCGCCGAGAACGTCGATCTGGCGGTCGCCGGCCGCGTCGAGGCCGGCGCCCTGCGCAGCGCCGAACTCGAGCTCGAGTCCGATGCCCTGCTGCTGGCGCGCGGCGGCAAGGCCGAGCGCGCCGCCAGCGCACGGCTGCGCGCCGCCTTGCGCGGCGAAGCCCAGGGGTGGGCGATCGAGCTGGCCGAGCTGAGCATCGGCGGCGAGCGCCAGGCGCGCGGCCAGCTGCACTGGCGCCGCAACGGCAGCAGCCAGGAACTGGACGTCGATGCCGACGAGCTGCGGCTGGGCCGGCTCGCGCCCTGGCTCGGCATCTGGCGCCAGGCACCGGCGGCGCTCACGCCGCTGGCGCGCGCGTCCGGCGGGCTGCGCAACCTGGTCGTGCGGCTGCGCCGCAACGGCGACGCCGCGCCACGTTTCTCGGCCACCGCCCGGCTCGAACAGCTGGCGCTGGCAGCCGATGCGCACCTGGGCTTCGCGCAGCTGTCCGGCGAGTTGTCGGCGACCGAGAGCGGCGGCGAGCTGCGCGTCGGCGATGTGCCGTTCCAGCTGATGCTGCCGTCGGCGCTGGCTCAGCCGGCGGCGTTCGACGCCCTGCGCCTGCAGGCGCAGTGGCGCCGCACCGCCGACAGCTGGCGCATCAGCGTGCCGGAGTTCGGCTGGAAGATCGCCAGCACCCAGGGCAGCGGCAAACTGGGCATCGATGTCTACGACAACCGCGACCGGCCGCCGCTGGTCGATCTGCAGGCCCGCTTTACCGGCGACGACGTCAATGCCATCAAGCCGTACATTCCGACGCACTGGCCGCAGCCGCTGCGCGACTGGCTGGCGCGCGCGCTGGTCCGCGGCCGCGTCACGCGTGGCCAGCTGGCGATCCACGGGCCGATCACCGACTTTCCGTTCCACAAGCGTCCGACCGGCAACTGGCAGCTCGACCTCGACGCCGCCGGCGTCAACCTGGCGTTTGCGCCGGACTGGCCGGCGATCGACAACGCCGCCGCGCACCTGCGCTTCGCCGGCAACGGCTTGAAGATCGACGCGCAGAGCGCGCGCATCGGCGGCGCCAAGATCGATCGCGCGAGCGCGCGTTTCGACGACTTCAACGAGGGCCTGCTGCAGATCGAGGCCAGCGCCAGCGGCGACATCGCACGCTTCTACGACTATCTGGACCAGACGCCGCTGCGCAAGCGGCTGTCGGCGCTGCTGGAGCAGACGCGCGCGTCCGGCGACGCACAGCTGGATCTGCGCCTGGACTTGCCGGTGCATCACCTCCACGACACCGGCGTCGACGGCAGCATCGCGCTCAGCGACGTGCAGATGTTCTACAGCAAGCTCGAACAGCCGATCGGCGGCATCTTCGGCGAGATCCACTTCGACACACAGGGCGTCAGCGGCGATTCGATCAGCGCGCGCTTCGAGGATCTGCCGCTGGCGGTACGCATCGTCCCGCGTGCCGGCACGCACGGCGTCGTCGTCGCCGACTTCCCGTTCGCGCCGAACGCCGACGGCGTCGGCGCCAGCCAGTTCATCCCGGCGCAGCTGCGCGCGGCGATGCAGGGCGAGTCGCGCTGGCGCGCCGAGTTGCCGATCCAGGACCAGGGCAGCGCGCTGATGCTGTCCAGCGATCTGCGCGGCACCGCGGTGGATCTGCCGGAGCCGCTGGGCAAGAGCGCCGAGGCCGCCGCGCCGATCGGCGTGCGCATCGGCAGCGACGCGGCGGCGCCGCTGCGCGTCGACCTCACCTATGCGCAGCGTCTCGGCGCCGATCTGGCCTTTGCAGCAGCCGACAAGCCGGCCGACAGCGGCGCCGCCGGCAACGGCGGCCTGCAGCTGCAGGGTTTGCACGCGCGCTTCGGCGTCGGCGCTGCGCCACGCGCGGTGCGCGGCAGCTATCTGGTCGACGGTCATGCCGACACGCTCGATATCGCCGCGTGGATGGGCCTGCTCAGCGGCCAGAGCAGCGGCACCGCGGCCGGCAACGGCGGCTTGCGCATCGACAGCATCGATCTGGAGGCCGAGCACCTGCGCTGGCGGCACCAGCTGATCGGCGCCACGCGGCTGCGCTACCAGCCGCGCAGCAATGGCTGGCACGTCGACCTCAGCGGCGAGGGTGCCGGCGGCACGCTCGATTTCAGCGGCCCGGCCCCGGGCCGGCTGCAGGCACGGCTCGACCATGTCAGCTCGATACCCAAGGCGCCGCCCGGCGAGCTGCCCGATGCCTCGGCCGAAGCCGCCGCCGCCGCGCAGGAACTGCGCGAGCCGCCGCTGAACCCGGCGAGCTGGCCGGAGTTCGACATCATCGCCAACCGCATCAGCGGCAACAACGCCGATCTCGGCCGCCTGGAGCTGCGCAGTGCGCGCATCAACGGCGGCCAGAAAATCGAGCAACTGACGGTCGGCGGCGGCATCGTCGACTTCACTGCCAGCGGCGCCTGGCGGCGTCTCGACGGGCGCTCGTCGGCGGAGTTGCGCTACCAGCTCAGAAGCCGCGATTTCGAGGCGGTGCTCAAGGCGCTCGACTACGCGCCCAATCTCGGCGCGCAGAAGTTCGAATCGCATGGCGAGCTCAAGTGGGCGCCGTCGCCGACCGGCCTGGTCTGGCAGGTCGCCTCCGGCCGCGTCGATCTGGATGCCCAGGACGGCCAGCTGCGCGCGGTCAAGCCGGGCGCCAGCCGCGTGCTGGGCCTGATCAATTTCTACGCGCTGCCGCGGCGGCTGACGCTGAACTTCAGCGACGTGGTCGACGAAGGCCTGGGCTTCGACAGCGTGCGCGGCCATTTCGATCTCGGCGGCGGCGCCGCGGTGACCGACGATCTGGAGGTCAGGAGTCCGTCGCTGCGCATGGAGCTGCGCGGCCGTATCGGCCTGGCGGCGCGCGACTACGACCAGCGCGTGACCGTCTATCCCGGCGTATCGTCGGGCCTGACGATCGGCGCGACCGTGCTCGGCGGCCCGGCGATCGGCGCGCTGGTGCTGCTCGCGCAGGAGGTGTTCGACCGCCCGCTCGACCAGCTCACGCAGCTCACCTACGCGGTGTCCGGCAGCTGGGACAATCCCAAGGTCGAGCGCGTCGAGGCGCGCAGCGCACCCAGGCAGCCCGCACCGGAGAAGAAACGATGAGCACGTTCGCGGCGATCCAGATGAACAGCGGTGCTGACGTCGAGGCCAATCTCGAGGCCGCCGCCGCGCTGCTGCGCGAGGCGGCTGCCGACGGCGCGCGGCTGGCGGTGCTGCCGGAGAACTTCGCCTTCATGGGCGCCCGCGACCGCGACAAGCTGGCGCACGCCGAGGCCGACGGCAGCGGCCCGATCCAGGATCGGCTGGCGCGGCTGGCGCGCGAGCTGGATCTGTGGATCGTCGCCGGCACGCTGCCGATCGCGGCGGCTGCTGACAGCCACGAGCCGCAGCGCGTGTTTGCCGCCTGCTGCGTCTACGACAGCGACGGCGCGCGCGTGGCGCGCTACGACAAGCTGCACCTGTTCGATATCGACGTGCCGGGCAGCGACGGCGAGCGCTACCGCGAATCGAACAGCATCGCCCCCGGCCTGGCGCCGCCGCGGGTGGTCGATACTCCGGTCGGCCGGCTCGGCCTGTCGGTCTGCTACGACCTGCGCTTTCCCGAGCTGTACCGCGCGCTGGTGCAGGCCGGCGCCGAGCTGCTGGTGGTGCCGTCGGCGTTCACGGTGCGCACCGGCGAGGCGCACTGGGAACTGCTGCTGCGCGCCCGCGCCGTCGAGAACCTGGCCTATGTGATCGCGCCCGGCCAGTGCGGCACGCACCCGGGCGGCCGGGCCACGTATGGCCACAGCCTGATCGTCGAGCCCTGGGGCGAGGTGCTCAGCCGCGCCGACGGCGCCCCCGCGGTGGTGCTGGCGCGACGCGACGCGGCGCGTCAGGCCGAGCTGCGCAGCAGTTTCCCGGCGCTTTCACACCGGCGGCTCAGTACTCATTTCTAGGTGCCCGGGGCGGCCATACGGCCGCGCCGGGCAGCGCCCCGCAGGGCGCGCGGCGCTTGCACGCGGCGCGCCGCCCGCGCGCTGCCGGCCGCGTGGCGGCGGCATCCGGGCCCGGTGGCCGATGACGACGCGGTAGCGGCGAGCCGGCCTGCGCTGAACGCGGCCACCGCACGAGGCGCGGCTATCCGCGCGGCGGCGGGCAGGGTATGGTGAGGGCGCGCAAGCCTGCTTGCGCGCCTTCTTTTTGCCCCCATCTTGCATACATGACCGACTCCTTCGCGCTGGCCCGCCAAACCTTCCTCGATCCCGCCGAGCTCGACGAACGCGGCGTCGCCGATCTGCTGTCGCGGCTGATGAAGCCGGGCGTCGATGCCGCCGATCTGTATTTCCAGCACGCGGTGACCGAGGCCTGGTCGATGGAGGACAGCCTGATCAAGTCGGGCTCGCATCATGTCGAGCAGGGCGTCGGCGTGCGCGCCGTCGCCGGCGACAAGCAGGGCCTGGCGTATTCAGACGACATCGCCGTCGGCGCGCTGCGCGATGCGGCGAAGACGGCGGGCGCGATCGTCCGTCAGGGTCAGGTCGGCGCGGTGCAGGCGTTCGCGCCGCGCGTGGTCAAGCCCTTGTACGCGCCGGTCGATCCGCTGGCCAGCTGGCCCACCGACAAGAAGCTGGAGTTGCTGCACCGCGCCGACGCGGCCGCGCGGGCCGCCGACTCGCGCGTCATCAATGTCATGTGCTCGCTGTCCGGCAGTTACGAAACGGTGCTGGTCGCCTGCAGCGACGGCACCTGGAGCGCCGACGTGCGGCCGCTGGTGCGCATGGACGTGTCGGTGATCATCGAGCATCAGGGCCGCCGCGAGCAGGCGCATGCCGGCGGCGGCGGTCGCGCGGTGTACTCGGAAGTCTTCGCCGGCGACATGCCGGAGCGCTACGCCAAAGAGGCGGTGCGGATGGCGCAGATCCTTCTGGAAGCGGTACCGGCGCCAGCCGGCCAGCTGCCGGTGGTGCTCGGCCCCGGCTGGCCCGGCGTGCTGCTGCATGAAGCCGTCGGCCACGGCCTGGAAGGCGACTTCAACCGCAAGGGCAGCTCCGCTTTCTCCGGCCGCGTCGGCGAGAAGGTGGTGTCGCAGCTGTGCACCATCGTCGATGACGGCACCCTGCAGGATCGTCGCGGCTCGCTGAGCGTCGACGACGAAGGCACGCCGACGCAGTGCACCACGCTGATCGAGAACGGCGTGCTGCGCGGCTACCTGCAGGACAAGCTCAACGCACGGCTGATGGGCGTGGCGCCGACCGGCAATGGTCGCCGCGAAAGCTATTCGATGCTGCCGATGCCGCGCATGACCAACACCTACATGCTGCCCGGCCAGAGCGAGCCGGGCGACATCATCGCCTCGGTCGAGAAGGGCCTGTACGCCGTCAACTTCGGCGGCGGTCAGGTCGACATCACCTCCGGCAACTTCGTGTTCTCGGCCTCCGAGGCCTACCTGATCGAGAACGGCAGGATCACCCGGCCGGTGAAGGGCGCGACGCTGATCGGCAACGGCCCGGAAGCGCTGTCGCGGGTGTCGATGGTCGGCAACGATCTCAAGCTCGACACCGGCGTCGGCGTCTGCGGCAAGGACGGCCAGAGCGTGCCGGTCGGCGTCGGCCAGCCGACGCTGAAGCTGGACGCGATCACCATCGGCGGCACGCAGGTCTGAGTCGCGCGAGCCGATGACTTTTCGCCCTGAGGGACGCCTGCGCGTGATCGGCGGGCAGTGGCGCTCGCGCCTGATCGATTTCGACGCCGCCAACGGCGTGCGGCCGACGCCGGATCGCGTGCGGCAGACCCTGTTCGACTGGCTGGCCCCGCTGATCTCCGGCGCGCGCTGCCTGGACCTGTTCGCCGGTTCCGGTGCGCTCGGCATCGAGGCGCTGTCGCGCGGCGCGGCCTCTTGCCGATTCGTCGAGAGCGACGCGCGCTCGGCCGCGCTGATCCGCCAGGCGCTGCAGAAGCTGAAAGCCGAAGACGCCGAGGTGCTGCAGCGCGATGCCTTCGCCGCGATCCCGCAGTTGGCGGCGCCGTTTGATGTGGTGTTCCTCGATCCGCCCTACGGCAAAGGCCTGCTGGAGCGCGCGCTGCCGTTGCTGCCGCCGTTGCTGAGCGCGCATAACCGCATCTATCTGGAATGGCCGCCACGCGGCGCGCCGACGCTGCCTCCGGGCTTTGCGCTGCTGCGGGACAAGCAGGCCGGTCAGGTATGCTTCGGCCTCGCTACCTATCAAACGCCCGCGAACGCGGCTTAAGGATCGGTCCGCAGGGGCCGGCGCAGACGGGGAACACGCATGACGGTCATTGCAGCCTACAGCGGCACTTTCGATCCGCTGACCTTCGGCCATTACGACATCATCAAGCGCGCGGCCAAGATGTTTCCGCAGCTGATCGTCGCGGTCGGCAGCAACGTTGCCAAGAACCCCAAGTTCACGCTGGACGAGCGCGTCGCGCTGATCCGCAAGGTGGTCAAGAAGCTCAAGAACGTCGAAGTGCAGGGCTTCTCGGGCCTGGTCGTCGACTTCGCGCGCGAGCACAAGGTGACGGTGCTGGTGCGCGGTGTGCGCTCGACCGGTGACTTCGATTACGAGAAGCAGATGGCGGTGATGAACCGCGACCTGTATCCGCAGCTGGACACGGTGATCATGAATCCCTCGCCGGAGTACGCACACCTGTCGTCGTCGCTGGTGCGCGAGCTGGCCGGCCTGGGCGCGCCGGTGGAGAAACTGGTGCCGGAAGAGATCATCCCCATCCTGCGCGAGCGCTTCGGCAGGCCGACGCGCAAGTAGCGCGGCCGCGGCCGGGCTTGCGGCGCTAAAATGCGCGCATGGCCCTGAAGATCACGCTCGACTGCATCAACTGCGACGTCTGCGAGCCGGTGTGCCCGAACGAGGCGATCTACCAGGGCATCGAGGTCTATGAGATCGACCCCGAACGCTGCACCGAATGCGTCGGTCATTTCGACAAACCGCAGTGCCAGCAGGTCTGTCCGGTCGCCTGCATTCCGCTGGACCCGGACCACGCCGAGACGCCGGAACAGTTGCTGGCCAAATACAAGCGGCTCAGCGGCGGTGTCTGAGACCGCTGCAGCCGCACGCCGGAGCACACGCATGAACGGTTTTCGTCCTGTCCTTGTTGCGCTGGCGCTTTGGGTTGCGGCGCCGTTCGGCTTTGCCGCAGCGGGCGAGCAGAAGCCACCGGGCTACGCGTGCGCGACGGCGCATCCGCTGGCGACGCAGGCCTGCATGGAGATGATGGCGTCCGGCGGCAACGCCTTCGACGCGGCGGTCGCCGCCAGCGCGGCGCTGGCGGTGGTCGAGCCGACCGGTTCCGGCATCGGCGGCGGCGTTTTCTGGCTGCTGCACCGCGAGGCCGACCGGCTCGACGTCTTCGTCGACGGCCGCGAAGTCGCGCCGATGGCGGCGCGCGCGACGATGTACCAGGACGCGCAGGGCAAGGCCATCGATGCGCGCTCACGCTACGGCGCGCTGGCGGCGGCGATCCCCGGCGAGCCGGCGGCGCTCGATCACATCGCCAAACGCTACGGCGTCAAACCACTTTCAGCAGCGCTGGCGCCGGCGATCCGCTACGCGCGCGAAGGCTTCGCGGTCGATGAGAAGCTCGCCAGGGCGATCGTCGAGACGGCGCCCAAGCTGTCGCCGGCTGCCAGGGATTTGCTGATGCCCAGCGGCCAGCCCTTGCAGAGTGGCGCCCTGCTGCGCCAGCCGGAGCTGGCGGCGACGCTCGCCGAACTGGCGGCGCGCGGCCGTGCCGGCTTCTACGAAGGCCCGGTCGCCGCGCAGCTGCTGCGCTCGGTCAAGGCTGCCGGTGGCATCTGGACCGAAGAAGACCTGCGCCGCTACGAGGTGGTCGAGCGCACGCCGCTGGTCTTCGATTTCCGCGGCTACCGCATCACCACCGCGCCGCCGCCGTCGGCGGGGGGCATCGCGCTGGCGCAGCTGTTCCAGCAACTCGAAGTGCTCGGCTGGCAGGACGACGGCAGCGCCGCCTCCACGCATCTGTGGATCGAGGCGCTGCGCCGCGCCTATCACGAGCGCGCGCAGTATCTCGGCGATCCGGATTTCGTGCGCGTGCCGACGGTCGAGCTGGCTTCGCGCAGCCACGCGCGCGCGCTGGCGCAGAGCGTCGATCCGCAGCGTGCGACGCCGAGCGCGAGCCTGAAGCCGGTGCCGCTGATCGGCGAGGGCCATCACACCACGCATTTGTCGGTGGTCGACCGCGACGGCAACCGCGTCGCCGCCACGCTGTCGATCAACCTGCCGTTCGGCTCGGCGTATCTGGCGCCCGGCACCGGCGTGTTCCTCAACGACGAGATGGATGACTTCGCCGCCTCGACCACCGCCAGCAATGCCTACGGCCTGGTCGGCTCCAGCGCCAACGCGATCGCGCCGCGCAAGCGGCCGCTGTCATCGATGACGCCGACCTTCGTGGAAGGGCCGCGCGGCCTGCTGGTGATCGGCACGCCGGGCGGCAGCCGCATTCCGACGATGGTCGCGATCGGCATCCAGGGCTGGATGCGCGGCCTCGATCCGAAGGCGATCGTCGCGCTGCCGCGCCTCCATCACCAGTATCTGCCGGACCTCGTGCAGACCGAGCCGGATGCGCTCGGCGCCGCGCA
>CBINNP010000130.1:0-9902 GCA_966252075.1 uncultured Solimonas sp.
GCCGTTGCCGCCGCCGGTTTGCCGCCGCCGAGCATGGCATCGACCTCGCCACGTGGCAGCCGGGCGCGGCGCGCCAGCTCGTCGATCAGCAGGCTGCGCAGTGCGCCGGCCGGCAGTTTCTCGAGATGCGGCCGTGCCAATGCCACCAGCCGCGCCCGGCCTTCGACGCTGCCCAGTGCCAGTCCCGCCGCCAGCGAATCGAGAAGGAACTGCGACAGCGGCATCGCCGCATCGATCTGCGCGCGAAACGCTTCGGCGCCGCTTTGCTGCACCCAGGTATCCGGGTCATGGCCGTCGGGCATGAACATGAACACGCATTCGCGGCCGTCGTGCATTTCCGGCAGTGCCTGCTCCAGGGCGCGCCACGCGGCCGCGCGGCCGGCGCGGTCGCCGTCGAAGCAGAACACCACCTTGGCGGTCGACTTGAACAGCAGCTGCAGATGCTCGCGCGTGGTCGCGGTACCCAGCGTCGCCACTGCCTGGCTGATGCCATGCTGCGCCAGCATCACCACGTCCATGTAGCCCTCGACCACCAGCAGCCAGGGCAGGGCGCTGGTCGTCGCGGTGCGCGCCTCGTAGAGGCCGTAGAGATTGCGTCCTTTGTGGAACAGCGCCGTCTCCGGCGAGTTCAGGTACTTGGCCGGGTCGTTGGCCAGGGTGCGGCCGCCGAAGCCGATGACGCGGCCGCGCGTGTCCCGGATCGGGAACATCACGCGGTTGCGGAAGCGGTCATAGGCATTGCTTGAACTCGCCTTTTCAGGCGAGCGGGCCTTGCTGCCCTCGCGTTCGATCAGCAGGCCGGCGTCCAGCGCGTGTCGCGTGTCCTTGAGGAACTGCGTCAGCGCGTCCCAGCTCTCCGGTGCGTAGCCGATGCCGAATCGCCGCGCAGTCTCGCCGCTGACGCCGCGCTTCTTCAGGTATGCGATCGCCTCGGGCGCCTGCTTGAGCCGCTCGGTGAAGAAGCGTTGAGCGGCGGCCAGCGCGTCCAGCGGGCCGTCGAGTACCACGCGCGGCTCGTTGCCGCCCTCGCGCGGCACTTCGACGCCGGCGCGCTTGGCCAGCTCCTCGACCGCCTCGACGAAGCTCAGCCGGTCGTACTCCATGAGGAACGAGATCGCCGTGCCGTTCTTGCCGGAGCTGAAGTCGAAGAACATCTGCTTCTGCGGCGAGACGAAGAACGACGGCGATTTCTCGCTGGTGAACGGCGACAGCCCCTTGTATTCGCGGCCGGCCCGCTTGAGCTCGACGCGCGCGCCGATCAGCTCGACGATATCGGTTCGCGCGAGCAGATCGTGGATGAAGGAGTCGGGAATCCGGGCCATATGTCGTCCTGACAAGCCGCCGCCATCGCTGGCGGCGACTTTCAAAACAAGCAAGAGAGTAGGCCCGACTCTAGCCCAGTTTGGCCTTGATCAAGCCCGACAGCTTGCCCATATCGGTCTTGCCCTGAACCTTGGGCTTGATCCAGCCCATGACCTTGCCGATGTCCTTGCCGCCGGCAGCGCCGGTCTCGGCGATCGCCTGGCCGATCAGCGCGTCGACTTCCGCCTCGCTCAGCTGCTGCGGCAGATAGCCGATGAGGATCTGGATCTCGGAGGCTTCCTTGTCGGCGAGATCCGGGCGGTTGCCGCTGCGGAACTGGTTTTCGGAGTCGCGGCGCTGCTTGATCATCTTCTCGACCGCGGTCAGCACGACCGCGTCGGTGAGCTCGGTCGACTCGACGACCTCGCGCTGCTTGAGCTCGGCCTGCAGCATGCGCAGGACCGTCAACTTGTCCTTCTCGCCGGCCCTCATGGCCGCCTTGACGTCTTCAGTGATGCGGGTCTTCAGATCGGACATGCGCGGGCTCCAGGATGCGACACAAACAACGAAACCCCGGTTTTGAGGCCGGGGTCGCGGGTACTGCGTACCGTTAACCGCTGTTTAGAACAGGCGGATGCGGCGATTCGATTCGCGCTGCACTTTCTTGGCCTGGCGCTTGACCGCAGCGGCGCGCATGCGCTTGCGTTCCTGGCTCGGCTTCTCGAAGTACTCATGCTTGCGCAGGTCGGTCAGGACACCGGCTTTTTCGCAGGTGCGCTTGAAACGGCGCAGGGCCACTTCGAAAGGCTCGTTGTCGCGGACGCGGACAGAAGGCATTCAGATCACTCTTCGTTTCGTTTGAGACAAATTTGGCCACGGAGGCCAATAAGGGGGCGGGATTCTAGCCTGCACTTTCGCCGCATGCAATCACGCCTCGCTTTGCACCGTACAATGCGCGCCATGTCCGCCGTTGCCTCGCCGAGCGACCGTCCGATTCTCGGCATCGAAACCTCCTGTGACGAAACCGCCTGCGCCGTCTACGACGGCCGCGCCGGCTTGCGCGCACATCTGCTGCACAGCCAGATCCGTCTGCATGCCGAGTACGGCGGCGTGGTGCCGGAGCTGGCCTCGCGCGATCACGTTGCGCGCATCCACGGCCTGGTGCGCGGCGTGCTGGCTGAAGCGGGGGTGCGCGCCGATGAACTCGGCGGCATTGCCTACACCGCCGGGCCGGGCCTGATCGGCGCGCTGATGGTCGGCGCCTCGGTCGCCGCCGGGCTCGCCACCGCGCTGCAGCTGCCGCTGATCGCGGTCCATCACATGGAGGCGCATCTGCTGGCGCCGATGCTGGAATCGCCGGCGCCGTCGTTCCCGTTCGTGGCCCTGCTGGTGTCCGGCGGCCATACGCTGCTGGTCGCGGTGCGCGGCGTCGGCCAGTACGAGCTGCTCGGCGAGAGTCTGGACGACGCCGTCGGCGAGGCTTTCGACAAGACCGCCAAGATGCTCGGCCTGCCATACCCGGGCGGGCCGGAGCTGGCCAGGCTGGCCGAGACCGGCTCGGCGACGCGTTTCAAGTTCCCGCGGCCGATGACCGATCGCCCAGGCCTCGATTTCAGCTTCAGCGGTTTGAAGACGGCGGTGCTGACGGCCCTGCCGCGCGACGCCGACGATGCGACCCGCGCCGACCTCGCGGCCTCGTTCCAGGAAGCCGTGACCGACACGCTGCAGATCAAGTGCCACCGCGCACTCGATGCCACCGGCTTCAAGCGGCTGGTGGTGGCCGGCGGCGTCGGCGCCAATCGCCGGCTGCGCGACAAGCTCGGCGCGCTGGCCCGCCGGCAGGACTTCGAACTGTTCTTCCCGCGCCAGGCGTTCTGCACCGACAATGGCGCGATGATCGCGTACGCCGGCTGGGCGCGCCGCGCGCAGGGCCGCGACCCGGCCGGCGCGCTGTTCACCACGCCGCGCTGGCCGCTGACCGATCTCACCCCGCCCGAAGCGAGCGCATAAAGACGTATGGACAAGGTTTTCATCCGCGGTCTCGAAGTCGAGACGATCATCGGCATCCACGGCTGGGAGCGCACCTTGCTGCGGCCGCTGATCTTCGATCTGGAAATGGGTGTCGATACGCGCGAGGCCGCCGCCAGCGATCACGTCCGCGACGCGGTTGATTACGCCGCCGTATCCGACGTCGTGCGCAAGATCGCCGAAACCCTGCAGCCGGCGCTGCTGGAGACGCTGGCCGAGAAGATTGCCCGCGAACTGTTCGACGGCTTTCCGATTGCCACGTTGAAGCTGGCGATCGACAAGCCCGGCGCGGTTGCCGGCGTCAAGGCCGTGGGCGTGGCGATCGACCGCCGCCGCGAGGATTACGCGGTCTGCGGGCGCTGAGGCTCAGCCGCTCCTGCGCTTGTCGGCACTCAGCAGGGCCGCGGTAAAATCCGCCAGGCTGTCATAGACCTCGACGCCGTCCAGTTCGTCGCGGTGCTTCTGTTCGGTCTTGCGGCCGTTGCCGGTGCGCACCAGCACCGGCCGCGCGCCGGCCGCGCGCGCGGCCTGCAGGTCGCGCCATGAATCGCCGAGCATCGGCACGCCCTCCAGAGTGACGCCGAGCCGCCGCGCCAGATCCAGCAGCATGCCGGGGCCGGGCTTGCGCTGCGGCGTGGGCGCATCCGGGTGGTCCGGCGCGAAGAAGATGCCGTCGACGCGACCGCCGAGTTCGGCCAGCTGCTTGTGCAGGCGTGCGTTGATCGCCGCGAAGGCGTCGTAGTCGAACAGTTGCTGGCCGAGGCCGGACTGGTTGGTGGCGATGAACACGCGCCAGCCGCTGTGGCCGAGCCGCGCGATCGCTTCGAGGCTGCCGGCGATCGGCAGCCATTGCGCCGGCGACCTGATGTAGTCCGGCGAATCCTCGTTGATCACCCCGTCGCGATCGAGAATGACGACTTTCATGCGTCTGCATCCTGGCTGGTATCGGCGGCGCGCACCGCGGGTGCCGTGAAGTTTACCGGGGTGCGGTGTCGGCATCTGCAGAACTGTCATCAGATTCCAAAGCCAGTGTCACATCGGCCGGCTTGAATAGACCGGATGTCTATTCACGTTGCACACACAGGCCACCATGTCCCAATTCCGCCGTACCCGCCTCGCCGCCATCTGTGCGGCGCTCTCGTATTCATTTGCCGCTGCGGCGCAGGAGCAGGATCCCGAGCAGCAGATCGCTGCGGCGGTGGCAGCCCCCGCCCCGGAGCCTGCTGACGGCATCGAGGACGTGATCGTCACCGCGCAGAAGCGCGAGACGAATCTGCAGGCCACGCCGATCTCCATCTCCGTGCTGGATAGCGACGCCCTGGCCGATCGCCACGTGATCTCGCTGGCGGACCTGGGCGACGGTGCGATTCCTTCGCTGCGCGTGGCACCGTTCTTCGCGCGCAGTTCGGCGCTGGCGATCGGCATGCGCGGCATCGGCGCGATGAGCGATGCCAACCAGCCGGCGCGAGACCAGGGCGTCGGCGTCTACGTCGATGGCGTCTATCTGGGCCGCGCCCAGGGCCTGGGTACGGCGCTCTACGACGTCGAACGCATCGAAGTGCTCAAGGGCCCGCAGGGCACGCTGTTCGGCCGCAACACCGAAGGCGGCGCCATCAGCATCGTCACCAAGAAGCCCAGCGGCGAGTTCCATCTCAACAGCAGCTTTGGCCTCGGCAACTACGGCGGTGCGCACAGCGACGTGCATCTGGACCTGCCGCGCTTTCATGACATCAACGTCAAGATCGACGGCCTGATGGCACGCCGCGACGGCACTGTCGAGAACCCGCTGCAAGGCCAGCCGGATTTCAATTCCTACGACAAGCGCGGCCTGCGCGCCGCGGCGCTGTGGAAACCGCTCGATGGTTTCGAGGCGACCTACGCCTATGACGTCTCCCGCGATGCGACCACGCCGTACTACGTGCAGTCGCTGGAGGCCGGCAGCGTGCCGCGTGCGCCGCTGATGAGCCTGCAGCCCGAGCGCGCCGAGACCGCGAACATCGGCTCGCCGCTGGAGCCCAGCGTCGGCGAGACCGACGGGCACCTGCTGACGCTGGCGTGGAGCCTGGCCGAGCACCTCGAGATCAAGTCGATCGGCGCTTATCGCTCGCTCAAGCAATCGCAGTTCGACAACGGCGCGGTCAACCTGTCGGCCTTCGCGCCCAACGGCCTGTTCAGCCGCTACAGCCTCGCCCAGGTCGACCAGCACCAGTACAGCGAGGAGCTGCAACTGATCGGCAGCAGCGCGCAGCTGCAGTACGTCGTCGGCGCCTTCCTGTTCCACGAGAAGGTCGGCGACAACGCGCAGAGCCCGCAGACGCTGCGGTGGAACGACGACGGCACCGCGTACACGGTCGTCAGTCTTCCGCCGCTCGACCAGATCCGCGTCGATCGCGCCAGCCGGGTCAAGACCGACAGCCTCGGCCTGTTCGGCCAGGCCACCTGGACGCCGGCGATGCTCGATTCGCGCCTGCACCTGACGGCGGGCGGTCGCTGGTCTAAGGACGAGAAGAAAGGCGTGCTGACCACGGTCAACGGCGCGGAGCCGACGGTATGCGAGGCCGGGGGCGCCTGCGTCACCGGGCCGGTGTCGTTCGACGATTCATGGAATCGCTTCGACCCGATGATCAATCTCGCCTACGACCTCAGCGACTCGGCGCTTGTCTACGGCAAATGGAGCACCGGCTACAAGGCCGGCGGCGCCAACTCGCGTTCGCTGACCTACCGCAGCTTCGATCCGGAAGAAGTTTCGGCTTTCGAACTGGGGACCAAGACGCAGTTCTGGGACAACCGTGCCCGCTTCAATCTGGCGCTCTATACCGCCAGCCTCAAGGACATGCAGGTCGATTTCAGCGCCGACCTGATTCCGCCCAACACGCGCACCACGCTGGAAACCGTCAACGCGCAGGGCAAGGGCAAGTCCAAGGGTGTCGAGGCCGATTTCATGCTGATGCCGCTGCGCGGCCTGACGCTGACGCTCGGCTACGCCTACACCGACGTCAGCCAGGAGCAGGCGAGCAATCCGTTCGCGGCCGGCAATCCGCTGGTGCCGGTGCTGCCGCTCTACACGCCGGAAAACGCCGGCAGCGTCGCCGTCGACTACGTCGTGCCGCTGGCGAGCGTGATCCTCAAGGCGCATCTGGACGGCAACTGGGCGGACGGCTACTACACCAGCACCACCGATCCGACGCTCAGCGACGACTCGTTCATCGTCAACGGCCGCCTCGCGCTGGGCGAGATCAGCCTGGGCCAGACCGGCGGCACCGCGGAGTTCGCGCTGTGGTCGCGCAACCTGCTCGACGAGGAGCACGCCTTCCTCAAGAACCACTCCGCGGCGCTGGGCACCTACGCGATCTTCAACGAGCCGCGCACCTTCGGTGCCGACGCGATCATCCGCTTCTAACCGACATTGACCGAGCCTCGCCATGAACCGACACCTATACCTCGTCGCGGCTGCCTCGCTGGTGCTGGGCCTGCCGTCGCTGGCCCACGCCAGGATCAGCGCAGCGCAGGTCGAGCGCAGCGATGCCGGCACGCTCGACATCCGCTGGAGCGCCGATCATCCCGTCGATGTCTATGAATCCGGCAGCCCGCAGGCGGCGATCGGCAAGGCGAAGCTGCTGGCGCGCGCCGACGACGACGGACACTACTCGCTGCTGGTCACCGACCGTGCGCGCCATTACTTCCTGCTGGTCGACGGCAAAGATCGCCAGCAAGTGGAAGTGGCCGAGCGCGAAGTTCGGCTCGAACAAAGCTCCAATTTCCGCGACCTGGGCGGCTATTCCGCCGCCGGCGGCAAGCACGTGCGCTGGGGCCTGATCTACCGCTCCGGCGGCCAGCCCTTGCTGACGCCGGCCGACGTCGAGGCGGTGCGGGCGCTGGGCATTGCGCAGCTGATCGATCTGCGGTCGAGCGAGGAGCGGGTGATGGCGCCGACGCGCATCACCGGCGTGCCATACACCGCGGTCGGCTACTCGATGGCCGACCTGTTGCGCGCCGCCGGCATCGGCACGGGCGCGCAGGTCCGCAATGGCGCCGACATCTACCGCAATTTCCCCGAGATGCTGGCGCCGCAGATCCGCCTGGTCTTCGATGCGCTGCTCAACAAGCAGCAGCCGATCGTCTACAACTGCTCGGCGGGGCAGGATCGCACCGGTTTCGTCAGCGCGGTGGTCCTGACGGCGCTGGGCGTCGATCGCGATACCGTCACCGCCGACTACTTGCTGTCGACGAAGCTGCGCCGTCCGCAGTTCGAAATGCCGCAGCTCGACCCGGCAGTGTGGGGCAAGGATCCGGCCGGCCAGATGTTTCTCAAGATGCAGCAATCAGCCGAGTGGAAGACTCCGCAGCCGCTGCAGGACGCGCAGGGGCCGTTCCTGCGCGGCGCTTTCGCGGCGATCGACGAGAAATGGGGCTCGGTGGACGGCTATCTGCAGAAGGAGATCGGTCTGACGGCGGTGGATCTGGCGACGTTGAAGCGGGTTTATCTGCAGTAGCGCGCCCTCATCCGCCCCTGCGGGGCAGCTTCTCCCGCAAGCGGGAGAAGGGAACAGCACTAACTCCCCTCTCCCGCATCGCGGGAGAGGGGTTGGGGGTGAGGGTCAGCCCGGCAGCTGCGAAAGATCCGCCACCGAGCGGCAGGCGATGTCGAACTTGCGCAGCAGTGCGAGGCGATTGGCGCGCACCGCGGCATCGTCGGCGTTGACCATCACGCCGTCGAAGAAGGCATCGACCGGCGCACGCAGCGAGGCAAGGTTGAGCAGCTGCTGCGTGTAGTCGGCGCCGGCGTTCTGCGCTTCGACTTCTTCCAGCTTGGCAAACAGTGATTTCTCGGCGGCGTGCTCGAAGCGCGCCGGGTCGACCGTGCTGTTGACCTCACCGGCCTGCTTGAGGATGTTGCGGACACGCTTGTTGGCGGCGGCCAGATTCGGCGCTGCCTCGTTGGCGACGAAGCCATGCACGGCGTGCAGGCGCTGCCGGAAATCCAGCGGCGCGGTGATGCCGAGCGCGCGCACTGCTTCGAACATCTCGACCGTGATCGCGCGGCCATCCAAGGGCTGGCCGACCAGGTAGGCACGCAGGCGCTCCAGCGCAAACTCCACCAGCTCGTTGAGCGTGGCCGCCTCGCGCTTGCCGGCCGGCTGTGCGTCGAGCGCGGCTCCCAGCAGTGCGCGCAGATCGAGCGGCAGTTCAGCTTCGAGGCAGATGCGCAGCACGCCCAGCGCGGCGCGGCGCAGCGCGTACGGATCCTTGCTGGCGCTCGGCTTGGCGCCGATCGCGAAGATGCCGGCGAGCGTGTCGAGCTTGTCGGCGAGCGCGACGATCTGGCCTTCACGAGTCGACGGAATCGGCGTGCCCTGCTGCGTCGGCAGGTAGTGCTCGCGGATCGCGGTGGCGACGGCAGCGCTCTCGCCGGACCTCGCCGCGTAGTAGCCGCCCATCAAGCCTTGCAGTTCCGGGAACTCGTAGACCATCTTGGTGACGAGGTCGTTCTTGGCCAGCGTGGCGGCGCGCACGGCCGCCGTCACCTCGCTGCCGAGCTGCGCGGCGATGTGGCCGGCCAGCTGCGCGACGCGCCCGACCTTGGCGCCGGTGCTGCCCAGATCCTTCTGAAAGGTCACGCTGGCGAGCTTGTCGCCATACGCCGCCAGCGGCTGCCTGAGATCCTGCTGCCAGAAGAACATCGCGTCGCTCAGGCGCGGGCGCACCACGCGCTCGTTGCCGGTGATGACCTGTGCGACATCGCGCGACTCGATGTTGGCGACGGTGATGAAGGCATGCGTCAGCTGCGTCAGCGCCGCGTCCTTGAACACGGTGAAGTAGCGCTGGTTGGTTTCGACGGTGGCTACGATCACTTCCGGCGGCAGTTCCAGGAAGCGCGCTTCGAAGTGTCCGGTGATCGCGACCGGCCATTCGACCAAGGCGGTGACTTCGTCAAGCAGATCGTCGGTGATGCGCGCATGGCCGCCGGCGGCCTGAGCCTGTGTTTCGATCTGGCGCCTGATCTCGGCCTTGCGCGTCGCGACCTCGGCCCAGACATGGGCGTTCTTCAGCGCGGCGATGTAATCGCCCGGCGCGGCCAGCGTGATCGCCGCCGGCGCGTGGAAGCGGTGGCCGTAGGTGCTGCGGCCGCTATCGAGGCCGAAGCGGCGCAGCGGCACCACGTCGGCGCCAAACAGGCAGCAGATCCACTGCAGCGGCCGCACGAAGGTTTCGTCGCTGCTGCCCCAGCGCATGCGCTTGGGCACCAGCTCGTCCATCTGCTTGAGCGCTTCCTCGAAGATCTCGGCGATCAGCTCGGCGCTCGGCTTGCCCGGCTGCTGCTTGCTGAAATGCAGCTTGCCGTCCTTCTCGCCGATCGCGGAAAACTCGACGCCGCAGGACTTGGCAAAGCCCAGCGCCGCCGGCGTCGGCTGGCCGTCCTTGAAGGCGGCGGCCAGCGCCGGCCCCAGGCGTTCGAGGGTCTGGTCCGGCTGGCGCTCGGCAACGGCGTCGATCGTCACCGCCAGACGGCGCGGCGTTGCGTAGGTGCGCAGGCCGTCGACGCTGACGCCGCGCTTGGTCAGACCTTCGCC
>CBINNP010000131.1:0-9883 GCA_966252075.1 uncultured Solimonas sp.
CGACGGCGCTTATCGCTATCACGTCGATGGCATCGTCGAAGGCGAGGGCGATGTGGACGTGGCCGTGCTGCAGGCGGCGGTGGAGCGCGCCGCCGCCGCCAACCCGGCGATCCGTGTGCGTCTGCGCGGCTGGCTGGGCTGGGCGAAATGGGTCGACAGCGGCGTCGCCCCGCGTGTACGGCAGGTGCCGCGCTGCGCCTGGGATGGCAGCAGCGAGCGCGGCGCCGAATTCCTCGAAGACAAGCTCGACGCGCGCCAGGCCGTTGCCATGCTGTTCCTGGTGCCCTGCCATGACGGCAAGACACGCATCGTCTTTCGCCAGATGCACGCGGCGATCGACGGCCGCGGCTGCATGCACTGGATGCTGGAAGTCTGCCGCGCCCTGCGCGGCGAGCCCTTGCTCGGTTCGGACTCGGCGCTGACCGATCTCGACGTGCAGGCACGCTACCAGGCGCAGCTGCCCGAGGAGCCGCCGGCTCCCAAGCAGCATTGCATCCCGGTGCTGGCGCCGGCCGCCGCCGGCAGCCGCGAGCGGACATCGCTGCGCTATGTCTGGCGCCGCGTGCTGCTGGATCGTCAGGTCTCGCAGCTGCTGGTCAAGACCGCGGTATTCCTGGCCGAGTGGGCGCGCCGCCGCGAAACCGGCGAGGTCGGCTTCACCATTCCGGTGGATTATCGCGGCCTGCGCATGCAGGAGATGGGCATCGGCAATCTGACCGGCTACCTGCAGCTGACGGTGGAGCCCGAGGCCACGCCGCGCAGTCTGGTGCAGCAGCTCAACCAGCGCCTCAAGGCCTATGCCGACTGCCGCTCGCTGCCGCGCGCACTGCTGTGGATTCCGTTGTGGCTGGTGCTGCGCAAGCTCAGGTCGAAAATCGACAAGCTTCTCTATACCGTAACGCCGGCACTGCCGACCGGCGGTATCGTCTCGATGGGGCTGGTCAAGCCGGAGCACTACGATTTCGCCGGCTTCAAGGCCGGGCGCATCTATGGCATCCCCGGCTCGGTCGGCAAGCTCAACGTCATCTTCGTCAATTCACCGGACGGCGTCATCGCCTCGTTCGCGGCCCCGGCCGCGTACAACCACGAAGGCCAGCTCGATGCGCTGGTCGATGCGTACCGCCGTCATTTCTCAACTCCAGGATCACTGCCTTGAAAGACCTCGATCTCGACAAGCTGCGCGTTCACCGCCAGGCCGGTACCGCGTCGCCAGCCACGCGTCGCCGGCGCACGCGCTGGCCCTGGCTGCTGCTGATCGCGGCCGCGGTCGGCGCCGGCGTCTGGACGCAGATGCCGAAGACGCGCACGGTGCAGACCTCCCAGGTCGTCAGCGCCTGGCCCTCGCAACAGTACGAACTGCTCAGCGCCACCGGCTACGTCGTCGCGCAACGCAAGACCGCGGTGTCGGCCAAGGGCACCGGCCGCCTGATCTGGATCGGCCCCAGCGAGGGCGATCAGGTCAAGGCCGGGGAAGTCATCGCCCGTCTCGAAAGCCAGGATGTCGAGGCGCGCCATCGCGCCTCGGTGGCCAATACCGCGGTGGCGGCGGCGGCGGTGACCACCGCGCAGAGCGAACTCAGCGACGCCACCACCAATCTGCAGCGCACCCAGACGCTGTTCGACAAGAAGCTGGTCTCGCTGCTCAACCTGCAGGACGCCAGCTCGCGGCTGGCGCGCGCCAAGGCTAATGTCGCCAGCAGCCAGGCGTCGCTGGCGGCCGCTCAGGCCGACGAGGCCTTCGCGCGAACGGGCATCGACTACACGCAGATCCGCGCGCCGTTCGACGGTACCGTGATCTCGCGCAACGCCAACATCGGCGACATCGTCACGCCGGTGTCCTCGTCCGCCGACGCCAAGGGCTCGCTGCTGGAACTCGCCGACATGAGCACGCTGGAGGTCAACGCCGACGTTTCGGAGGCGTCGCTGGCCAAGATCAAGGTCGGCCAGCCCTGCGAGATCACGCTCGACGCCTTCCCCGAGCGCCGCTTCCGCGGCGAGGTCAGCGTGGTGGTGCCGGCCGTCAATCGCTCCAGCGCGACGGTCACGACCAAGGTGCGCATCCTCGATACGGACCCCAGCATCCTGCCGGACATGAGCGCACGCGTGAGCTTCCTGTCGCAGCGTGTCGATGCCGAGCAGAACAAGCCGGTGCTCGCGGTCAATCCCTCGGCGCTGGCCGAGCGCGGCGGCCGTCGCGTCGTCTACGTGCCGGATGCCGACCTCGCGCGTGAGGTGCCGGTGACCACCGGTGCAACGCTGGGCGCGGTGGTGGCGGTCGAAGGCGCGCTGAAAGTCGGCGACACCGTGGTGCTCGAGCCCGGCAAGATCGTCAATGGCAGCCGTATCAAGCTGGCAGCGGAGCGCTGATGTCCGCTCTGATCAGCATTCGCGCGCTGAGCAAGACCTACCAGCGCGGTAGCCAGCCGGTGCCGGTGCTGCTCGGCATCGATCTGGAGATCGCCAGCGGCGACTACGTGGCGCTGATGGGGCCTTCCGGCTCCGGCAAGAGCACCTTGCTCAACCTCATCGCCGGCATCGACAAGCCGAGCAGCGGCTCGCTGCTGATCGGCGGCGTCGACATCGCCGCGCTGCCCGAGAGCGAGCTGGCCAGCTGGCGCTCGGCCCACGTCGGCTTCGTGTTCCAGTTCTACAACCTGATGCCGGTCCTGAACGCTTTCGAGAATGTCGAGCTGCCGCTGCTGCTGACCGGGCTGAGCCGTGCGGAGCGACGCGAGCACGTCGAGACGGCGCTGGCCATGGTGGGTCTGTCGGATCGCATGGATCACTATCCCAACGAGCTGTCCGGCGGTCAGCAACAGCGCGTCGCCATCGCCCGCGCGCTGATTGCCGATCCGACCGTGGTGGTCGCCGACGAGCCCACCGGCGATCTGGACCGGCAGTCGGCCGACGACGTGCTGTCGCTGCTCGACCGCCTCAATACCGAGCTGGGCAAGACCATCGTCATGGTCACCCACGATCCCAAGTGCGCGGCCCGCGCGCGGCGCCTGGTCCATCTCGAAAAGGGTGTGCTGCTCGACGGGCCGGGAGCGTACTGAGGTGCTCGGCGGCTACGTCTTCAAGCTGGCGCGGCGCAACATGATGCGGCATCGCCTGCGCGCACTGCTGACGATGGCCGGCATCGCCGTGGCGATCGTCTCCTTCGGCCTGCTGCGTACTGTCGTCGACTCCTGGTACGCCGGCGCCGAGCTGAGTTCGGCGGCGCGCCTGATCACGCGCAACGCCGCCTCGCTGAGCTTCTCGCTGCCGGTGACGTACGCACCCCGCATCCGCCGCGTGCAGGGGGTCAAGGACGTCAGCTGGGCCAACTGGTTCGGCGGTGTCTACCTCAACGAGCGCAACTTCTTCGCGCAGTTCGCCGTCGATGCCGACAGCTACTTCAGGCTGTATCCGGAGTTCGTGGTGCCGCCGGATCAGCTCGACGCGTTCCAGCGTGATCGTCGCGGAGTCGTCGTCGGTGCCAAGCTGGCGCGCAAGTACAACTGGAAGCTGGGAGACACGGTGCCGCTGAAGGGCACGATCTATCCGGGCGACTGGAGCTTCACGGTGCGCGCCATCTATCGCGGCATCGATGACAAGACCGACGAGAACCAGTTCCTGCTGCACTGGGACTACGTCGACGAGACGATGAAGGCGGCGCTGCCCAGCCTGGCGGACCGTGTCGGCGTGTTCGTCATCGACATCGAGCAGCCGGCGCAGGCCGCCGCGATCTCTTCGGCCATCGACGCCGACTTCGCCAACTCGCTGGCGGAGACGCGCACCGAGACGCAGAAGGCTTTCCAGCTCGGCTTCATCGCCATGGTCGACACCATCCTGCTGGCGATCCAGACGGTCGCCTACGTGGTGGTGCTGATCATCATGGCCGTAATGGCCAACACCATGGCGATGGCGGCGCGCGAGCGCACCCGCGAGTACGCCACGCTCAAGGCGCTGGGCTTCAGTGACGGCTTCGTGTCGGCGCTGATCATCGGCGAATCGCTGAGCCTGTCGCTGGCCGGCGGCCTGCTCGGCATCGCGCTGACGTTCCCGCTTGCCGGGGCCTTCTTCAAGGCCACGCGCGATCTGTTCGCGGTGTTCGATGTCATGCCGCTGACCATCATGCTGCAGTTCGCGGCGGCGGTGCTGATCGGCCTCTGCGCGGCGCTGGCGCCGGCGCTGGCGAGCGCGCGCATCCGCGTCGTCGACGGCCTGAGGGCGGTGACGTGAGCGCCGTCAGCGGCTTGTCGTTCTCGTATGTCGCGCGCAATCTGATGGCGCGCAAGCTCACGACGCTTCTCACCGCCGCCGGCATGGCGCTGGTGGTGTTCGTGTTTGCCACCGTGCTGATGATGGCCGAAGGCCTGCGCCACACGCTCGGCGGCACCGGCTCGCAGGACAACGTCATCATCATGCGCCAGGGCGCGCAGACCGAGGTGCAGAGCAGCGTGACCCGCGAGCAGGCCAACCTGATCGCGACGCTGCCGGGCCTGGCCTCGGATGCCGGCGGCGTGCCCAAGATGACGCGCGAAATGCTGGTGCTGGTCAACCTGCCGCGTCGCGACGGCGGCGGTCTCGCCAATGTCGTGGTGCGGGGCACCGGCGTCACCGGCCTGGCGATGCGGCCGCAGGCGAAGATCGTCGCCGGGCGCAGCTTCCGGCCCGGCTCCTCGGAGATCATCGTCGGCTCGGCGATGGCGCGCGGCAAGATCGGCCTGGCGATCGGCGATCGCGTCAGCTTCGGCCTGCGTGACTGGACCGTGGTCGGCGTCTTCGACGCCGGCGGCAGCGGCTTCGACTCCGAACTGTGGGGCGACGGCGAGCAGATGATGCAGGCGTTCCGCCGCAACGCGTATTCGACGGTCGTGGTCGGTCTGCGCGACACCGGCAGCTACGACATCTTCGCTGCCGCGCTGGCGGCCCAGCCGCAGCTCAAGCTGGCGATCAAGCGCGAGACCGATTTCTACGCCGACCAGTCCGAGAAGCTGGCCAACTTCATCAGCATCCTCGGCCAGACGATCACGGTGATCTTTTCGATCGGCGCGATCATCGGCGCGATGATCACGATGTACGCCAGCGTCGCCAGCCGCACGCGCGAGATCGGCACCCTGCGCGCCCTGGGCTTCCGCCGCGCCAACATTGTCAGCACCTTCATGCAGGAGGCCATGCTGCTCGGCCTGTTCGCCGGTCTGGTGGGCCTGATCGCGGCCGCCTTCATGCAGCTGGTCGAGATCTCGACCACCAATGTGCAGACGTTTTCCGAGGTGGTGTTCCGGCTGATCCTGACGCCGGCGATCGCCGTGCAGGTACTGATGTTCTCGGTGTTCATGGGCGTGCTCGGCGGCGTGCTGCCGGCGCTGCGGGCGGCCCGGCTGGAGATCGTCGATGCGCTCAGATCGATCTGATACGGCGCCCGCCTTGCCGCCACTGCAGCCGCAGACCTTCATCGAGCGGCCGATGTCGGTGATCGAGTACTACCACGCTTCGATCGGCTCGCATCCGCGCACGCACGAGCGCGCGCGCGAGGGCGTGTTCGTGCTGGAGGGCGACAGCACGCTGACGCCGCAGCAATGGCAGGCCGCGCTCGATGCCGTCACGGCCGCCCATCCGGAGACGCGGATGCGCCTCTACGGCCGCCGCCGCAAGACGTACTGGCGCAGCGACGCGCCGCCGCCGCGGCTGCGCTTCATCGACGACTGCAGCTGGGATGGCCGGTCGGAGCAGGGCAGCGAGTTCATCTACGAGCCGCCGATGTCCTTGTACGACGGCTTCAGCATCGAGCTGAGCATCGCCCGCCGGCGCAGTGGCGGCGTGTTCGTGATCCTGCGTCTGCATCATGCGGTGATGGACGGCAGCGGCGTGCTGCTGTTCATCAAGGAACTGTTCCGTGCGTTGCGCGGCGAAGCGCTGCAGCCCTGCAACGCCGCGTTCAGCGACACGCAGCTGATGGCCAGCCTGGGCGTCAGGCGCTCGGATTCCAAGCACATCAAGACCAGCTGGCTGACCGGTGCGCCGCGGGGCAGCGAGCGAGGCGATACCTGGCGACGTGTCGCGCTGGGTCCGCCGCAGTCGCAGTTGCTGCCGCGCATCGCCGCGGCGATGGCCGAGTTTGCGCACCGCCACAGCCCCTTGCCGGCGCTGATCATGGTGCCGGTCGATCTGCGCCGCCATCTGCCGGGCCTGCACTCGACCGGCAACTACTCCAGCATGCTGCTGGTGCCGCTGCAGCCGGGCGACGGTCCGCAACAGTTCCGCGAGCGCCTGCAGGCGATGCTGGCGCAGCGCATGGAGGCCGCGTGGCGGCCGCAGGCCGACTGGCTGCGTGCGCTGCCGTTCACCTGGGTCGATCGCCTTTTGTCGCGCACCGACCGCAACTACCAGCGCCAGAGGCCGATGGAGACCGCCGCCATCTCCAACCTCGGCCGCTGCGATACCGCCGACTACAGCGCCCCGGGCTTCACGCTGCGGGGAATGTTCGGCGTGCCGTGGCCGGGCAGCGCCTTCTCGGTGCTGGTCGGCGTCGAGGACCGCGTCGAGCTGATCACCGGCATGCCGAGAACGCTGGCCAGCGAAGGCCGTCTCGATGCCTTCATCGATTTTCTGCGTAACCGTCTGGCCGTGCCGCCCGCCGTGGGCTAGGCGCGATCGTCTTCTTTCGCTCCGCTATACCTGGAACCTCCCATGTCGCTCCTGTCCCGACTGATCTGTCTCGTGCTGCTTGTCCCGGGCCTCGCGCAGGCCAACGACCTGCTGCGCGTCTACGAGCTTGCGGTGCTCAACGACAGCGCCTTCCGCGCCGCCAGCTATGCCCGCGATGCCGCGCTGCAGCTGCAGCCGCGCGCGCGCGCGCTGCTGCTGCCGCAGATTTCGACCAGCTACGATTTCGTGATCAACGACGCCGATTCGGTGGCGCGCTACCCCGATCCCGTCACGGGCACCACCGTGCCGCTGGCGCGCAAGATCGACGGCAACGATCGCAACCTCAGCGTCACCCTGACGCAGCCCCTGTTCAGCCTTGAAGCCTGGTACAAGCTCAAGCAGTCCAGCGAGCAGGTGGCGCTGGCCGAGCTGAACTACCGCACCAATGGCCAGAACCTCGTGCTGCGCGTTGCCGAGGCGTACTTCGGCGTGCTCGCCGCCAGCGATTCGTACCGCACGTCCAAGGCCGAAATGGAGGCGCTCGCGCAGGAACTGGAGCGGGTCAAGCAGCAGCTCGGCGTGGGCCTGGCCAGCGTCACCGACACCCAGGAAGTGCAGGCGCGCTACGACCTCAGCGTTGCCGCCGAACTTGCCGCCAAGCAGTCGCTGATCGATGCGCGCGAACGGCTGGAGGAGATTACCCGCGAGCCGCTGCCGGCCGACGCCGGCGACGCGGCAGGCGAGGAGGCGCCCACCAGCTTCGGCCTGGCGCGTCTGCGTGTCGACATTCCGCTGCCGGCGCCGCAGCCGGCCGATGTCCAGCAGTGGGCGCGCCAGGCCAAGCAGCAGAGCCCGGAAGTGGCGGCGGCCCTGCTCAATGTCCGCATCGCCGAGCGCGGCGTCGAGGCCGCCTACGCCAAGCGCCTGCCGACCCTCAGCGCCCGCGTCAGCTACACCGACAGCAACATGCAGTCCGGCTCGTTCCCGTATCAGGTCGACGGCACCTCGATCGGCCTGGGCGTGCGGATGCCGCTGTTCGCCGGCGGTGGTCTGCGGGCGGAATCGCGCGAGGCCGTCGCCACCCGTGAGCAGCGCAAGGTGGAGCATGAAGGCGCACAGCGCCAGGCCGAACGCGAGATCCGCACGGCCTATCAGGGCGTGGTGATCGGCGCCGCGCGGGTGCGCGCCTACATGCAGGCGATGGCGTCGAGCCGCACCGCCTACGACGCCAGCCGCACCGGGCTGGAGATCGGCACGCGCTCGGCGATCGACGTGCTCAACGCCCAGCAGCAGCGCTTCGCCGCCGAGCGCAACTATGCACAGTCGCGCTACGACTATCTGCTGTCGATCCTGCGGCTGAAGTTCTCGGCCGGCACGCTGGTGCCGCGCGATCTGCTCGAAGTCGACGCTCTGCTGCAGTCGCGCTGAGGCCGTCGCGGCGAGCTGCAGGGGCGGGACTCATGCAGTTTTCGCGCGCGGGTAAAGGGCAAGCGATGCGTGATTGCAGTGGTCTGCGGCATCGCCGCAAAAACGCTTGCCCTGTCCCGGCAAACCGGTTATTGTTCGCGCCCCTCGGAAACCCCGAAGGCGCGTAGCTCAGCTGGTTAGAGCACCACCTTGACATGGTGGGGGTCGTTGGTTCGAGTCCAATCGCGCCTACCAACACGCTGTACCGACGCCGGCCTAACAGCCGGCGTTTTCGTTTCCGAGATCCTTACAGTGGAAGCTTCGCCCGCCTGTTCATTCGCAGTGCGCGGCGTGACCGCCGCTCCCGTAAGCGGTTCACTTCGGCAATGATCTTCATGAGTTCTCCCGCCGTGATTCCTCTGGGATCTGCCGGGCCCTTCTAGCGATGTCACAGGTGGCGACGATCGAAGTGGCTCACGCCAAAGCGTGGGCCAGCTTCAGTCGCGCCATGCACGCGCGTGGCCTGCGCGCTGCGTCAGGGCAGTTCGCAGTAGCGCGAGCGGCGCCAGACGCCGTTCTCGCAGATCAGGTACTGCCCGATGCCGTCGGGGTGCTTGAAGCAGGCTTCGTGCGCGTGTTCGTAGGAGCTGCCGTCGAAGCGGCACGAGAGGCCGGGCGTGCCGGCGGCCGGCGGTGACTGCGGCAGCTCGGAGATTTCGGAGGTCGCGATTTCTGCGGTCGGCGATTTGGAACAGGCGGCGAGCCCGCATAGCAGCGGGCCGGCCAGCAGGGCGGTCCGGACAAGAGTAAGACGCACATTTTCCCCCGTGGGTTTCAGCTCGTGTTCGCCTGAGCGGGCTCAGGCGGCGTTGACCAGGGCGCGCTCGCGCAGCTTGCGGATTTCGTCGCGCAACTTGGCGGCTTTCTCGAACTCGAGATTCTGCGCCGCCGCTTTCATTTCCTTTTCCAGCTTGGCGACCTTCTTCGCCATCTGGTCCGGCGGCAGCGTGTCGTATTTGGCGGCGACTTCGGCGGCCTTGAGGGCGGCGCCGACCTGATAGTCCTCGTAGCCGTAGCGCATGACATCGGCGATTTTCTTCTGCACGCCCTTGGGCGTGATGCCGTGCGCCTTGTTGAAGGCGATCTGTTTGTCGCGGCGGCGCTCGGTTTCGCCGAGGGCACGCTTCATCGAATCGGTTTCGTGGTCGGCGTAGAGAATCGCCTTGCCGTTGAGATGGCGGGCGGCGCGGCCGATGGTCTGGATCAGCGAGCGCTCCGAGCGCAGGAAGCCTTCCTTGTCGGCATCGAGGATCGCCACCAGCGAGACTTCCGGCAGGTCCAGGCCCTCACGCAACAGGTTGATGCCGACCAGCACATCGAACAGGCCCAGGCGCAGATCGCGAATGATCTCGGCGCGCTCGACCGTGTCGACGTCGGAGTGCATGTAGCGGACCTTGACGCCGTTCTCGGAGAGATAGTCGGTAAGGTCCTCGGCCATGCGCTTGGTCAGCACGGTGACCAGCACGCGTTCCTGCTTGTCGACGCGCAGGCGGATCTCGCCGAGGAGATCGTCGACCTGCGAAGAGGCCGGGCGAATCTCGGTGACCGGATCGACGAGTCCGGTCGGACGGACGACCTGCTCGGCGATCGCGTCGCCGGACTTCTCTTTCTCGTAGTTGCCGGGCGTCGCCGACACATAGATCGCCTGCGGGCTGATGCGCTCGAATTCATCGAAGCGCAGCGGCCGGTTATCCATCGCGCTCGGCAGGCGGAAGCCGTATTCGACCAGCGTCTCCTTGCGCGAGCGGTCGCCCTTGTACATCGCGCCGATCTGCGGAACGGT
>CBINNP010000132.1:0-9826 GCA_966252075.1 uncultured Solimonas sp.
TGGCCGCAAAGCGGGTGGCATCACAGTGGTGGCCATCGCGTTAACAGGCCCTACCCCGACTGCGCCACGGCGACGGCGCGGTCGGGGTAGTCGCTGAACAAGCCGTCGACGCCGAGCCGGCGCAGAGCGCGCATCTCCTCGGGATCGTTGACGGTATAGACGTAGACCTGCAGGTCGCGCGCGTGTGCGTCGGCCACCAGTTGAGCGTCGACGAACTCGCTCGACAGCGCCAGCACGCGCGCGCCCAGCTCGCTGGCCGGCGCTGCCCAGTCCAGCGGCACCCCGCACAACAGCGCGCCGATGGGCACTTCCGGTAGCAGCTGGCGGAACTCCCACAACTCCGGATGGTGGAACGACGACACCAGCAAGCGCTCCGCCGGCCAGCCCTCGTCGAGGTAGCGGCGCAGCAGCTGAGCCACCGCGCGCGCGGTGCCGTTCCAGGTCTTCAGCTCGATGTTGATGCCGGCGCGATCGCCGATCAGGTCCAGCGCCTCCGACAGCGTCGGCACATGCTGGCCTTCGCCGGCGTCCAGCGCACGGATCTGCCGCGGCGTCAGCTCCCACAGCGGGCCGCGGCCGTCGGTGGTGCGGTCGACCGTGAGATCGTGCATCAGCCACAGCTCGTCGTGCGCGAGCTGGACGTCGAACTCCAGCCAGCTGGCGCCGCGACGGATGCCGGTATCAAGGCCGAGCAGGGTGTTCTCCGGCGCCAGGCCCCGCGCGCCGCGGTGGCCGATGACGGTGAGCGGGTGGCTTGCGACCATCGCGCAGCTCCTTGCGGTGGAAGTCAGTGGTGACTGTCGCCGACGGTGACGATCTTCATCGTGTTGGTGCCGCCGGAGCCGCTGGCGTCGCCCTTGGTGATCAGCACGCGGTTGCCGTCGTGGATCGCGCCGCGGTACTGCAGCACGGCCAGCGCCTCGCGCACCGGCGTCAGGCCCTCGATCTGGCTCGGCGTGAACGCCACCGGATAGACGCCGCGGCACATCGCCATGCGCCGCCGCGTCTTCTCGTGCGGCGTCAGCGCGAAGATCGGGATCAGGGTCTCGCTGCGCGACATCATCAGCGCCGTGGTGCCGGATTCGGTCAGCGCGATGATCGCGTCGGCGTGCATGTGCCGCGCGGTCCAGGCGCCGGCCATGGCGATCGCCTCATCGATGCGCTGGAAGTGCGTGTCGAAGCGCATCGAATCGCGGCGCGGAATGATCGGCAGGCTGTTCTCGGCACCGCTGCAGACGCGCGCCATCGCCTCGACGGCCTTGACCGGGTAGCGGCCGGTCGCGGTCTCCGCCGACAGCATCACCGCATCGGTGCCGTCCATGACGGCATTGGCGACATCGAGCACCTCGGCGCGCGTAGGAATCGGACTGGTGATCATCGATTCCATCATCTGCGTCGCGGTGATCACCATCTTGTTCTGCTCGCGGGCCTCGGCGATGATCCGCTTCTGCCAGCCGGGCAGCTCGGCGTCGCCGATTTCCACGCCCAGATCGCCGCGCGCCACCATCACCGCGTCGCTGGCGGCGACCAACTCGCGCAGGCACTGCAGCGCCTCGGCGCGTTCTATCTTCGCCACCAGGCTGCACTGGCCGCCGGCGGCCTGGACCAGGCTGCGGGCTTCCTCCATGTCGGCGGCGGTGCGCGGGAACGACACCGCGATGAAGTCGACGTCGAGGCCGACGGCGGTCTGCAGATCGGCCTTGTCCTTGTCGGTCAGCGCCGCGGCGGACAATCCGCCGCCCTGCTTGTTGATGCCCTTGCGGTCCGATAGCCGGCCGCCGAGCAGCACGGTGCATTCGACGCGGGTATCGGCGACGCGGTCGACACGCATGGTGATGGCGCCGTCATTGAGCAGCAGGATGTCGCCGGCGACGACGTCGCGCGGCAGGCCCGCATAGGCGCAGCCGACCTGGGTGGCATCGCCGGCCTTGGTGCCGAGCGCGGTGTCGAGCGTGAAGCGCTGGCCTTCCTGCAGCTCGATCGGGCCCTCGGCGAACGACTCGATACGGATCTTCGGGCCCTGCAGGTCGGCGAGGATGCCGATGTCCAGACCCAGATCGTGAGCAGCGCGGCGCACCTGCTCGACACGGCGGACCTGATCGGCGCTGGCGCCGTGCGAGAAGTTGAGGCGGACCACGTCGACGCCGGCCGCGAGCAGGCGCTTGAGCGCCTCCGGGGTGTCGGTCGCCGGCCCCAGGGTGGCGACGATCTTGGTACGGCGGATGATGCGGGGCTTGTGGTCGTCCATTGCAGTCGCTGGTTCTCGGTGCCTGTTGACGCGATCGGCGTCGTTGTAATGCTTGTCTGGCGTCGCCAGACCGGCGTCTAGTTTATGCCCTGCTCGCACGGGCGGACTAAAATGCGCGCGCAACCGTGGAGATCGCATGACCATTCTGGGAACGCCGCTCAGTGAAGCGGCGACGCGCGTGCTGATGCTGGGCGCCGGCGAGCTGGGCAAGGAAGTGGTGATCGAGCTGCAGCGGCTCGGTGTGGAAACCATTGCCGTCGATCGCTACGCGAACGCGCCGGCGATGCAGGTCGCGCATCGCAGCCACGTCGTCAACATGCTCGACGGCGAGGCGGTGCGCCGCGTCATCGAACAGGAAAAGCCGCAGCTGATCGTTCCCGAGATCGAGGCCATCCACACGCTGACGCTGCAGGATCTGGAGCGCCAGGGCTACGTGGTGGTGCCCACCGCCCGTGCCACGCGCCTGACCATGGATCGCGAGGGCATCCGCCGCCTCGCCGCCGAGGAGCTGGGCCTGCCGACCTCGCCGTATCGCTTCGCCGGCACGGTCGAGGACTACCGCGAGGCCGTCGCCGCGCTGGGCCTGCCCTGCGTGGTCAAGCCGGTGATGTCGTCGTCGGGCAAGGGCCAGTCGGTGATCAGGACCGAGGCCGACGTGCAGAAGGCCTGGGACTACGCGCAGGCCGGCGGCCGTGCCGGCCAGGGTCGCGTCATCGTCGAGGGTTTCGTGCCGTTCGATTACGAGATCACGCTGCTGACGGTGAAGCACGCCGCCGTCGCGGAGGGCCAGGCCGATCAGGTGTCGTTCTGCGCGCCCATCGGTCATCTGCAGATCGACGGCGACTACCGCGAGTCCTGGCAGCCGCAGCCGATGAATGACGCCGTGCTGGCCAGGGCGCAGGCGATCGCCGCGCGCGTGGTCGGCGCGCTGTGCGGCAGCGCCGGCCGCGGCCTGTTCGGCGTCGAGCTGTTCATTCGCGGCGACCAGGCGATCTTCTCGGAAGTGTCGCCGCGCCCGCACGACACCGGTCTGGTGACGCTGATTTCGCAGGACCTCTCCGAATTCGCGCTGCACGTCCGCGCGATCCTCGGCCTGCCCATTCCCAACATCCGCGGCCGCGGCGCTGCGGCGTCGACGGCGGTGCTGTTCGACGGCGATCGCAAGGCACCGCGCTTCGCTGGCAGCGCTGCGGCCTTGACCGAGCCCGACACGCAGATCCGCCTGTTCGGCAAGCCGGAGATCATCGGCAAGCGCCGCATGGCGGTGGCACTGGCGCTGGCCGACGATATCGAGGCCGCCCGGGCCAAGGCCCGACGCGCGGCCGAGAAGCTGACGCTGGCCTGAGCGGCGCGCCGTCCTGGAGCCGTCAAGGCCGTGGCCGCTTGTCGGCGGGCGCCCCGAAAGGCGGAACCGCCTTGACCCGGCGCTGCGTCGTGACCGGCGTGTGTACGCCCAGCGCACCGCGCTCGTCCTGGCGTGCGCGGCGCCGCCGGCGGTTCCGCCGGGTCTTGCGTCGCAGCAGCTGCCACGGCGTTAACAGGCCTAGAACATCCGCTCGGCAGCCGCGACGCGGGGCACGCCGCTGCGGTCCAGCAGCGGCGAGGACTTGTTGCGGAACGCCCACTCGGCCTGCTCGGCGAAAATCTGCCGCTGCCGCTCGCAGGTCTCGATGGTGGCGCGCAGGTCGCCGATCAGGCCGCCGACTTCGCCGTCCAGATCGTCCGGCAGCGGCAGCAGGCGCTGCTCGCGGCGATAGGCGTACAGCGCCAGGCGCGCCAGCGACACCGGCGCCACGACGATGCGGATCAGCCACACCGAGACGCCGAGGGCGCTGAGTGTCGCCACCGCCGCCAGCGCCAGCAGCGTGCGCGTGCTCCAGTCGGCCGGCGCAAACAGCAGGAAGCCGATCAGCGCCAGCAGCGGCAGCGTGGTGGCGAAGACCAACACGCCGAGCAGCTTGTCGGCGAGCAGATCGAACGGCAGCAGCGTCTGCAACTGCCGATACGGCTTGAGCGGGAATCTGTCCATGGCCGACAGAGTAGAGCGCGCCGCCGCGAATTCCGTGCAGCGACGCCGAACGGCGACGAATCGTCCACCCAGCGTGCATCATCTGGGTGCGGCCTGTAAGGCCTGGTACTAGACCTTAGGGCGCTCAGCGGATGTTGGCCGGCGGCGGCTTGGGCTTGGGCTTGGGAATGGCCAGCGGCACGATGATCATCGCCCGGTTGTCGGCCTCCAGATGCTCCTGCACCATCAAGGGCATCTGGTTGTGCAGCCAGCGCGTCAGGCGGCGCTCGCGATCGAATACCAGCTTGCTGGCGAACACCGTGGCTTTCGGGAAATCGGCGATGACGCGGTCCAGCAGCTGCAGCAGCTCGTCGAGCGGATCGCCGCCGTAGGCCTGGTAGCTGTGGCTGGCCAGGCCGCGGCTGGTGCAGTAGCTGGTGAAGTAGTTCAGCGAGTTATCGATGCGGGCGCGCAGGGACTTCAGCGTGCGCTCGCTGTTGAACGACTCTTTGTCGATTTCGCCGACCGAGACGAAGACGACATTGGCGAAGCGGGCCGGGAAGTTGTCGAGCACCCAGCGCAGCGCATGCATGCCGGCGCCACGGCTGTTGCCGACCAGGATCACCGCGGTCTCGGCACCGGGCTCCGGCGCCAGCGGCTTGGCGTCCTCGTCCCAGTCCGGCTTGACCGCGTAAGCCTGATCGACGCGCTGCATCAGCCGGCGGATGTTCTCGTAGTGGCGGTGGATCAGCAGGCAGAAACCGACCACGCCACTGGTGATCAGCACGGTCACCCAGCCGCCGAGCATGAGCTTCTCGACGACGATGACGACCAGAATGGCCGCGCAGACGGTGAAGCCGAGCAGCGCCACGGCGAACTTCGGCTTCCAGTCCAGCCGGTACAGGCGCTGCTCCCACCAGTGCCGGCACAGGCCGAACAGCGACAGCGAGAAGGTCAGGAACACGTTGATGCTGTACAGCACCACCAGGATGCCCACCTTGCCGCCGGTCAGCAGCAGCACGCCCAGTGCCGAGATGCCCATCACCAGCACGCCGTTCTGGGTGACCATGCGGCTCGACAGCTGGCGGAACTGCCGCGGCACCCAGTGATCGGTGGCCATCGACGCCAGGACCGAAGGGCCGCCGAGGAAGCCGGTATTGGCGGCCACCAGCAGCAGGCCGGCCTCCAGCAGCAGCACCACCCACAGCGCGCTGTCGGCGGCGGCGTCGCTCCATGGCAGGTCCTCCAGCACCGCGCGGAAGGTCACCGCGTTGAGCGTCTGGCCAGGGACCGGCGCAGCATCCCACAGCAGATAGAGCAGGATGATGCCGCCGGCGGTGAAAGCCAGCGACAGCGCCATGTAGCCCATCGTCCAGTGGCCGGTGCGTACGCGCGGCTCGGCCAGCATGTTGATGTTGTTGGACACCGCCTCGATGCCGGTATAGGTGCCGGCGCCGACCGAGTAGGCGCGCAGGAACAGGGCGATCGTGAAGACCCAGCCGGATTCGCGGCTCAGCTGCAGGGTCTCCTGCCAGGTGGCGTCGAGCATCGCCGGCAGGGCGTCGGCATGGGCGTGGATGCCGTAGACGATCAGGAATACATGGGTGACGAAGAAGCCGAGGAAGATCGGCGCCAGCACCATGACCGATTCCTTCATGCCGCGCAGGTTGAGGACGATCAGCACGCCGATCACCAGCGCCTCGACCACCAGCTTGTAGCCCTGCGCGCCGGACAGCAGGCTGAAAACCGCGTCCGTGCCGGCGGCGACCGATATGGCGATCGTGAGCACGTAGTCGACGATCAGCGCCGAGCCGGACACCAGGCCGGCGTAGGGGCCGACCAGTTGCGTCGCGGCCTTGTAGCCGCCGCCGCCGGACGGAAACAGCTCGATCACCTGGTTGTAGGCGAGCGAGATGATGAACACCGTCAGCGCGGTGGCGGCAGCCAGGTAAAGGGCGATATGGGTATGGCCGCCGAGCGCCAGGAAGGCTTCCTCGGGGCCGTAGCACGACGACGACAGACCGTCGGCGCCGAGGCCGATCCAGGCCAGGAAGGCGACCAGGACGATGTGCCGGCGGGTCTTCGGATCGAAAGGATCCAGCTTCTTGCCCAGTACGACGCGGCCGATCGTTTGGCGCAGGCTCATCCGGTCACCGTCAGCGGGGGGCGAAGCGGCGGATTCTAAGGGGCGCCAGCGGCTTTGCAATGGCGGATCGGCGCGGACGGGCCGCCGGAGGCGACGCTGTCATCGTGGCGAACTATCGCCCGGCCGCTGTCAAGCGTACAATCGCGCGCCCTTAAAACGGGCTGCTCCGGGCCGTAGTCGCTTTGGTCCGTCCGTTGCAGGTTCAACTCCCGGTGCGTACGCCGCGTCCGGATCCGAATGCCAGGACAGGTGTCCTTGGTCTTCGCGGCCTGCACCCAATCGCTTTTTCGCCGGTGTTTTCTTGTGATTCAGAATCTTCGCAACATCGCCATCATCGCCCACGTCGACCACGGCAAGACCACGCTCGTCGACAAGCTGCTGCGCCAGTCGCAGACCCTCGACGCGCGCGAGCAGCTCGGCGAACGCATCATGGATTCCAACGATCTGGAACGTGAACGCGGCATCACCATCCTCGCCAAGAACACCGCGATTCGCTGGACCGACAAGCGCAACGGTACCGAATACCGCATCAATATCGTCGACACCCCCGGACACGCCGACTTCGGCGGCGAAGTCGAGCGCGTGCTGTCGATGGTCGACTGCGTGCTGCTGCTGGTCGATTCGGTCGACGGCCCGATGCCGCAGACCCGCTTCGTCACGCAGAAGGCCTTCAACATGGGCCTCAAGCCGATCGTCGTGCTCAACAAGATCGACCGCCCGGGCGCGCGTCCGGACTGGGTCGTCGACCAGGTGTTTGAACTGTTCGACCGCCTCGGCGCCACCGACGAGCAGCTCGACTTCCCGTTCATCTACGCTTCGGGCCTCAACGGCTACGCCGGTCACTCGGCGGATATCCGCGAAGGCGACATGACGCCGCTGTTCGAGACCATCGTCGACAAGGTGCCGGCGCCGAACGTCGACGCTGACGGTCCGTTCCAGATGCAGATCACCTCGCTGGCGCACTCGACCTACGTCGGCATCATCGGCACCGGCCGCGTCAAGCGCGGCCGCATCAAGACCAACACGCCGGTGGCGGTGGTCAACCGCGACGGCCAGGTGCGCAACGGCCGCGTGCTGCAGGTGCTCGGCTTCATGGGCCTGGACAAGGTCGAGGTGCCCGAAGCGCAGGCCGGCGACATCATCGCCATCACCGGCATCGAAGAGCTCGGCATCTCCGAGACGATCTGCGACCCGAAGACGCCGGAACAGCTGCCGACCTTGCAGGTCGACGAGCCGACGATGAGCATGATCTTCGAGGTCAACAAGTCGCCGTTCGCGGGCAAGGAAGGCAAGTTCGTCACCAGTCGCCAGATCGGCGACCGTCTGCAGCGCGAGCTGCGCACCAACGTCGCGCTGCGCGTCGAGCCGGGCGAATCGCCGGACCAGTTCCGCGTCTCCGGGCGCGGCCTGCTGCATCTGGGCATCCTGCTGGAAAACATGCGTCGCGAAGGCTTCGAGATCGCGGTGGCGCGTCCGCAGGTCATCACCAAGGAAGTCGACGGCGAAGTGCTGGAGCCGTATGAAACCCTGGTCGCCGACGTCGAGGAAGCCAACCAGGGCGGCACCATTCAGGGCCTCGCCGAACGCGGCGGCAAGATGCAGAACATGGTGCCGGACGGCAAGGGTCGTGTGCGTCTCGAGTACATCGTGCCGTCGCGCGGCCTGATCGGCTTCCAGACACAGTTCATGACGATGACTTCGGGCACCGGTCTGCTGTTCCACAACTTCGACCACTTCGGCCCGAAGACCGAGTCGACCGATATCGGCCAGCGCCACAACGGCGTGATGATCTCCAACGATCAGGGCAAGGTGCCGGCCTACGCGCTGTTCAACCTGCAGGAGCGCGGCAAGATGATCTCGTCGCCGGGCGACGAGGTGTATGAAGGCCAGATCGTCGGCATCCACGCGCGCGACAACGACCTCGTCGTCAACGTGCTGCGCGAGAAGAAGCTGACCAACATGCGCGCCTCGGGTTCGGACGAAAACGTCATCCTGACGCCGCCGGTGAAGTTCTCGCTGGAACAGGCGCTGGAGTTCATCAACGACGACGAACTCGTCGAGCTCACCCCGCAATCGATCCGCGTGCGCAAGAAGTTCCTCAAGGAACACGAGCGCAAGCGCTCGGGTCGCGACGACTGATCGCCTGCAGCAAGCCAAAGCCCCGCCGAAAGCGGGGCTTTGTCGTTGTGGCTATCCTGCCGGCCTGCTCTCACGGAGGAACCGATGGGTCTTTTCTCGCCGCTGCGCCTGCGCGATCTCACGCTGAAAAACCGTATCGCCGTCTCGCCGATGTGCCAGTACTCGGCCCAGGACGGCGTGCCGGACGACTGGCATCTGGTGCACCTGGGCAGCCGTGCGGTCGGCGGCGCGGCGCTGCTGATCGCCGAGGCCACCGCGGTGCTGCCGGAGGGACGAATCTCGCCGGGCGACTGCGGATTGTGGAACGACGCGCAGGTGCAGGGCTGGGCGCGCATCAACCGCTTCGTCCGCCAGCAAGGCGCCGTGGCCGGCGTGCAGCTGGCGCATGCCGGGCGCAAGGCCAGCTGTGCGGCGCCGTGGCTGGGCGGCGGTGCGCTGGCGGTCGAGGAGGGCGGCTGGCGGCCGATCTTCGCGCCGTCGCCGCTGGCGATCTCCGAGGCCGGCATCGTGCCGCAGGCGCTCGACGGCGCCGGCATCGACGCGGTGGTGCAGGCTTTCGCCGCCGCCGCGCAACGCGCCCTCGATGCCGGCTTCGAGCTGATCGAGCTGCACGGCGCGCACGGCTACCTGATGCACTCGTTCCAGTCGCCGCTGTCCAACCAGCGCGACGATGACTATGGCGGCAGCTTCGAAAACCGTATCCGCTTCACGCGCCGGGTGATCGCCGCGGTGCGGGCGGTATGGCCGGAGCACCTGCCGCTGCTGCTGCGCATCTCCGCCACCGACTGGGCTGAGCCCGGACAGCCCGGCTGGGACCTGGAGCAGTCCTGCGCACTGGTCGAGGCGCTGCGCGGCGAGGGTGTCGATCTGTTCGACGTCTCCAGCGGCGGCACCCTGCCGAAGGCGGCGATTCCGGTGGGGCCGGGCTTCCAGACGCCGTTCGCGGCCGAGATCCGCCGCCGCTGCGGCGTGCTGACCGGCGCAGTGGGCATGCTCACCGCGCCCGCGCAGGCCGATCACATCGTCCGCAGTGATCAGGCCGATCTGGTGCTGCTGGCGCGCGAGCTGCTGCGCGATCCGTACTGGCCGCGCCGCGCCGCCGCTGCCTTGCGCCACAAGCTCGAGGCTCCGCCGCAATACCAGCGCGCGTGGTGACGGAGCTGCGCGTCAGTCGGCCACCAGCCAGGCCTTGTCGAATTCCTTGGGCTTGCGGCGCAGCTTGAGCAGGGCGGTCGTGGCCTCCTCGCGGTCGGGGAAGCGGCGGCTGACGACACGGTGGGTCACG
>CBINNP010000133.1:0-9739 GCA_966252075.1 uncultured Solimonas sp.
CTGAGGAGCAACGCCGCATGGCCGCAAAGCGGGTGGCACCCCAAAGGGGCGGGACCCCGCACAAACTATTGGGGACGCATCGCCGCGTCATGACTCGCTTGTGTACGTCCAGTACACCGCGCTCGTCCTTCCTTGCGCTGCGCCCCAGTCAATTCCACTGGGGTCTCCGTCACAGCGGTGGCCATAGCGGTAACAGGCCCTAATGAGTTGGGTCGATTACTGCATCGTAGCCGTCGCGCTGCTGTCCGTTCTGGTCGGTGTGATGCGCGGCTTCACCCGCGAAATTTTCAGTCTGCTGACCTGGATTCTTGCCTTCGCGATCGCAGCCTTGTTCGGTCATCGTGCCGAAGGATTGCTCGAAAGCCAGCTGGCGGATCCGGCCGTGCGCGGCGCCGTCGCCACCGGCCTGGTGTTCTTCGCGACCCTGATCGTGGGCGCGATCATCACGCATATCGCCGCGTCGGCGGTCCGCGACAGCCGCTTCTCGGCTTCCGACCGCACGCTGGGCGGCGGTATCGGTGTGCTGCGCGCGGTCATCGTCGTGGTGCTGTTCGTGCTGATCGCCGGGCGCATGGGCGCCGGTTCCGACCGCTGGTGGCAGCAGTCGACGATCGTTCCGCATTTCACGGCCCTGGCGCGCGGCGCCGAGACCCTGATCCCCGATCGCTGGCTGGCCTGGCTGACGCCAGCCGGTACGGCACGTCCTTCCTCGTCTTCTGCAACGGATTCGTAAGTTATGTGTGGAATCGCCGGCATCGTTTCGCAACAGGTGGACGTCAATTCGGATCTGTTCGACGCACTGACCATGCTGCAGCATCGCGGGCAGGATGCCGCAGGCATGATTACCAACGAAGGGCATCGTCTCTACCTGCGCAAGGAGAACGGCCTGGTCCGTGACGTCTTCCATAGCGAAGAGCACATGGCCAAGCTGCGCGGCCACATGGGCGTGGCGCACGTGCGCTATCCGACCGCCGGCACCTCGACCTCGGCCGAGGCGCAGCCGTTCTATACCAACACGCCGTTCGGCATCTCGCTGTCGCACAACGGCAACCTGACCAATGCCGAGGAGCTCAAGCAGGAGCTGTTCCTCGAAGACCGCCGGCACCTCAACACCGAGTCCGATTCCGAGGTGCTGCTCAATGTCTTCGCGCACGAGCTGCTGCAGCGCGGCGTGCTGCGGCTGACGCCCGACGACATCTTCGCGGCGGTGTCCGGCGTGCACCTGCGCTGCCGCGGTGCCTACGCCTGCGTGGCGATGGTCACCGGCTTTGGCGTGGTCGGTTTCCGCGATCCGTTCGGCATCCGGCCGATCGTCTACGGCAAGCGCGAATCCGCCAAGGGTGTCGACTACATGATCGCCTCCGAGTCGGTCGCGCTCGATGCGCTCGGCTACGAGATGATCGCCGACATCGCGCCGGGCGAGGCGGTGCTGATCACCCTCGACGGCAAGCTGCACAAGCGCCAGTGCGCGGCCAACCCGATCTACTCGCCGTGCATCTTCGAGCACGTGTACCTGGCGCGCCCGGACTCGGTGATGGACAACATCTACGTCTACAAGGCGCGTCTGCGCATGGGCGTCAAGCTTGCCGAAAAGATCCTGCGCGAGTGGCCGGACCATGACATCGACGTGGTCATTCCGATTCCGGACACCTCGCGCGTGGCCGGTGCCGAGCTTGCGGCGCGGCTGGGCGTGCATTACCGCGAAGGCTTCATCAAGAACCGCTACATCGGCCGCACCTTCATCATGCCGGGCCAGGCGCAGCGCAAGAAGAGCGTGCGCCAGAAGCTCAATCCGGTCGGCGTCGAGTTCCGCGGCAAGAACGTGCTGCTGGTCGATGATTCCATCGTCCGTGGCACGACCTCGAAGGAGATCATCGAGATGGCGCGCGACGCCGGCGCCAAGAAGGTCTACTTCGCCTCGGCCTCGCCGCCGGTGCGTTATCCGAACGTCTACGGCATCGACATGCCGACGTCCAGCGAACTGGTCGCGCATGGCCGTTCGCTCGAAGAGCTGGAGGCGATGCTCGGTGCCGATCGCCTGATCTATCAGGATCTCACCGACCTGGTCGAAGCCGTGCGCGCCGGCAATCCCAACATCACGCGCTTCGACTGCTCGGTGTTCACCGGCGAGTACATCACCCAGGATGTCACCACCGAGTATCTCAATCAGCTGGAACTGTTCCGTTCCGACGCGGCCAAAGCTGCGCGCAAGAAGGCGCAGACCGTCATCGAGTTGCCGAATGCCTAATGCAATGGTGGCCAGCGTCCGCAGCGCGGCGCTGGCAGTGGTGCTGAGTGGTGCGGTTGTCGCGCCGTCGTTTGCCGCGGTCGACACCGTCAAGGTCGAGCATTTGATGCAGGCGATGGGCACCGATCGCATGCTGCAGCAGATGCAGGCGCAGTACGTCGACATGATGCGACAGCTCGCCCGCAATACGACCGGCGCGCAGATGTCGACGGCGCAGCAGAAGATTCTCGACCGTTACATCGGCCTGATGTCATCGCTGATGTTCGAGGGCGAGAACCGCAGCCGCTTCCGCGCGATGATCTCGGAGGTCTACGCCACGCAGTTCACGCCGCGCGAGATCGACGACATGATCCGCTTCTACCAGTCGGAGACTGGCCGCTCGATCGTCGCCAAGACGCCGCAGGTGATGCAGCAGTCCGGCCAGCTGGCGATGACCTGGCTGCAGGCGCTGAAGCCGGACATCGACAAGCTGATCGTGCAGATGCAGGAAGAGCTGCGCGGGTGCAAGGACGGCTGCAGCGGTGCGGCGGCGAAGAAGTCGTAAGCGCGATCCCGGTCTTGCCAGCGCTGCCCATTGGCTTTAAGTTTGCGCCCGCGCCGATTTGACCCAGCTTGCGGGCGCTTAACAAATACAGCTAAACGGTGAGAAGAGCCCGTTCTAGCATGCGCATGCTGACGGGCTTTTTTTGTTTGTGGAGAGATGCGAGTGAACGAGTTCTTCGATCCCGACTGGGGCCCGGCGACGCTGGGCGTGCGCGCGGCCGAGCCGAGGACCGAGAACGGCGAGCATTCGGCGTCGATCTCGCTGACTTCCAGCTACGTGTTCCGCAACGCCGCGGAAGCGGCGGCGGTGTTCCAGGGTGAACAACCCGGCTACATCTACTCGCGCTTCACCAATCCGACCACCGAGGCCTTCGAGAGGCGGCTGGCGGCGATGGAAGGCGGCGAGGCCTGCGTGGCCACCGCCAGCGGCATGGCGGCGGTGCTGAGCGTGTGTCTGTCGCTGCTCAAGGCCGGCGACCACATCGTCAGCTCGCGCGGCCTGTTCGGCTCGACCATCAATCTGTTCAACAACGTGCTGTCGAAGTTCGGCATCACCGTCTCCTATGTCGCGCAGAGCGATCTGCAGGGCTGGCAAGCTGCGCTGCAGCCGAACACCCGGCTGCTGTTCGCCGAGACGCCGACCAATCCGCTGGTCGAGCTGGTCGACATCCGCGGCCTGGCCGACATCGCGCACCGTCACGGCGCGCTGCTGTGCGTCGACAACTGCTTTCTGACGCCGGTGCTGCAGCAGCCGCTCAGGCTTGGTGCCGATCTGGTCGTGCATTCGGCGACCAAGTATCTGGACGGGCAGGGCCGCTGCGTCGGCGGCGCCATCGTCGGCGACGCCCAGCGCGTCGGCAAGGAGGTGTTCGGCTTCATGCGCACCGCCGGTCCCTGCATGAGCCCGTTCAATGCCTGGGTGTTCCTCAAGGGTCTGGAAACGCTGGCAGTGCGGATGAAGGCGCACTGCGACAATGCCTTCGCGCTCGCGCAGTGGCTGGAGGAACAGCCGGCGGTTGCGCGCGTTCACTATCCGGGTCTGGCCACGCATCCGCAGCACGAGCTGGCGCGGCACCAGCAGGCGGCTTATGGCGCCGTCGTCGCCTTCGAGGTCGAAGGTGGGCGCGAGGCGGCCTGGCGCGTCATCGACAGCACGCGGCTGATCTCGATCACCGCCAATCTGGGCGACACGCGCACGACGATCACCCATCCGGCGACGACCACGCACGGGCGTATCAGCGCCGAGGCGCGCGCGCAGGCCGGCATCGGCGAAGGGCTGCTGCGTGTTGCCGTCGGTCTGGAGGACGTCAAGGACCTGACGGCCGATCTGGCGCGCGGCCTCGGCTGAGGTGGACACCGCCACGCGCGCCGCCTGGCGCGCCGCGCTCAGCCAGACCGATCCGCAGCGCAAGTGCGAGTGCGTCGCCGCGCTGCGCCTGAGCATGCCGGCAGCGGCGGACGGCGACGAGCGGCCGATCCCCGGGCGCCCGGAGCGGCCGTTGCTGATCCATCCGCGCGAGGTGCCCCACCGCGGTCTCGGCAGCGTCGCCGGCCGTATCGCGCTGCTGCATGCGGTGGCTCACATCGAATTCAATGCGATCAATCTCGCGCTCGATGCCGGCTGGCGTTTCGACGGCATGCCTGCCGACTACTACGCCGACTGGCTCAGCGTGGCACAGGACGAGGCGCGCCACTTTGCGTTGTTGCGTGCGCGACTGCAGGCCCTGGGCGCCGACTACGGCGATCTGCCGGCGCACAACGGTCTGTGGGAAGCCGCCGAGAAGACCGCGCACGATCCCTTGCTGCGGATGGCGCTGGTGCCGCGCGTGCTTGAAGCGCGTGGTCTCGACGTCACGCCGGGGATGATGAAGCGGCTTGCTGAGGTCGGCGACCACGAGACCTGTGCGATCCTCGACGTCATCCTGCGCGAGGAAGTCGGCCATGTGACGATCGGCACGCGCTGGTTCCGCCATCTGTGCGCGCAGCGCGGGCTGGAACCGGTGACGACGTTCCGCGGTCTGCTGGCCGAACATGGCATCGCGCTGCGGCCGCCGCTGAATCTGGCTGCGCGTCATGCCGCCGGTTTCGTCGTCGACGAGCTGCAGATCGGCTGAGAGATGTGGCTGCGGCCAACCGCGGATTCCGCGCTAGACTTCGCGCAATGAGCGGCTCCACTTCCCACTCGCATCGGCATGGCGATGCGCACGACGCGCATCTCCATCACGATCACGATCACGCGCATGGCCATCGGCATGGCCACGGCGGTCATCACCACCATCATCACGGCAGTGCCAGCGAGCGCAAGCTGTTCTGGGCGCTGCTGCTGACCGGCGGTTTCATGATCGCGGAGCTGATCGGCGGCCTCGTCGCCGGGTCGCTGGCCTTGCTGGCCGATGCCGCACATATGCTCACCGATTCCGCAGCACTGGCGATGGCCTTCGTCGCGGTGCGCGCCGCGCGACGGCCGGCGACACCGCGGATGAGCTATGGCCACCATCGCTGGCAGGTACTGGCCGCTTTCGTCAATGGCATGGCGCTGCTGGCGCTGGCAGGCTGGATCCTCATTGAGGCGGGCATCCGGCTGTGGCAGCCCGCGCCGGTGGCGGGCGACACCGTCGTGCTGATCGCGTTGCTGGGCCTGCTGGTCAACCTGGCGGCGTTTGCCATCCTGTCCGGCGGCGAGAACAACCTCAACGTGCGCGGCGCGCTTGCCCATGTGCTCGGCGATCTGCTCGGCAGCGTCGCCGCGCTGCTCGCCGGCGCGCTGATCTGGGCCTATGGCTGGATCGCTGCGGACCCGCTGCTGTCGGCGCTGGTCGCCATGCTGATGCTGCGCAGCGGCTGGGGCATCAGCCGTCATGCCGCGCACGTGCTGCTGGAGGGCGCGCCGGCCGGGCTCGACGAAGGCGCCGTCAGCACGGCGATCCTCGAAGCGGTGCCGGCGGTTGCCAGCGTCCATCACGTGCACGCCTGGTCGCTGACCGACGAGAAGCCGGTCGTCACGCTGCATGCCACGCTGCACGGCACGGCAGACCGTGACGCGAGCTTGCGGACGATCCAGGCAGTCCTGAGCCAGCGCTTCGGCGTGGAGCACAGCACGGTGCAACTCGAGGATAGTGTCTGCGCGCATGGGCAGGTCTGCTCGCCCTGAGTCGGCTGAGGCACAATGAAGACGTTTCGCAGCCCGGACGTCGTTGACCAATCGACATGAAAGCGCCGCTACCGCCTAATGAAGAGGCCCGACTGGCCTCGCTGCGTTCGCTGAAGATTCTCGATACACCGATCGAGGAGCGGTTCGAGCGCATTGCGCGCATGGCACGCCGCAGCTTCCGGGTGCCGATCGCAGCGATCTCGCTGATCGACGCCGATCGCCAATGGTTCAAGGCGGTCGACGGCTTGGCGGCCAATGAAACCTCGCGCGAAGTCGCCTTCTGCAGCCATGCCATCCTGAGCGACGATCCGCTGGTGGTCGGCGACGCCCGGCAAGATCCGCGCTTTGCCGACAACCCGCTGGTGCAGGGCGACCCCAACATCCGTTTCTACGCCGGTTGTCCGGTGCACGGTCCGGATGGCGCCACGCTCGGCACGCTGTGCATCATCGATCGCACGCCCCGCACGGTGGAAGATCAGGACGTTGAAGCCCTGCAGGATCTGGCGCGCCTGGTCGAGGATGAGCTGCGCGTCAAATCGGCCAATGAGCGCCATGCGGCGCTGATCTCCGAGCTCGACGAAGTCCGGCGCCAGGCAGCGGTCGACGGCCTGACGCGGCTGTGGACCCGCAGCGCGATCGACGAACTGCTGCTGCGTGAGCATGCGCAGTCCCGTCGCGACGAAGCGAACCTGGCCGTGGCGCTGATCGACTTCGATCACTTCAAGAAGGTCAACGACACCTATGGACACGCGGCCGGCGACACGGTGCTGCGCGAAGGCTCGGCTCGGCTCAACAGTGTGCTGCGTCCGATGGACTCGCTCGGCCGCTACGGCGGCGAAGAACTGATGGCGGTTGTCCCGCGCTGCAGCAGCGAGGAACTGCTCGGCATCGCCGAGCGGCTGCGCCAAGTGATCGATGCCACGCCGATCGTGACCGCGACGGGCCCGATCAGGGTGTCGATCAGCATCGGCGTCGCACAGCGGCTGCCGTATGCAAGTGCCACGGTCGAGCAACTCGCCGCCGCGGCCGACGCAGCGCTCTATCGGGCCAAGGCCGGAGGTCGCAACCGCGCCGAGCTGATCGATCTGGCCTGAGGTGCTGCGATGAATCAATGGTGCCCTCGGCAGGAATTGAACCTGCGACCTACCGCTTAGGAGGCGGTCGCTCTATCCGCTGAGCTACGAAGGCGTGTCGGTACCGGCCGATGTGGCGCGGTGACGCGGCGCGCCGCAGTTTAGCGCCTGTCCGGTCAAGCGTCTTGTGTCGTCGCCTGTTCCAGCGACGGCCGAGGCGCGCCGTCGACGCGGATCTCGATCTGCGAACGCTGGCCGTGGGCGATACGGCAGACCAGCGGCGCAGAAGGCCTGCGGTAACGGCTTCAGCGTGCCGCCTTTTTCGTTGTTGCTCAGCGGGCGTCAGGCTAGCATCGCAGCCTTGGATCGATGGGCGCTCCGGCGCCGGGACAGGGGTACATGCGGAAGTGGACGGGGGCGGCGGCTCTGCTGTGTGCGGTGTCTCTGGCGAGCTGCGGCGGCAGCGAGACGCTGGGCAACTCGGGCGGTGATGGCAGCGACCCCGATAGCGAATATCGCGTCGGTACGCTCGATGGCAATAATTTCTCCGAGGGCGGGCTGGCGATTGGGCAAAGCGATCTCGCTGCGGGTGGCTCGACGTCCCTATCGATCGATATCGTCGATGACGACAACCAGTTGGCGTTTGGCGTGCCGGTCGAGGTCGGGTTCAACTCAGCGTGCATCTCGCGCGGCCAGGCCAGCATCAGCAGCGAGTCGACCAGCACGTCCACTGGCAATCTGACCGCAACCTACACCGCGTCCGGCTGCAGCGGCAGCGATGTGGTGACCGCGTACGTGAAAGTCGCCGATGTCACGCTGACGGCGAAAGGCACGGTCAACGTGCAGTCTGCGCAGCTCGGTGGGCTTGAATTCGTGTCGGCGACGCCGACGGTCATCGGCATGAGTGGCAGCCCGCTGCAGTCACAGTCGGCGGTGACGTTCCTGCTGCGCGACAATACCGGCGCCCCGCTATCCGGCCGCACGGTCAATTTCTCGCTGACGACGGCGCCCGGCGGCGCGACGCTGACGCCGGCTTCGGCCAAGTCGGACAGTGCAGGTCTGGTGCGCACGACCGTGCAGGCCGGCAGCGTGCATAGTTCGGTGCGCGTCAAGGCAAGCACCACGGCATCGGGCGGGCAGACGATCAGCACCCAGTCGGGCCAGTTGGTGATCACCACCGGACTGCCAGATCAGGATAGCTTCTCGCTCGCAGCTGAAAACCTCTCGCTCAACGGGGGCTGCGACGGCGCCTCGACGAAGCTGACGATCCGCGCTGCCGATCGCTACAACAACCCCGTGCCGGCCGGGACTGCCATCTCATTTACGACCGAAGGCGGCAAGATCAACGGCCAGTGCACGACCGCAGCGGCACTGGAAGACCCGACGGCCGAATCCGGCGCCTGCTCGGTGTTGCTGACGGTACAGAACCCGCGGCCGGCCAATGGCCGCATCACCGTGCTCGCCACGGCGCTGGGCGAGGAATCGTTCGTTGACAGCAACGGCAACGGCTTCCGCGATGCCGGCGAGTCGTTCGGCGATCTGCCGGAAGCCTTCGTCGACTACGACGAGGACGGTGGGCGCGATAGCAACGAGCCGATCGTCGACTTCGACGGAGATGGTGCTTACGACGGGGTCAACGGCATATTCGACGGCTACGTGTGCGAGGCCGCCGGCGTCAGTTGCCGCTCCGATCTGGTCGATGTCCGCGACAGCATGGTCATCGTCTTCGCCGATCTGTCGCGTGATCCGGTCATCACCGGCGCACCGGCTTCCTTGAGTCTTAGTACAGGTGAGACCAGGGGCTTGAGCTTCACGATCCGCGACCGCAATGGCAACAGCCTGCCCAGCGGCACGACCTATACGCTGTCGTCGAGCCGAGGTTCGGCAAGCACTCCAACAGTGGGCCCGTTCGCCACGACAAACGGTGACGTCGCCAGCTTCTCGTTTACTGCTGGCAGCAGCGCCGGCACTGGCACTGTCACGCTGACGATCGCGGCGCCAGGCGGGGGCTGCGGAGACAAGACCTTCACGCTGACTTTTCCCATCACGGTCATTGCACCGGCATCTACCCCTTAGCAATCATGCATCTCAGGCTGGATTCATCCACGCTGGCCAGGCTTGATCCGGATCAGGATATGAGACATACCTGAGCCTTATCGTCAGTAACCACTGGTATACGGAAAGACCGGAGGTTTTCATGGACACGAAACGGCAATGCGTGGTGGCGGTACTGCTGACGGCGGCTGCGCTGCCTGCGGTGGCATTGGCGCAGCCCTGCCAGAGCGCCGCACAAGAAGTGCTGGAACCTACCGGCGACGGCACGCCGCCCGTGCACAGACTCGGCAACATCCGCTATCTGACGGGCGGCATCGGTGCTGACGAAGCGGCACTGATGCGCGCGGAGCGCTCGCGCTATCCACTGGCGGTGACCCTGAGCCAGAACGGGCCTGACGGCCGTGCCATCTTCCTGACCGATGTTCATGCGGTGCTGCGCGGTGCCGACGGCACGGCGGTGTTCTGCACGGTCGATGCGGGCCCCTATCTGTTCATCAACGTTGCTCCCGGTCGTTATCGCCTCGAACTGACGACGCAGGACGGCCGCGTGCAGCAGCGTGAGTTGCAGCTGCAGGCCGGCAAGCGCCAGGACGTGTCGGTACTGTGGCCGGCCAAGCCGGAGGTGCAGCGGCCGCTGGTGCCGCCGCAGGGCCCGGTGGTGATTGAACT
>CBINNP010000134.1:0-9641 GCA_966252075.1 uncultured Solimonas sp.
CAAGCTCAGCACCAGGGCGTCGGCCGGCAAATGCGGCGCCATCAGCCGCCCGGCGGCTTCGGTGTCGCCGGACTTGACGGCGAACAGCACCACCTCGGCGCCGTCCAGGGCGGCGACATCGGTATCGGCCACCACGCGCAGGCGCTCGTCGGAGTGCGCGGTCCGTAGCCGCAGGCCGTCGCGGCGCATCGCCTCGACATGCGCGCCACGGCCGATCAGCGTCACCTGGTGGCCGGCGCGCGCCAGCATGGCGCCATAGAAACAGCCCACCGCCCCCGCGCCCATGACCGCAAACCGGCTCGGCAGGCTCATCGCGGCCTCAGCCGAACAGCAGCGTGTGCAGGTAGTGGTCGACCAGCAGCAAGGTGAAGATGCCCATCAGGTAGACGATGGAGTAGCCGAAGGTCTTCATCGGCAGACCGGGCCGCGGCCGCCACTTGAGCAAGATCGCGTAGTACAGGAACACCAGGTTCAACGCGACCGTGCCGACCAGATAGATCCAGCCGGACATGGCGGTGGCGAACGGCAGCAGCGTCACCGCGAACAGCAGGATCGTGTACAGCAGCACCTGGGTGCGCGTGAACTCGATGCCGTGCGTGACCGGCAGCATCGGGATATCGACCTTGGCGTATTCGTCGCGGCGCTCGATCGCCAGCGCCCAGAAGTGCGGCGGCGTCCAGATGAAGATGATCGCGAACAGCACCAGCGCGTGGGCGTGGATCTCGCCGGTGATCGCCACCCAGCCGAGCAGCGGCGGTGCGGCGCCGGCGGCACCGCCGATGACGATGTTCTGCGGCGTCGCGCGCTTGAGATACAGCGTGTAGATGCCGGCGTAGCCGATCAGCGTGAACTGCGTCAGCACGGCGCTCAGCGGATTGCAGAAGGTCCACAGCACCGCGAAGCCGGCGATGCCGAGCACGGTGGCGAAGGCGATCGACTCGGTCATCGTCAGCCGGCCGGTGACCAGCGGCCGGCCGCAGGTGCGTGCCATCCGCGCGTCGACGTTGCGGTCGATGATCTGGTTGATTGCCGCCGCGCTCGACGCCTGCAGCGCAATGCCGAGCGTGCCCCACAGCAGCGCGCCCCACGGTGGCAGGCCGGGCACCGCGAGGAACATGCCGACGATCGCGGTGAACACGATCAGCATCACCACGCGCGGCTTGCACAGCTCGTAGTACTCGTGCAGGCGCGACGGCGAGGCGGCTGGGTTCATGACTTGCGCCATCTCAGGCCCGCCGCCAGGCGAAGAAGTTGAGCGCGACCACGGTGCCGAGCAAGGTCTCGGCGCCGAGGTTGTGCGCGGCGGCCAGCAGCAGCGGCAGCTGCAGGTGGACGATGCTGATGCCCAGCGTGATCTGCAGCGCCAGCACACCGAGCAGCGCCCAGCCGAGGCGCCGCCACAGCGGCAGCGGCTGGCGCAGCAGCAGGCCGGCCAGCAGCAGCAGCGCCGCCGTCACCACCAGCGCACCGATGCGGTGGAAGTAATGGATGGTCACGCGCGCCGGCACGTCGAGCACGCCGCCTTCGTAGTTGATGCCCAGACCACGCCACAGCGTGAAGGCCTCGCCGACATCGAGTTCCGGCAGATAGCTGCCGTGGCAGGTCGGCAGGTCCGGACAGGCCAGCGCCGCGTAGTTGGTGCTGGTCCAGCCGCCGAGGAAGATCTGCAGCGCCACCAGCAGCAGTGCGACGCCGGCCAACGGCCGCAGCCAGGCCGGTGCCGCGGCGGCAGGCGCTGCGGCAGTAGCCGGCTTGCGCGTCGTCAGCCACATCCACAACAGCAACGAGAAGGTGGTCATGCCGCCGAGCAGATGGCCGGTCACCGCCAGCGGCTTGAGCTGCCAGGTGACGGTCCACATGCCGAGGACGCCCTGGAAGATGACGATGCCGAGCAGCAACCACGGCAGCTTCTTCGGCATGCCCGGCTGCTTGCTGCGCAGGCTGATCAGCGCCAGCACGACGATGAACAGGCCGAGGGTCTCGGCCAGATAGCGGTGAATCATCTCCTTCCAGGCCTTCGGCGCCTCGACCGGGCGATCCGGGAAGCGCTGCTCCGCGGCGGCCACCTCGTGGTCGGCCTGCGGCACGCCGAGGTGGCCGTAGCAGCCCGGCCAGTCCGGGCAGCCCAGGCCGGCGTCCGACAGGCGAACGTAGGCACCGACGGTGACCAGCGCGAAACACCAGATCAGGGCCAGCAGATTGAGACGACGGAACCAGAGCATGGACGACGACACCGGGTGGAGAACGGGGCTGCAGCGAGGCGCCCGCAATGCGGCGCGGATTCTAACCGATCGCTCCCCGGCGACCGTGGCCGCCGGGCCAAGCGTGATTCCAGGCCGCAGCGGCTTCAGCCGATCTGCGAAATCCGCAACAGTTTCTTGATGTCCTTGAGAATGCCCGGCGACTCCGCGGCAGCCGGATAAACCATCAGCCAGTTGCCCAGCGGATCGATCAGGTACAGGGCCTGCGGATCACCGCCCTTGAAGAAGGCACGCAGCGTTTGCGTCGTATCGGCTTCGGCGTAGAAATGCAGATCCGGATGCGTTTCATGCAACTGCGCACGCAACGCTGGCAGGGCCGCGGCATCCGGTGCCAGATAGACGCGCTGCACCCGCGGCTGCTTTTCGTTGAGCAGGGTGCGGATCTGGCGGATCTGGTAGAGCTTGTCCGCGCACGCCTTGTCGCACGTCGCCTGACCCAGATACAGATAGGTCCAGCGGCCGCGCAGTGCCTCGCGGTCCAGCGGCTTGGCGTCGGCGTCGAGCAGCGCCAGCGGCGCCGGCAGCGGCCGCGCCGGATTGATCAGCTCGCCGTAGTTGGTGCGGGCGTGCGGCTGGAAGTCCGGAAACGCGAAATACAGCAACACCGCCGCAAGCAGCGGACCGAAAAACAGTACGACGAGCAGATAGAACTGGCCGCGACTGCGGGGAACTTGGTTCATGGAAGACGTCGAAAACCGAGCTTGAGGAAAATCGCGATCAGCGTGGCGGTGAACGCGAACCATTGTGCCGCATACCCGTAATGCTTGGCCGGCTGCAGCTCCGGCGCGGTCTGCCAGGCGCGGACATAGCCGCCATCCTGCGCGGGATCCATCAGCAGCAGGCCCGGCGCCAGCGCGACGCTGTACAGGCAGCGCAGCTCGTCGAGCGTCGGATATTGCACCACGCGCGGCCAGCCGGCGTCGGCACAGTTATCGGCGGCGAGCCGCAAGCCCGGCCGCGGCAGCGCGCGCCAGTAGCCGACCACCTCGATGTCGCCTGCCGGCGGCGCCAGCGCCTGAGGATCCTGCTGGCGCGGCACCCAGCCGCGATCGACCAGCACCTGGGCGCCGTCGTCCTGCTGCAGCAGGCTCCAGACGTGATACCCCGGATTGCCCTCATGCCCCTGGTTGTCGAGCAGCAGCTGATGCGCGGCGTCGAAGCGACCGCGGACGCTGACGCGGACGACGGCCTCGGGCGATGCCTCGCCTTGTGCGGCCAGTGGCTGCGGCGGCTGGCCGGCGGCGGCGGCGTAGCGGTCCAGCAGCGCCTGCTTGTCGTGGCCGCGCCCCAGCTGCCAGCCGCCCAGCCAGATCATCAGCGCGCTGAGCGCCGCCACCAGCGGCGGCGCCCACCACGGCGTGCGAAAGCGCCAGCGCGCCATCAGCGGCCGCGTCCGGCGACTACGGCACGCGCGGTATCATCGCCGCTCGCCCACCCGTGTTTCGCCATGGCCAAGATCGTCATCGTCGTCCTGCTCATCGCCATCGTCGGCTCGCTGCTGACCAGCATGGTGTTTCTGGTTCGCGATTCGAGCTCGCGCAAACGCACCTTGACCGGCCTGAAGATCCGCATCGCGCTGTCGATCACGCTGCTGCTGTTCGTGCTGTTCTCGTACTTCATGGGCTGGATCCAACCGCACGGCCTCGTGCGCTGATCCGCTTCCATCTCCGGGACAAGAAAAAGGCGACCCGCGGGTCGCCTTTTTCTTTGCCGGCCGAAGCCGGGCTTAGATCCAGTAGACGACGACGAACAGGCCGAGCCAGACGACGTCGACAAAGTGCCAGTACCAGGCCACGCCTTCGAAGCCGAAGTGGGAGTCAGGCTTGAAGTGGCCTTTCATCAGGCGCAGCGTGATGACGATCAGCATCAGCGTGCCGAGCGTCACGTGCATGCCGTGGAAGCCGGTCAGCATGAAGAACGTCGAACCATAGATACCCGAATGCAGCGTCAGGTTCAGTTCGGTGTAGGCCTCGATGTACTCGTGCGCCTGGTAGTACAGGAACACGCAGCCGAAGGCGACCGTCGCCCACATCCACAGGATCGTCGGCAGGCGCTTGCCGGCCTTCAGCGCGTGGTGCGCCATGGTGATCGTGAAGCCCGAGCTAAGCAGCAGGATGGTGTTCAGCAACGGCACGCTGAACGCCGGGATGGTCTCGAACTGGCCACCCATGTTGCCCGGACCGTTCGACGGCCAGTGCGATTCGAAGCCCTGCCAGAGGAACAGGTTGGTGGCGACCTTGGCGCCTTCGCCGCCCAGCCACGGCAGCGACAGCGAGCGGGCGTAGAACAGCGCGCCGAAGAAGGCGCCGAAGAACGCCACTTCCGAGAAGATGAACCAGGACATCGCCCAGCGGTAGGTGCGGTCGACCTGCGCCGTGTACTGGCCGGTCTCGCTCTCGTTGATGACGTCGCGGAACCACAGGAAGATCACCGCGATCGCCAGCGCGCCGCCGGCATAAAGCGGGATGGGCCCCAGGTGCGAGTCTTCCAGGTAGCCCGAGATGCCGGCCACCAGGATGACCAGCGCCGCCGTCAGCACGAACGGCCAGGCGCTCGGATTGGGGACAAAATAGCGCTCGGTATGAGCGTCGTGGGCGGCATGGGTCGCCATGGTTTGCTCCTGATCAGTTCTTCGTCTGCGCGACGTCGTTCACTTCAAAAAAGGTATACGCCAAAGTGATGCGGTCCACATCCTTCGGCAGTGCCGGGTCCAGCATGAAGACCACCGGCATGTGCTTCTCCTCGCCGGCCGCGAACGGCTGACGGTTGAAGCAGAAGCATTCGGTCTTCTTCAGATACTGCGCCGCGTCGGTCGGCGCCACATTGGGCACCGCCTGCGCGATGACGTCGCGATCATCGGTGTTCTTCATGTAGAAGCTCACCGTCGCGTACTCACCCGGGTGCACCTGAACCTGCGCCTGCTCGGCGCGAAAGGTCCAGGCACGTCCGCCGTTCACCGTCGTCACGAATTCGACGGTCACCGTACGGCTGGTGTCCGCCACCGCATCGCCCACCGCGGCCGCTTCGTTGGCCACGCGGCCGTTGAGTCCGATCGCGTAGCACAGCTTGTTGTACAGCGGCACCGTCGCGAACCCGAAACCGAACATCGCGGCCGTCACGAACAGCAGACGGATGCCATGGCGGCGGGTCACGGCGCGCATTACTTGTGCACCACCGAATAGACGAAGCCGCCCAGGATCACCAGCGTGAGCACGATGTGAGCCCAGAACAGCAGGACGTTACGGCGCGTTTTGCTCTTGTCGTTCATCGTCTTGGCCGCAGCCGCTGCCGGTGAGAGAGCACCGGCAGCGACGTTTGCAGCCAGCTCAGTGGGCCGGGGCGTCATGCACGCCGGTCACTTCAGAAGCCGGCAGCTCCGGCGGATCCTCGAAGGTGTGGTAGGGCGCCGGCGACGGCACGGTCCACTCCAGCCCGCGGGCGCCATCCCAGACCCGGTCGGGCGCATTGCGTGCGCGGCCGAACCAGCCGTAGCAGGAAGCCAGCATGTTGAAGATGAAGATGAACTGCGCGACGAAGAAGCCGAACGCGCCGATCGAGCTGATGACGTTGAAGTCCGTGAACTGCACCGCGTAGTCCGGAACGCGGCGCTGCATGCCGGCCAGACCGAGGAAGTGCTGCGGGAAGAACGTCAGGTTGATGAAGATCGCCGACAACCAGAAATGGGTCTTGCCCCAGAACTCGTTGTACATGCGGCCCGTCCACTTCGGGATCCAGTAGTAGACGCCGGCGACGATCGAGAACACCGCGCCCGGCACCAGCACGTAGTGGAAGTGCGCGACGACGAAATAGGTGTCGTGGTACTGGAAGTCCACCGGGGTCATCGCCAGCATCAGGCCGGAGAAGCCGCCGATCGTGAACAGGAAGACGAAGCCCAGCGAGAACAGCATGGGCGTCTCGAAGCTCATCGAGCCGCGCCACATCGTCGCCACCCAGTTGAACACCTTCACGCCGGTCGGCACCGCGATCAGCATCGTCGCGAACATGAAGAACAGTTCGCCGGCCAGCGGCAGGCCGACCGTGAACATGTGGTGCGCCCAGACGATGAACGACAGGAAGCCGATCGCCGCCGTCGCGTACACCATCGAGTCGTAACCGAACAGCGTCTTGCGCGCGAAGGTCGGGATGATCGTCGACACCACGCCGAAGGCCGGCAGGATGAGGATGTAGACCTCGGGGTGACCGAAGAACCAGAAGACGTGCTGGAACAGCACCGGGTCACCACCACCAGCCGCCGCGAAGAAGCTGGTGCCGAAGTACTTGTCGGTCAGCAGCATCGTCACCGCACCGGCGAGCACCGGCATCGTCGCGATCAGCAGGTAGGCGGTGATCAGCCAGGTCCACACGAACAGCGGCATCTTCAGCAGGGTCATGCCCGGCGTGCGCATGTTCAGGATCGTCACGACGACGTTGATGGCGCCGGTGATCGACGAGATACCCAGCAAGTGCACCGAGAAGATCAGGAACGGGAACGCCGGACCGGTCTGCAGGACCAGCGGCGGATACATGGTCCAGCCGCCCGCCGGCGCGCCGCCCGGCATGAACAGCGTGGCCAGCAGCATGCCGAAGCCGAACGGCAGGATCCAGAAGCCCCAGTTGTTGACGCGCGGCAGCGCCAGATCCGAGCAGCCGATCTGCATCGGCACCATCCAGTTGGCGAGGCCGGTGAACGCCGGCATGACGCCGCCGAAGATCATCACCAGCGCGTGCACCGTCGTCATCGAGTTGAAGAACTGCGGATCGACGAACTGCAGGCCGGGGTGGAACAGCTCGGCACGGATGATCAGCGACATGACGCCGCCGATGAAGAACATCAGGAACGCAAAGAACAGGTACAGCGTACCCAGATCCTTGTGATTGGTCGTCTTGATCCAGCGCATGATCCCCTTGTCGGGACCATGGTGATGATCGTCGTGGCCGTGGGCGTGGTCGTCGTGTGCGTGCGCCATGATGAAGCTCCTAAACCAAATCCGTGCTTACTTGCGCAGCGCCGCAACTTGCGACGGCTGCACCACGCTGCCCTTGTTGCCCCAGGACTGCCGCTCGTAGGTGACCACCGCGGCGATCTCCTCGTCCGACAGCTGCTTGAACGGCGGCATCAGGTTCTTGCCGCTGAGCGTCTGCGCGATGTGCGCCTCGGCCGGGCCGTTGGCGATCTTGCTGCCGACCAGCGAGGGGAACGTCGGCGGCAGGCCGGCGCCGGTGGCCTGATGGCAGGCCGCGCAATTGGTCTTGTAGACGCCCTCGCCCTTCTTCATCAGCTCGTCCTTGCTGATTTCCTTGGCAGCCGGCTTGGCGGCCTTGGTGTCGGCGGCGGCGACTTCGACCGGCACCGCATCGCTGGCAACGACAGCCGGCGCGGCGGCGACTTCGTTCGGCGCAGCGACGGCTGCAGCAGCCGGGGCAGCGGCGTCGGCCGGCTTGCCGCCCTTCTTATCGGCGAGGAAGGCCTTGAACTCTTCTTCGGTGACGACGCGGACGACGATCGGCATGAAGCCGTGGTCACGGCCGCAGAGCTCGGCGCAGACACCGCGATAGACGCCCGGCTGGTCGATCTTGGTCCAGATCTCGTTGATGTAGCCCGGAATCGCGTCCTTCTTCACCGCGAACTCCGGCACCCACCAGGCATGGATGACGTCGTTGGAAGTGATCAGGAAGCGGATCTTCTTGCCGACCGGCAGGACCAGCTCGTTGTCGACGTCGACGAGGTAGTTCGGCACGGTGTTGACGTCGACGCCGGAGTGCAGCTGGCGCGCCTCGTTGGAGGCCTTGGCGAGCGTCGAGAAGTACGAGACACCCTCGCCGATGTATTCGTACTGCCATTTCCACTGATAGCCGGTGACCTTCACCGTCATCTCGGAATTGCGCGTGTCTTCCATCTGGATCAGCGTGCCGGCCGCCGGAATGGCCAGCGCGATCAGGATGATGAAGGGCACGATGGTCCAGGCGATCTCGACCTTGATGCTCTCGTGGAAATCGGCCGGCTTCGGATGCTTGGAGCGGCGGTGGTTGATGATCGAGTACAGCATCGTGCCGAACACAAGCACGCCGATCGCCGTGACGACCCAGAACACGGTCATGTGCAGGCCGTGCACCTTGTGCGCGATCTCGGTCACGCCGGTCGGCATGTTGTAGCCATTGCTCGTCTGCGTGTACGCCGAAGCGGCGGTCGCTGCGAGCATCAGTCCGGTACCTGCGGCAAGCCGCGCCAGCCATCCCTTCATCAACATCTATCGCTCTCCAAATGGCAACTCTGGCGCCGGCTGTTCGGCCTGCGCGCCCGGCATTCTGCGCCAGGCTGGTGACAATAGTTCCCGCAAACGCCCGAACAGACGTTCGCGCTCTTCATCTGTCAGGCAGCGGCCGATGACGACCTGCCGTCCCCCACTGCAAACCGAAAGCTCGGTCGGCGCATGCGGATGGCGGCCCGGCTCCAGCCGTACCCGTGTCCAGGCCCGCTGCAAGCTCACGCAACCGCCCGCCCCCCGTCCGAGCGTGCCGAATTCGATCCGCACCTCGTCCTCAGCAAACCGGATGACTTCACGGTACCCATTGCGTCGCACTGACACGTACAACGCAAGGCCCAGCGCCCCAATTTCGAGGCCGGCGAACGGCAGTACCGGCCACAGGCCGTGTACCACCATGACGACGCAAATGCAGACTGCCACCGCCGTCGCCAGACCCATGAACAGCCACGCGTGCGCGACCGTCATTGAAGCATTGGGTCCTATCACCAGCTGCGTATCGCGGGACATATGCGCCGGGCCGATCCGTTAAGCCGCGGAATTGTAGAGCATCGCCCAAAAGCCGCGCAAAGGAATCCGGTGGATCGGCGGCCAGAACGCCGCCGGATCGGCGCGCGCGCCGGGTTCAGGCGCGCAGCACGTCCGCCAGCCGCGCCTGATCGAGCGCCGCCATATTGGCCTCCACGCTGCCGGATTCGGGCAGCAGGCCCAGCCGCGGCGCGGCCAGCTGCGCATCCAGCACCGCCAGATTGTCCTGCCAGTAAGGCTGCGTGGGCGGCAGGCGGTTGGCGATCCAGCCGGCCAGCGGCGCGCGGCGGCGGATCGATTCGGCGCTCAGTGAGGCATGGTTGAGGCAGCCCAGCCGCAGCGCCACGACCAGCACGACCGGCCCGCCGCGCGCGGCAACCCCGTCGGCGAACTCCCAGCCCGCACCCGCTGCAGCCTCGGCCCGAGGCACGCGCCAGCCGCCGGCGCCCTCGACGATCACCAGCTCGTGGCGCGCCGCCAGCGCATCGAAGGCCGCATCGAGGACGGCACGCTCGATGCGCACGCCGGCTGCGCGCGCCGCCAGATGCGGGGCGATGGCCTCCGGCAGCGCATAGGGGTTGATCGCCTC
>CBINNP010000135.1:0-9571 GCA_966252075.1 uncultured Solimonas sp.
GCTTCCAGGGATTGGATTCCAAACCACGACGCTACTCAACTGCGGGGGGACGTCGTTGCAAGCGAGGCAAAGGATCAGCTGCTTGGAAAGTGCGATGTCTACGCGGTTTCTGGCATCGTCAAAACCATGCGGCGCAATTATGAAACACTGCGGTGCGCCGAGTTGGCCAAGCACAAACGAGTTCTTCTTTCAAAAAACCATAAGGCATGCCATTTCTGCAATGAGCGAGATCCTGATACCTCTATTCAGGAGCTCCTTGCCGAGTACAGAAGCACATCAATCTCCTTCCCGCATGAAATACCTTGTGAGGATGAGGCTCAATATTGCGAAGGCCCTCATTTGATTGCCACTCAGAGAGGGCGAAATGACGATAACAACTCGTTGAAGACCGACGTCCCTAACGGGCTGCGGCCTTAACTCGGACGTTGGCCAAAGGAAATCGAAACTAATGGCGCCTTCTACATATTTGCTTGAAAAGATCTCCAGGCATGGGGCCGCTGCAAGTCGGCTCATTCGCGAGTTGTCATCTCGCGAAGGGGAGTTCGCCGATAACGACCCAATTTCAGCCATCGCGTTTGATGCTGCCGACCTTGTTTGGGCGTTCCTTTGCCTTCAGGGTAATGAGTCGGCTCAGGAGTCCCGTCAGATTCGAAATGCTATTGCGGAACAGATCATCGATATTCTCGTCTCCGCTTTGGACTCGAGAGAGGGCTAGCGGTACGCAACTATGAATACAGGGGCCAAGGCGAAGGGCGTCGCCAGCAATATTCTGTATGGCCGGCGGCCTATTAAGTTGCCGAAACCGGCTTATTTAAAACGTATCACACGCCTTTAACTGTAGAGTTCTCATGCCCGAGATTATTTATCTCCTCACGAATGAAGCAATGCCAGGCCTTGTAAAAATCGGCCGAACAAACGATAGCGTCGAAGCCCGCATCGCAAGCCTCAGCACAGCGAGCGGTGTGCCGCTACCGTTTGAATGCTACTTCGCAGCACAGGTAAAGGACTGCACAAAGCTCGAGAAGACGCTGCATCAGCTCTTTTCCGAGTCCAGATTGAATCCGAAGCGAGAGTTTTTCAGCGTGGATCCCGAGAAGGTCGTTCTAGCCATTGGCATAGGTGACTTCATGGAAGTTACGCCTGGCGCAACGCCTGTCGATCAAGAGGAGAAGGCGGCGCTAGAAAAAGCAAAGGCGCGGCGTCCCAGAATCAAACTTGACGCACTTGGAATTTTCCCGGGAGCAGTGTTGGCGTTCTCGCGCGACGAGACCATAACAGCGACAGTTGTTGAAGGAGGAAAGGTCTTGTTCCAAGGGCAACAAATGAGTCTTTCGGCAGCTGCATTGACTGTATTGCACAGTCTCGGCTACCAAACTCCAGCAGCAAGTGGTTCTGAATATTGGATCTTTGAAGAGGAGTTGCTTGATGAAAGGCGAAAACGTCTGGAAGCGGAGCAATTCAATGCGAGTCCCGGCGAAGGCGCCTAACGGTCGCATTCAGACCGCGTAAGGCTGGAGAAGCACAGCGCAGGCTGCCTTCTGATCACGTAGGCGCGCGATAAACAACGGGATTATCCAGCGTACAAAACTGCAAGCGGCGCCGAGGCGATGAGCGTCGGCGCCGCTTTCATTTCAGCCCTTGCTCAAAGATCAACGCTCAGGCAATCGCCGCGTGCTCGCGATACGCACAGGCACATGTGGTCGCCGGCGGCTTTCTCGGTTTCCGACAGGAAGGCGTCGCGGTGTTCGATCTCGCCGCCGACCACCGCGGTTATGCAGGTGCCGCAGGTGCCTTGCATGCAGGCGTACGGCACGTCCAGACCCTCGCGGTGCAGGGCGTCGAGGATGCTTTGCTCGGCGGTGACCTTGATGGTGCGGCCGGAGCGCGCCAGCTTGAGATCGAAGGCGTGGTTCTCGGTGTCGTCGGCGATCGGTGCCGCGAAGGATTCGATGCGGATGTTCGCCTCCGGCCAGCCGCGTGCCAGCGCTTGCCCGCGCAGCCAGTTCATGAAGCCTTGCGGGCCGCAGAGGTAGAGCAGGGTGTCGTCCTGCGGCGTGGCGAGGATGGCGTCCACGTTCAGCGAGCTACGGCCGCTGACCTGATCGAGGTGGATGCGCGTGCGGTTCTTCAAGGCGCCGGTGACGATCTCGCTGCGGAAGGGGATGGCGGCGTCATTGCGCGCACAGACGTGCAGCTCGAACGGCTTGCCGAGCGTTTGCAGGCGCTTGGCCATGTGCAGCAGCGGCGTGATGCCGATGCCGCCGGCGATCAGCACGAAGCGTGCGGCATTCTCGTACAGCACGAAGTTGTTGCGCGGCTTGCCGATGCGCAGTACGTCGCCGCGCTGCAGCGCATGCATCGCCTTTGAGCCGCCGCGGCCGGCGTCATCGCGCTTGACGGCGATGCGATAGCGGTTGGCCGCCCTGTCGTGCGCCACCACGGAGTACTGGCGGACCAGGCCATTGGCCAGATGCACATCGACATGCGCGCCGGCCGTGGCCTCCGGCAGCGGCTTGTCGTCGAGGGGCTGCAGGTCGAAGATGCGGATGCCTTCACCGCCGTCGTCCATGCGTGCGATGCGCACCGGGAACGGCAGCTGATCCTCCGGCTTGGGCATGACGACGTTCTTCGGCCCCTCGAACCAGCCGCGCGACGGGATGTCCTGCTTGCGCAGCACGCCGTTGGCCAGATCCCAGACGCGCTTGTACTTGAACCACGGCACGTGCGGCAGCAGGTGGTGAATGGTGTGCTCTTCCTGGCCGAACATCAGGCGGCGGAACGGCGAGTTGCCGCGCACATAGACGGTGGACTGGAACGGTTCGTTCTCCCAGGTCAGGCCTTCCAGGTGCTGGATGTGCGCAAACGTGTACGCGACGATACCCAGGCCCACGCGCTGCGGGATCACGTACAGCAGCAGGAATTCCTTCCACCACGGCGACAGCAGGAAGGCCGCGTGCGAGACGACCACCAGTGCCAGCATTGCGTAAATGCTGAAAGCGACCTTGCGTGACCAGACGTGGCGGCCGTAGCGGAAGAACCAGAACACCCAGTGCAGGTCGGCGAACATCAGATAGGCGACGCCGGCCCACTTCGGCGGCGAGACGAAGCCGGTATCCGGATCGCGGCCTTCCTGGCCGACGAAGCGATGGTGATCCATGTGGATGCCACGGAACGCCGTCATGTTGACGCCCGGCAGCAGCAACTGGCCGGTGACGACGCCGATGATGTCGTTGAGCAGCGGGTTGCTGGACACCGCGCGGTGCGAGGCATCGTGCAGCGGCGTGAAGGCGATGTAGACGGCGATGAGGTTGATCAGCATGGCCACCAGCAACGGCACATGCCCGGCCATATAGCCCCAGGTGGCCAAGCCGAAGCCGCCGAGCGAGACCACCGACAGCGCCCATTGCGGCAGCGAGATCAGTGGTACACGCATCACTTCCGCGTAGCGCGGGTCGTTGACGATCTGCTGCAGGACATCGCGTACCGCGATATTTCGTGTCATGGCCATGGCCGGTCTCCTCTCGATTCCCCCAGGCGTTATTCGCCGTGGGCAGATCGTGTCGGAGGGACGCCGATGGCGGATTGACGGGCGTCAAGGCGGGCGCCACGGCGGCAGCACCACGGAGTTGGTCGGGACTTGCATTCGGTAAATTCATGCGCATAGCATGCGCATGAATCATCGAGGTATTAATGCCATGAAAATTACCTATGACGCAAAAGCCCCGCGGCGGCCGGTCAACCTGTCACTGAATGAAGAACTGGTTGCACAGGCCAGGCAGTTCACCGACAACCTGTCCGCCGAGGTCGAACAGCTATTGATCGCGTATGTGAGCCAGCAGCGGCAATTGCGTGATGCGGAAGCAGATCGCCTGAGGCGCAGTGCTGCCGCGTGGAATACCTATGCTGAAAAGCGGGGTGCGTTTGCCGACGAGTTTTCGACACTCTGATGGCGCAGTTCGACGTCCATGCCAACCCCGGTCAGCATCGCGACAGCATTCCCTATGTGGTGGTCGTGCAGTCGGCCATCTTTGACGGTTATAAAAGGCGGATGGTGATCCCCCTGGTGAGGAAATCGCATCTGGGTGCGATCCCCCACGCCCGGTTCAACCCACTATTCACCATCAAGGGCGTGAGTGTGGTGCTGCATCCGCTGGAGATGGTGTCGGTGCCGGTGGACAGGCTCGGCGCGGTCATCACCTCACTGACTGAACATGGAGACCGCATCATGGGCGCGGTCGATGAATTGCTGACTCGGACCTACGGCTGAACACCGTCGCCCGTTTTGCCGCAGGCAAGCCGGGAGCCTGCATCCCATGCCCCGGTTCGCCGTTGGCGAACCGGGCTGCGCTGGCTCAGAGTTCGACGCTGTGGACCGGCGGAAGGGCGCTGACGTCCTGCTCCCCCCAGTGCCGATGATTGAACACCTGCCCCTCGCCGCGCACGCGCGCGACGGCGGCCAGATCGACTTCCGCGTAAACCCAGGCCGGCTGCTCGCGCTCGCCGAGGGCGACGATGCCGTCGTCCGGAAAGCCGCGATCGGGCGGGCCGAACACGCCGGCGGCGCCGACGTTGATGTCGATGGCCGGGGACCACGGCGCTTCGCCGACCAGCGGCGACTGCGCGACGTAACACTGGTTCTCCAGCGCGCGCGCTTGGCAGCCGACGCGGACGCGGTGGTAGCCGGCCGGCGTGTCGGTGCAGCTGGGCACGGCGATCAGCTCCGTGCCGGCTTCGCACTGCGCGCGCGCCAGTAGCGGGAACTCGCTGTCGTAGCAGAGGTTGATCGCCAGCGTGCCGAGCGCGGTGTGGAATACCTTGAGGCCGCTGCCGGCCGCATCGCGCGCGCTGGCGATGCCCCAGTTCTCGCGCTCGAAGCGCGTCATGATCTGCTTGTCCTGCCAGTCGCAGCGGCCATCCGGCGCGCAGATCCAGGCGCGGTTGACGACGCGCTGCGGATCGAGCCGCCACGGAAAGCTGCCGGCGATCAGGTAGAGGCCGTGCTGCTGCGCCAGGCGCCGGTGCAGCTGCAGGTAGTCGTCGCAGAACTCCTGCAGCGCATCGACCTGCAGCGCCAGATCGCTGCGGATGCGTGCATCGAACAGCGCGGTGAGGCTCATCGCCGCGTATTCCGGGTAAACCAGCAGCCGTGCGCCGTTGGCGGCGGCGATGCCGGTCCATTGCGCCAGTTGTGCCGCGTAGTCCTGCCAGCTGCGCGGCTCGGATACCGGGAACTGCGCGCTGGCGAGCCTGAAGGCGCTCACAGCCGGCGCATCCAGAACGCCATCGGCTTGTCGCTGGACTGCGCCTCGCCGATGTCCGGCCAGGCCAGCGAGGCGCGCAGCGTCGACGCCGGCACGTAGCCGCGCTTGCGCCAGAACGCTTCATTGCCGGTGTAGCCGGCAGGCTTGCGCAGGTCCTGCTCGTCGCGGACCACCGAGCAGAACGCACAGCTTGTCAGGCCCAGCGTGCGTGCATGCGCTTCGCGCAATTCAAAGAATTTCACGCCCAGCCCCTGGCCGCGGTAGGCGGGCAGCAGCACCGACTCGCCGAAGTAGTCGATCTCGTCGAGCGCCATGCCGGCCTCGACGAACGGCTGCTGCAGCTCGGGGCTTGCCGCCGTCAGCGGCAGCACGGTGGAGGCGCCGACGCAGGCATCGCCGTCCCAGACCAGGATCGCCAGGCTGTCCGGGCAATCCAGATACATCTGCAGGTAGTGCTTTTCGTAGTCGGCCGTGCCCTCGTACAGGTACGGCCAGTCACGGAACACGGCGATGCGCAGCGCGGCCAGCGCGTCCAGCTCGCACTCGATCTCGGCCCCGCGCAGCGCCTCGACGATCAGTGCCATCAGTCCGCGCCGACCTGGGCCAGCCAGTCCTGCAGGTTGTAGTAGTTGCTGACGCGCGCGACCTTGCCGTCGCGGATGTCGAAGAAGGCGCCGCCGGGCAGGCGATAGGTCTGGCCGCGCGCTTCGGGCAGGCCCTCGTCGGTGGCCAGGTAGGTACCGAGCACCACGTATTCCGCCGCGGCGCGGGCGCCGTCGTCGTCGCCGAGGATGACGATATCGACGATCTGTTCGCGGTAACTGCGGTTCATGCGCTCGATGAAGGCGCGGAAGGCGTCCTTGCCGGTCTCGCGGCCGCCCTGGTTGATGTCATGGGCGACATCGTCGGTCAGCAGGCTGAAGAAGGTGGTCCAGTCGCCGGCATTGAAGGCGGCGTAGTAACGGCGGATCAGCTCGGTGCTTGCGGCGCTCATCGATCGGAATCCGAATCTCGAAAAAGGGGATGCGCAGTGTAGGGCGTGGGCGTCGGAGGTTTGGCAAGTGTGTCGCTCAGGACACAGGCTCCAGCGTCTCCTTCATGGCGGCCTGCGGATCGTTGATCTCGAACAACTGCGGGAACAGATACGCGGCGGCGTACACCGGAAATGCCGGTGTGAGCTCGCTGCGATGGCTGGTGGCTGTGAGCAGGCCGTCACTGACGCATTCCGATACCACGGTACGCGCGGCGCGCTCGCCCAGCCCCAGCAGCCGCGGTGCGGCGCCGCGTTCCAGCTTGCCCATGAACATCGCTTCGATCAGCAACGGCGCGGCGCGCTCGTCGCGGTTCAGGAGCAGTTTGCGCTCGGCGCAGAAGCGGGCCATTCGGTCTTTGACGTGATCGATCTGCAGGCGCGCGCTCATGAAGCCGATCTGGTCCTCGCAGGTGTCGAGCATGAAGTGGGCGAACCGCGTCGCGCCCTGCAGCGACAGCGTGCCGCGTCCGTCGAAGTCGTTGCGCCGTGCCGAGTCGGCAATGGCCAGATGCTCGTAATAGCGGTCCTTGCGCTTGGCCAGGCCGCGCGACAGCGACCACAGGCCATCGGCCTCGAAGCCGTGGCGCGCCAGCATGGCGGTGCTGAGCAGGCGCGCCACGCGGCCGTTGCCATCCAGAAACGGGTGGATCCAGGCAAAGCGGTGATGTGCCAGCAGCAGATGCGCGGGCGTCTTGGGCAGGCGCCGCCAGGTTTCCGCGAACGCGGCCAGCAGATCCGGCACCTCGTCCGGCGCCGGCGCCAGATGGGTGCCGACGTCGATGTGGCGTGTGCGCAGTTCGCCGGGGACGTTGACCGCCGTCTCGGCGTCGTGGCCGGTGACGATGCGCAGCGAATCCGGAAGCTGTTCGACGAAGTGACGGTGCAGCGTGCAGATGAAGTCCCGCCCGGACACGTCCAGATCCGGCTCGTTGCGCAGGCGCTGCCGCATCCAGCGTTCGGTCTGGATGTGTGCGACCGCCAGCGTCGCCAGATCGTCCGCCTTGCCGGGCTTGCGCTCGGACAGGCTGCGTTTGAGGGCGCGTTCGGCCTCGATCGGCCGCGTGCCCTGGCCCTCGATCAGGTTCGAGTAGTAGCTGTTGATGCCTTCCAGGCACTGCGCCAGCGCAACTCGCGTGGCAGGGGGCAGCCGGCCGGCCAGTTCGCCGCTGTGGCGGGCGAGCGCAGTTTCCCGCTCCCGGATTTCCGGGCTTTCCAGGGTGTAGAAAGACAGACGGGTTGCAGCCAGCATTGCCGGTTTAAATTCCGGTTTATCTGATTGATGGAAATGGATTGTATTACTTATAGCAGGCTTTAGTATGCCGGTTCCGATACCGGCTGGCGCCGGGCTCAGGACACAGCCGGCATTAGCTCGAACAGCGCCCGCGCCGCGCCGGATAGCGTGCGCTTCTGGTGCCAGACCAGGCCCAGCTCGCGCTGCAGTTGCAGGCCGCGCACGTGGACGCGGCGCAGGCTGTCGTCGAGCATCGATTCCGGCAGCACGCTCCAGCCCAGGCCGATGCTGGCCAGCATCTTCAGCGTCTCCAGATAGTTGGTGGCCAGCCGCACGCGCGGTGCGACGCCTTGCGCGCGCAGTTCGGCGGTGATGATGCGGTGGGTGTAGGTCGCCGCGTCCGGCAGCACCGCCGGGTGATCGGCCAGCTCGCGCAGCCTCACGTCGTCGCGCAGCGCCAGCGCATGCTGGGCGCCGGCGACCACCACCAGCGGATCGTGCCAGACGATGCGCTGCTGCAGCTGCGCCGGCAGTTCGGTCGGCAGCGTGACGATGCCCAGCTCCAGCTTGCCGGCGACGACCGCCTCGCAGGCCACTTCCGAGTCCATGAAGTGGATATCCAGATCGACGTGTGGATAGCGCTGCGTGTAGGCGCCGAGCACCGGCGGCAGGCGGTGCAGGCCGATGTGGTGGCTGGTGCCGATCGACAGCCGGCCGCCGATCTCGTCGTGCAGCTGCGCCAGCGCACGGCGGCCGTCCTCGATGTCCTGCAGCACCTTGCGTGCGTAGGGCAGCAGGGTGCGGCCGGCGTCGGTGAGGTTGATGCGGCGGCCGACACGGTCGAACAGCGGCTGGCCGATCTGCTCCTCCAGCGCGGTGATGCGCTTGCTGATCGCCGGCTGCGAGAGGTGCAGTGTCGCCGCCGCCTGCGTGAACGAGCCGGATTCGGCCACTTCGACAAATGCGCTGAGGAGCTGCGTGTCCACGGTGAGTTCATGCCGATCAGGAATGGAATATATAAAAACGATTCATTGGAGTTATCAAATCGGTAGTCCTACAATCGCCGCCGTTGCCACGCACCACCCATCGAAAGCAGCACTAGAGAGGCCGCGATGACCGCCCAGACCAACCCGAAGACCCTGTACGAAAAGATCTGGGACGCCCATGTCGTCAAGGATTTCGGCGGCGGCGCCGCGCTGATCTACATCGACCGCCATCTGGTCCATGAAGTGACCAGCCCGCAGGCTTTCGACGGCCTGCGCCTGAACGGCCGCAAGCCTTGGCGCCTGGGTGCCAACCTGGCGGTGCCGGACCACAACGTGCCGACCGTCAACCGCCGCGGCGGCATCGCGGACCCGATCTCGCGCGCCCAGCTCGAAGCGCTGGACGCCAATTGCGCCGAGTTCGGCATCACCAAGTTCGATCTGTTCGACGTCCGCCAGGGCATCGTCCACGTCATCGGCCCCGAGCAGGGCGCGACGCTGCCGGGCATGACCGTGGTCTGCGGCGATTCGCACACCTCCACGCACGGCGCGTTCGGCGCGCTGGCGTTCGGCATCGGCACCTCGGAAGTCGAGCATGCGCTGGCGACGCAGACGCTGGTGCTGCAGAAGGCCAAGACCATGCTGGTGCGCATCAAGGGCCACGTCGGCGCCGGCGTCACCGCCAAGGACATCACGCTGGCGATCATCGGCCGCATCGGCACCGCCGGCGGTACCGGTTATGTCATCGAATACGCCGGCGAGGCGATCGAGGACCTGTCGGTCGAAGGCCGCATGACCCTGTGCAACATGGCGATCGAAGGCGGCGCGCGCGCCGGCCTGGTCGCGGTCGACGACAAGACCATCGCCTATGTGAAGGGCCGGCCGTTTGCGCCGACGCCGGAACAGTGGGATGCCGCGGTCGCCAGCTGGAAGCAGCTGAAGTCCGATCCGGGTGCGACGTTCGACGCGGTGGTCGAGATCGACGCCGCCAGCATCGAGCCGCAGGTCAGCTGGGGCACTTCGCCGGAAAGGGTCGGCGGCGTCTCGGCGCGCGTGCCGTAGC
>CBINNP010000136.1:0-9558 GCA_966252075.1 uncultured Solimonas sp.
TCAATGGGCCTTCGTCGCGCCTTGCCTGGCCGCAAAGCGGGTGGCATCACAGCGGCGGCCATCGCGTTAACAGACCCTAACCTTCAGCCGCCACCGGCGTCCGGCAGCGCGGTCTCGCCGGCCGCCAGCACCCGCTCGCACAGCTTGCCGGTCTGCTCGCGGATGATCGCCGCCAGCCGCCCGGCACCGCGGCCGGGGTAGTCGCGATCGGCAAACACCAGATACAGCTCGATGAATCGCTCCGCGTCTTCCTGCATCGGCAGCGGCTGGAGCGCGCCGCTGCGCAGCTCGTCGTGGATCGTGTGCTCGGCGTACCAGGCGAAGCCGAGGCCGAGCTTGGCGGCGGCGATCGAGGTGGCCTTGTTGGAGACGGTCCAGCGCTGACTGGCGCCCAGCCAGGCGCCGGAGTCGCGGACGCGGCTGTGCGCGGAATCGCGCACCACCAGCTGGCGGTATGGACGCAGATCGCGATGCGTCAGCGTGCGGCCCAGCTTGTGCAGCGGATGTTCGGGGTGCGCGGCAGCGACGAAGCGCACGCGCATCAACGCGTCGCCATAGAAGCCGGCGGGAATGTGGCTGGCGATGGCGAAATCGACCTTGTGCTCCAGCAGTGCCTCGTCGGTGCCGCCGAGCACCGTCTCGTACAGCTGCAGCCGCGTCTCCGGATGCTCGACGGAAAACCGCTCGCAGCAGCGCAGCAGCAGCCAGGTCGGGTAGACGATCTCGACGGCGATGTTGATCTCCGCCTCCCAGCCCTGCGACAGCCCTTCGGCGCCGCGCTCCAGCGCCAGCGCTTCGGACAGCAGGGTCTGCGCGCGGCGATACAGTACCTCGCCTTCGCGTGTCAGCTGCGCCCTGCGGCCGCGGATCTCGAACACCTTCAGGCCCAGCAGGCGCTCGATCTTCTGCACCGCGTAAGTCACGGTGGACTGCGTCTTGTGCAGCGCCTCGGCAGCCTGCGCGTAGCCGCCGGCCTCGATGACGGCGGTCAGCGCGCGCCACTGGTCCAGACTGATCTTGGGGTGGGCCATTATCGAATCATTCGATTGTTATGGCCGATAAATTGCGCTTTTTAATCGAATCCTGCAATCGTTAAATAGCCGCACTTCCTCTACACCCCGCCTCGCGCGACAGGAGAACGGCAATGACCACCCTGCTACAGATCAAGACCAGCGTTTTCTCGGACAACGGCAATTCCAGCAAGCTCGCCAACGACTTCGTCGCCGAATGGCAGAAGCGCCATCCGCACGGCCGCGTCGTCGTCCGCGACATCGGCGCCCAGCCGGTGGCACACCTGTCCGCCGAACGCGTGCAGGCGTTCTTCACGCCGCCGGAGCAGCGCACGGCCGAGCAGCAGGCGCACGCCAGCGCCAGCGATGAATTGATCGAGGAGCTGAAGGCGGCCGATGTCGTCGTGCTCGGTCTGCCGCTCTACAACTTCGGCGTGCCATCGACGCTGAAGGCCTACTTCGATCATCTGGCGCGCGCCGGAGTCAGCTTCCGCTACACCGCCAACGGCCCGGAAGGCCTGCTCGGCGATCGCAAGACCTACATCTTCGCGGCGCGTGGCGGCCTGTATCACGGCACGCCGGCGGATACGCAGACGCCGTTCGTGACCACCTTCCTCAACTTCATCGGCATCCGCGACATCGAGTTCGTCTACGCCGAGGGTCTCAACCTCGGTGAGCAGCAGAAGCGCGAGTCGCTGGCACGCGCCGGGCAGGAAATCGAACGTCTGGCCGCGTAATCGCGCGGCCTTTCACCTTCACTCTGGGAGCAGGACCATGGACAAGCTTTTCGACACCCTCAAGCCGTACAGCGCGCTGGCCGGACGCGTGCTGATCGCCGCGATCTTCGTGATCGCCGGCTGGACCAAGATCGGCGGCTATGCCGGCACGCAGGCCTACATGGCGTCCGCCGGCGTGCCCGGCGCGCTGCTGCCGCTGGTGATCCTGCTCGAACTGGGCGGCGGCCTGGCGATCGTCGCCGGCCTGTTCACGCGGCCGGTGGCGTTGCTGATGGCCGGCTTCAGCATCGCCTCCGGCCTGCTGTTCCACAACACGCCGGACCAGCAGATCATGCTGATGAAGAATCTGGCACTGGCCGGCGGCTTCCTGTTCCTGGTCGCGCACGGCGCCGGCACCCTGAGCCTGGACGCCCTACGTCGCAAGTCGTAAGCGGCCCCGGATTTACCAGATCAACTCTCACGGAGATCAAGCCATGAGCAACATCCGCGCCCTGCGTCACGTGATCCCGTCGATCCCGACCAGCGACGGCGCCGGCGTGCAACTGCGCCGCAGCATCGGCAGCCGCCGCGGGCTCTACATCGATCCGTTCCTGATGCTCGACGAGTTCTACTCGGACAATCCGGATGATTACCTCGCCGGCTTTCCTGCGCACCCGCATCGCGGCTTCGAGACGGTGACCTACATGCTCGACGGCCACATGCAGCACCGCGACCACCTCGGCACTACCGGCGATCTGGCGCCCGGCAGCGTGCAGTGGATGACCGCGGCGCGCGGCATCATCCACTCCGAGATGCCGCAGCAGAGCGCCGGCCGCATGCGCGGCTTCCAGCTGTGGATCAACCTGCCGGCGAGCCAGAAGATGAAGCCGGCGAGCTACCGCGACATTGCGCCGGAGCAGGTGCCGCGCGTAACGCTGGCTGCGGGCGGCAGCGTGCGCGTCATCGCCGGCACGCTGGAGCAGGATGGCCAGCGCGTCGACGGCCCGATCAGCCCGGCCGCAGCGCCGTTGTCGACCGCGCCGCTGTACTTCGACGTCGAGCTGCCGGCCGGCGCCCGCTTCACGCAGGCGCTGCCGGATGCGCGCAATGCCTTCGCCTACGTCTACGAGGGCGAGGCAACGATCGCCGGCCAGATGCTGCCGCACCGCGCCGCGGGCGTGCTCGACGCCGGCGACACCGTGCAGATCGACGCCGGCCCGCAGGGCGTGCGCTTGCTGCTGCTGGCGGCGACGCCGCTGCACGAGCCGGTCGTGCAGTACGGACCTTTCGTGATGAACACGCGCGAGGAGATCGAGCAGGCGATCGCCGATTACCAGAGCGGCCGGCTGGCCGCCTGAATCAGCGCCCGCAGGGCAGCCGCAGGATCGCGTCGAGCACGACCTGCGGCTGCTTCCACAACACGAAGTGGTCGGCGTCCGGCAGGCGCTCGATCTGCAGCCAGGCCGACGGCGCGCGCGCCTGCAGGTAGTCGGCGGTACGCGGATCGACCAGGCTGTCGCGACCGCCCTGGATCGCGATCATCGGCACGCGCAGCCGCGGCCAGGCGGTGTCCAGCACGCGCAGTTGCTGTTGCAGCACCATGATCTCGTCGTTGGACCACAGCAGCGGCGCCGGCACCAGCCAGCGGCCGAGCCAGGTGGTACCGAAGCGGTTGTACCAGCGCGGTGCTTCCAGTTCCGGAGCAACCGAGCCGGCCACCATCACGACGCCACAGACCTTCTCCGGATGCTCGATCGCCATCCACGCCACCAGCGGCCCGCCGAGCGAATGCCCGACCAATATGGCGCGCTGGCCGTCCGGGATCAGCGCCGCCAGCAGCTCGGCCTGCGCGTGCAGATCGGCGACGACCTGGCCGGGACCCGACTCGCCATAGCCCGGCCGATCCACCGCCCATAGCGGCCCGTACGCCGCCAGCGCCGGCGCATCGAGATACCGCGCCCAGTTCTCCCAGACGCCGGGCGAGCCGTGCACGAAGAGGATCGGCCGCAGGCCGTCGCGCTGCATCTCGGCCAGCCGCAGCCGGCGATCGCCGGCCTCCTGGACGATCAGCCGGGGTCGCGGCGGCTGCGGATAGAGCTCCTCCAGCGAGCCCTGCGGGAACGGCGCCGCGCAGGCTTGCAGAAGCGCGAGCAAAAGCAGCGCGGCACGCCGGGCCTTCATCATCCCTGCACTCGCCGTACGGACACTGCCCGACTGCGGCACGGCAGCTGCGAGCCGCAAAAAACATACGCTAGAGTATGGACGCTCACATTCAGGCGCGCCGCTGGCGCACTTCTCCGTCTTTTGGCAGTTTTCTGGAGGTTTCCATGCCGAGTTATACCCCGCCGCTGCGCGATATCCAGTTCGTCCTGCACGAGCTGCTGCAGGTCGAAGCCGCGTTCCGCGAACTGCCGCCGCACGCCGATCTCGACCGCGAGACCATCGATTCGATCGCCGAAGAAGCCGGCAAGTTCGCCGCCGGCGTGCTGGCGCCGCTGAACGCGTCCGGCGACGCCGAAGGCTGCACCTATGTCGGTGACGGCGTGGTGAAGGCCCCCGCGGGCTTCCGCGAAGCCTACCAGCAGTATTGCGAGCAGGGCTGGCCGGCGCTGTCCTGCGATCCGGACTTCGGCGGCCAGGGTCTGCCGGAGCTGATCAACAACGTGCTGTACGAGATGCTCAACTCGGCCAACCAGGCCTGGACCATGTACCCGGGCCTGACGCACGGCGCCTACGCCGCGCTCTCGGCCGTCGGCTCGGCCGAACTCAAGCGCGTCTACCTGCCGAAGATCGTCTCGGGCGAATGGACCGGCACCATGTGCCTGACCGAGCCGCATTGCGGCACCGACCTGGGCATGCTGCGCAGCAAGGCCGAGCCGCGCGGCGACGGCAGCTACGCGATCAGCGGCACCAAGATCTTCATCTCGTCCGGCGAGCACGACCTGTCCGCCAACATCTGTCACCTGGTGCTGGCGCGGCTGCCGGATGCACCGGCCGGCACCAAGGGCATCTCGCTGTTCCTGGTGCCCAAGTTCATTCCGGATGCGCAGGGGGCGCCCGGCGCGCGCAACGCCATCAAGTGCGGCTCGATCGAGCACAAGATGGGCATCCACGGCAACGCCACCTGCGTGATGAACCTCGACGGCGCGCAGGGCTGGCTGGTCGGCGAAGAGAACAAGGGCATGGCGGCGATGTTCATCATGATGAACGGCGCGCGCCTGGGCGTCGGCATGCAGTCGCTGGGCCTGGGCGAGGTGGCGTACCAGAACTCGCTGGCCTACGCGAAGGACCGCCTGCAGTCGCGCTCGCTGACCGGCCCCAAGCGCAAGGACAAGCCGGCGGACCCGATCATCGTCCACCCCGACGTGCGCCGCATGCTGCTGACGCAGAAGGCCTACACCGAAGGCGCGCGCGCGCTGTGCTACTGGGTCGGCCTGATGATCGACCAGCAGCACAAGCATCCGGACGCTGCGGTGCAGGAACACGCCGCCGAGCTGGTCGAGCTGCTGACGCCGATCGTCAAGGCCTTCATCACCGACAACACCTTCGAGTCCACCAACCACGCGATGCAGGTGTTCGGCGGCCACGGCTTCATCAGGGAATGGGGCATGGAGCAGTTCGTCCGCGATGCCCGCATCAACCTGATCTACGAAGGCACCAACACCATCCAGTCGCTCGACCTGATCGGCCGCAAGGTGCTGGCCGACGGCGGTGCGCGGCTCAAGCGCTTCGGCGCGGTGGTGCAGGCGTTTGCAGAAAGCCAGCAGGCGCGGCCGGAGATGGCGGAGTTCCTCAAGCCGCTGGGCGAGGTCGGCAAGCTGGTCGTCGAGCTGACCGCCGAGATCGGCAAGCGTGCGCAGGCCAATCCGGACGAGATGGGCGCGGCGGCCGTGCCGTACCTGCGCGTCGTCGGCCATCTGGTCTACGGCTACCTGTGGTCGCGGATGGCGGCGCTGGCGCTCGACCGGCTCGCCGCCGATGGCGAGGGCGCCGACTTCTACACCGCCAAGCTGGCCACCGCGCGCTTCTACTTCGCCAAGCTGCTGCCGGAGGCCTTCCACCAGCGCCGGCTGGCATTGAACGGCAGCCAAACCCTGATGGCGCTGGACGAAGCGCTTTTCTGAGGCCGCCGCGGATATCGGCGGCGCAGACGAGAAGGCCGGGCATCGCCCGGCCTTCTTGCTACAGGCGGCGCCTCAGACGTGCAGAGCGATGCGCCAGCTGATCGCGATGAACACGCCCACCGTCAGCGTGATGCGCAGGCTCAGGTAGCTGCTCATCGGGTCCAGCGTGCGTTCGCGCCAGATCTCGGCGAGCGCCAGCAGCAGGAACACGCCGGCCAGCGCCCATAGCGCCGACGAGAACGGCAACAGCATCGCCAGCCAGGCCAGCGCGACCAGCACCGCCGACAGCAGGATGCCGAACAGACCCGCCGGATTTTCCGCGACCACCAGCGCCAGACCCCAGAAGCTGCCGGCCATGAAGGCGGCGATCATCGCGCCCCACAGCAGCCAGGCCTGATCGAGCGCCGGCGGCGCGGTCTGCGGCCAGAATGTCAGCCACACAGGACCTGCGAAGAACGGCAGCAGGCCCGCGTATCCCAGCACGAACAGCAGGCGCGGAAGCTTCATGGCGGTCCGGATCAGGGCAATGCGGACAGCCTAAACGAACGCAGCCCCGCGCGGCAGTCAGGCCGTGCGGGGCTGCGCTATTCCTGATCCGCTGCTTCAGTGCGTCGCGCCGCGCGCCTCGGCCGGATGCGGCTTGTTGTCGCGACCCAGGGTTTCGAGCAGCGTGCTCAGGTCCTCGGCATGCTCCTCTTCCTTGGCGAGGATCTCTTCCATCATCCTTCGCGTCGTCGGGTCGTTGTTGCCGAGGTACTGGATGATCTCGCGATAGCTGTCGATGGCGATGCGCTCGGCGACCAGATCTTCTTCGAGCATTTCGACCAGATCCTTGCCCTCGATGTACTCCGAGTGGCTGCGCGACAGCAGCCCGTCCGGCGACAGATTCGGCTTGCCACCGAGCTGGGTGATCCGCTCGGCGATCTGGTCGGCGTGAGCCTGCTCCTCGGTGGCGTGTTCGAGAAACTCCGCGGCGATGCCCTTGGAGTGGATGCCGGAAGCGACGTAGTAGTGGAACTTGTAGCGCAGCACGCAGACGATCTCGGTCGCCAGCGCCTCGTTGAGGATGCGGATCACCGCCTCGCGGTCGGCGCCGTAGCCTTCGGTGACGGCGCCGCGGTCGATGTGTTCGCGCGCGCGGCGACGGATGGTTTCGATATCGGTGAGAAACGGCTTGGTGTTGCCCATCGGGCGCTCCTTGCTGTGAGGTGACGGGCTTCCCTGCCCGTCCATCAGCCTGCAGCGCCGCGATGAATCGGCCCTGACCGCCTCAGCCGCGTCCCTTGAACAAGCGATCGGCGACATAGGGATTGCTGCGCCGCTCCTCACCGAAGGTCGACAGCGGCCCATGGCCGGGCACGAACTGGATATCGTCGCCGAGCGGAAACAGGCGCTCGCGGATCGAGCGGATCAGGTCTTCGTGATTGCCGCGCGGGAAATCGCTGCGGCCGACGCTGCCGGCGAACAGCACGTCGCCGACGAAGGCCAGCTTCGACGGCGCATGGTGGAAGATCACATGCCCCGGCGTATGGCCCGGGCAATGCACGACGTCGAAGCTCAGCGAGCCCAGCTCCACCCGATCGCCCTGATGCAGCCAGCGCGTCGGCGTGAACGACTCGGCCTGCGGAAAGCCGTAGCGCAGCGCCGCCTCCGGCAGGCCGTCGATCCAGAACTGATCATCCTCGTGCGGGCCTTCGATCGGCACGCCGAGCTGGCGCGCCAGCGTCGCCACGCCGCTGGCGTGATCGACGTGGCCATGCGTGACCAGGAGCTTGTCGACGGTCACACCGTGATGCTGCGCGCGCTCCATCAGTCGCTCGACCTCGCCACCGGCATCGACGAAGGCACCGCGACCGGTGCTGTCGTCCCAGACCAGCGAGCAGTTCTGCTGGAACGGCGTCACCGGAATGATCTCGCAGCGCAGGCTCAAGCGCTGGCTCCGTCTGCATCGCGGTCCGGCCGTGGCTCCGGCAAGGGCGTGGCCAGATGCAGGGTCCGCGTCGGATAGGCGAAGTCCACGCCGATCTGCTTGAAGGCGCGCACCATCGCCAGATTGATGGCCTGTTGGGTATCCATATAGCGGTTGAAGTCCGGGTCGAGCATCCAGTAGACGACCTCGAAATCATAAGACGAGTCGCCGAAGCTGGCGAAGTGTGCGCGATCGAAGCGGACCTGCGGCTGGCCCGTGATGATTTGCTTGACCAGGATCGGCACCTGCTCCAGCTGTTCGGGCGTGGTCGCGTAGAGAATGCCGAACTTGAACACCACGCGGCGCTCGCGCATGCGCTTGTAGTTGCGCAGCCGCGACTTGAGCAGATCGCTGTTGCTGAACACCAGTTGCTCGCCGCCCAGGCTGCGCACGCGCGTGGTCTTGAGTCCGACGTGTTCGACGCTGCCCATGTAGTCGTCGAGGATGATGAAGTCGCCGATCTCGAACGGCTTGTCGATGACGATCGACAGTGAGGCAAACAGATCGCCGAGAATGTTCTGCACCGCCAGTGCCACGGCGATGCCGCCGACGCCGAGGCCGGCGACCATCGCCGTCACGTTGACGCCGAGATTGTCCAGCGCCACCAGCAGCAACAGCGACCACAGGATCAGCTTGCCGATGAAGTTCAGCGCCGACAGGCTGGCCGACTCGGCACCCGTGGCCTCGCGCGCGCGCTGGCGCGAACGCTCGATCCAGAAATCGAACATCGCCACCAGCCACAGGCCGAGCTGCAGGATCAGCGCCACCGACGCTGCGCCCCCGGCAATCCGGATCAATCGTTCCGGCAGTTCCAGCGGCTGGATCGCGAACCACAGCGCCGGAATCGCGATCACCGGCAGCCGCGTCCGCTGCAGCGCCGCGATCACTGAATCATCGAAGCGCGTCGAGGTACGTTCGGCGATCTTGGCCAGGCGTGAGATCGCCAGCTTCTTGATCAGGCTGACGACCAGGACGATGGCGAGCGCCACCCCCAGGGCGAGCAGCCAGCGTTGCAGCGGATTGCCGAGAAACGAGATTTCAAAATCCATGCATGTCACGCCGGCGCACCACCGGCAGAGCCTCCGTCGAGTGGGTCGCCGAGTTTAATGATCGCTGGCTGAACGCCAACCAGATGCCGGCGGCGGGTCAGCGGCGCGCGTCGATGAAATCGCCGTCGACGTAATACCAGCGCCCGTCCACGCGTTCGAAGCGGCTGCGCTCATGCACGCGCTGCGCACTGCCGCCACCGAGGGCATGGCGGGCAATGAACTCCACCTCCTCGCGATCCGGATCGTCGCTGCGGCGATGCGCCAGCACGCGCAGGCCCAGCCAGCGCGTGCGCGCATCCAGGTCCAGCGCTGCGGCGTCGGGCCGTGTGCGCGGATGCCAAGTGGCCAGCAGGTAATCGCGCAGGCGCAGCACATAGGCACTGTAGCGCGAGCGCATCAGCCTTTCGGCATTGCCGGCAGCGGCGCCCGCGTGCAGCGGCTCGCAGCATTGCGCGTACCAGGCGCCGGAACCGCAGGGGCAGGCCGCCGCGGGAGCAACATTTACTTTCATTCTCTAGGGCCTGTTAACGCTATGGCCGCCGCTGTGACGGAGACCGTTTTGGCGCAGCGCAAGGAAGGACGAGCGCGGTGTACTGGACGTACACGAGCGAGTTCTGACGCCGCGATGCGCCAAAACGGTCCCGCCCCTTCGGGGTGCCACCCGCTTTGCGGCCATGCGGCGTTGCTCCT
>CBINNP010000137.1:0-9464 GCA_966252075.1 uncultured Solimonas sp.
GGCCGCAAAGCGGGTGGCATCACAGCGGCGGCCATAGCGTTAACAGGCCCTAGCGGAAACGGTAGAGCAGCAGCCCGATCAGCAGCAGGACCAGCAGCGCCAGCATGCGCTCTAGGCGTGGCGCCCGCTGCAGATCTTCGCGACGGATGAGCTGCAGCTGCGCATCGTTCGGGCGGTCGCGAGCGCCGAGCAGCCGCGACCAGACTGCGGTGAGCGCCGCGGTGGCCAGGAACAGCACGCCGCCGATGATGCTGAAATGCACATCGAGCACGCCGCTCTGCCGCGCCGCGAAGGCCAGCGCGCTCAGCGCATGGCCGCTGGCCAGCCCGCGCAAGGCCGCCGTGCTGCCCAGACGCCGCCACCACAGACCCATCAGGAAGCTGGCGACCAGCGGCGAGGCGACGAAGGCGAAAACCTGCTGGAGATAGCTCCACAGGCCCTGAAAGTGCTGGATCATCGGCGCCCACAGCGCCGCGAGCACGGTGATCAGCAGGGTCAGGCCGCGACCGATCCGCGCCAGTTGGCGGGAATCCAGCTGCGGGCGCCGCGGCGCGATGAAGTCGAGCGTGATCAGCGTCGCCGACGAGTTCAGCGTCGCCGCCACCGTCGACATCAGCGCGGCGATCAGCCCTGCGTAGATCAGGCCGCGCAGGCCTTCCGGAATGAAACGGCCGACCATTGCCGGGAACACCTGATCGGCGTGTTCGAGATCGGGCAGCAGCGATACCGCCATCACGCCGGGCAGCACCATCAGGAACATCGGCAGCAGCTTGAGCAGCGCTGCGATCAAGGCGCCGCGCGCCGCCACTTCGACACTGCGCGCGCCGAGCAGGCGCTGCACGACGTACTGGTTCATCGTCCAGTAGTAGAAGCCGACGATCGGCACGCCCGTCAGCAGGCCGAGCCAGGGCAGGGTCTCGTCATCCAGCGGGCGGATCAGCGACAGATCGCCGGGGCGGACCGTCGCGGTGAACGCCGGCCAGCTGTGCCCGAACTGCGCGAACAGCGTCCAGCTCAGCAGTGCGGCGCCGCCGAGCAGGACCACCGTCTGCATGATCTCGGTGTAGACCACCGCGCGCAGGCCGCCGGCCGCGGTATACAGGCCGGTGAACAGCGCGATGCCCAGGCAGCTGGACCACAGGTCCAGACCCGGCACGATCGTGGTGATCACCAGCGCGCCGGCGTACAGCGTTGCGGCGGTATCCAGAACGACGGACAGGAACAGCGTCACCGCCGACAGATAGAGCCGCATGCGGCGGTCGAATCGCCGCTCCATCAGCTCCGGCATCGTCGCGACGCGCGCCCGCATCAGCACCGGCATCACGAACAGCATGGTGAAGATCAGCACCACGCCCGCCATCCACTCGTAGTTGGCGACGACGATGCCGCCGCGATAGGCGGCGCCGGGCAGGCCGATCAGGGTGTCCGACGAGATGTTGGACGAGAACAGCGAGAAGCCGACCGCGATCGCGCCGAGATTGCGTCCGGCAAGGAAAAAGTCCTCGGACCCGGACGCGCCTCGCGACGCCCAGGCGGCGATGGCGATGACGATGAGGAAATAGCAGGCGATGGCCGCGTAATCGACCGTGTTCAGCGCAGTCATGGCGTCAGCAGTCAGCGGATGCCGCGAAAGGGAAACACGGATTCCGGGGTGATGCAAGCCTGCGCGTCCTCCACCCAGTCGGTGGAGGACGCATAAGCTACAAAAAGCGAAGCTATAGAAGAGAGGCTATAGCCTGGTACTCAGCCAGCGTCCGGACTTCACCTCGATGTAGCGGACCGTCGCCTTCTTGAAGACGAGGTCGACGAAGAGTTCGCAGCTGTTGACACCGTCACGCCAGCACATCGCCACGCTGCTTTCATTGGAGTACTGCAGGTGGAAGACACCGTTGAAGGCCGGGTAGCTGCTGCGGAACTCCATCAACTGCAGCAGGCGCTTGACCACCGGTTGCTGGACAGCGGCCTCGACTTCCTCCCAGCTGTAACGGTGGCGATTGATGTCGCGCAGTTCTCCGCTGCTTTCCATCAGCTCGATGTCGTTCTGCCCGGCAAGCAGGCCGACGTAGTAGATCTGCGGGATGCCCGGCGCGAAGAACTGGATGGCTCGCGCGCAGATGTAGGCGTCATCGTTGCGCTTGAGCGCGTCGTAGTAGGTGCAGGTCAGCTGATAGATGGCGCCGACGCTGTGCACGTTGGCGGCGGACCGGCGCAGGATCGGATCGGCGCTGCGCGTCGAGACATTGTGAATCACTGCCTGAATCTCGCTGTGCGGCAGCACGCCCTCGACGTCGGGAATGCAGATGCCGTCGTGCGTGTCGAGCACGGTGATCTGGTTGCGGGGACACATGCGCAGCCATTGCTTCAGATAGGTGCTGTTGGCGTCGAACAGCGTATAGAGCAGCAGCGGCGCCAGGGCGAATCCGTACGGCCGCATGCCGTGCAGCGCGACGGCGTACTGGTAGCTGACGTGGTCATGGACCTCCGGCAGGGTCTCGGCGCCATGCTCGCGCGCCACGCTGTCGATCCACTTGAGAATGTCGTAGACGTCCGGCTCGACCAGGAAGCAACTGGTGCCGATGCGCTTGGTGGTGTAACCGAACGCGTCGAGACGGAACAGCTTGACGCCGCGCTCGGTCATGAAGCGGATGTAGTCCTCCATCAGCGCGTAGGTCTTGGGCGAGTTGTAGTTGAGATCGATCTGCCGCTCGGTGAAGGTGCACCACACGCGGCCGCGGCTGCCGTCCGCGAAGCTCACCTCGCGGAACGGCTCCTTTTCCTTGCGGATATGGATCTTGGCCAGATCGTCCTGGCTGATCTCGCCGAACTGATCGACATGGACGAACAGGTCGGCGTGCTCGGAGGCGTAGCCATGGCGCAGAAAGTCCTGGAACTCGTCCGACTCGTCGGAGAGGTGGTTGATCATCAGGTCCAGGCACAGGTCGTAGCGCGACGAGATGCGCTGGATGTCCTCCCAGTCGCCGTAGGCGGCATCGATCTTCTTGTGGGTCAGCGGCGAGAATCCGCCGTCGGCGTTCGACGGGTACGGCGGCAGCACGTGCACGCCGCCGACGCGGCCGCGGCAGTGGGTTTCCAGGAAGCGGAAAAGATCGGCGAGATTGCTGCCGATGCGGTCCGGATAGGCGATCAGCTGGACCTGATTGCGCAGGCTCATGGTGGAGAACACTCCTTGAGTCTTGGCGAGTGGGCCGTGCGCAAAACCGGCACGGCGGCGAGCGGGGCGCCAGGCCCCATGGATACAGAGGCCCGAATCGGCCATAGGTTCCGCAGCCGGCTCGGCTTGCGCCGCACCGGCATGCGGGGCGGTGCTCCGCATGCCGAGCCGGTGTGGATCGTTGCCGACCGTTTGCCGGCGGCGCGGCGCATTGGCGCTGCGTGCTTCCGAAAGGCCCCATCGCCTTGTAGGCATCTGATGGCAATCACGGCAGACCGTGCCCTTTTTCACGCTCGTCCGTCATATCAAGTGAACAGGGCCCGCCCGCGCAGCCGTCGTCAGCGCCGGGCGCGGCAGCGCGGCCCGTGCGCCGCAGACGCCATGACGGCGCGGGTATCGAGGAGGCAGGCATGAGGATCGACCAGACAGGCGCTGCGCGGCGGATGGCGGCAGAACGACCGCGGCCGACGCTGCCGGCGCGCGCCGGGTCTTGAGTGATGCCGGTCGGTGCGATGCTGGTGGCGGCGCTGTCCTGGCTCGGCTTTTTCACGGTCGAGCTGTGCATGTGTGCCGGCCTGCTGTACGAGGCGGTCTGGAAGCAGCGCAGCGACAGCCGCCGGATCTACCACCTGTGCCGGCTCGGCGGCTTCGTCATGCTGGTGGTGGCGCTGCTGCTGTGCGCGTCGCGCTGGGGCTGGAATCTGGGCGTGCTGATCTGGGCGGGCCTGGTGCTGGCCGGCACGATGACTTCGTGCTGCCGCCGTTGTCGCGGCTGGCGCTGGGCGTGACGCCGCCTTCGCTGGTGCTGGGCCTGGCGATGCTGCTGCGCGTGCTCGGCTGAGCGTCGCCGAGCCCGCGACCGCGCGGCCCGGCGACGCCGGCTTCAGGATCGGCGCGCCGTGCCGGCGCTGCCGCTGAAGCGATTGCGGAACCAGTTGTCGAGCATGCTTTTCTCGTAGCGCAGGCGGTCGTTGCTGGAGCGCAGGCCCGGGTTCATGAGGTACTGCATGTCGCTGACCGCCTCCTCGCCGTGCGCGAGTTCGCCGCTGGCGCCGATCAGCCGATACCTGAGATTGATGCGTGGCCAGGTCACGTCGTGCATGAAGCGCGTGTCGCGGAAATTGGTCTGCCAGGGCTCGTAGCGGCCGGCGAGGTCGATGTCGGTGATCTCGATCTCCAGCCGCTGTCCCTCCGGCAGGTAGCGCTTGCCGAGCTCGGCGAGGTAGGCGGCGATGTCTTTGGTGACCTGTTCGCGCGTGTTCGAGCGGTTCTCGTAGGTGGCGTCGACAAACTTCTCCGGCTTGATGAAGCTGACCGTGACCGGTGTCGGCGCTGCATCGGTGGCGGGCTGCGGTTGGGCCGGGACTGCTTGCGCCAGCGCCGGCAAGGCCAGCATGCCTGCAACGACGAGGGTGGGGGATCGCATTGGGGGCTCCTGGAACCGCGTTGAGGTGTCCAGCATAGACCGCGGCGGCGGGCAGCGGGTTCGGTGCCGGCGATGACTTCCGCCGGAGCCGCGCATGAGCTGAACCAGCCGCGCGCCTGTCTGACCACCGTCGCCCGCAACCTGCTGCTCCACCGTTTCCACCGGCAGTCGCTGGAGCAGGCCTATTGGGCCGCGCTCGCGGCGTTGCCGGAGCCGCTGGCGCTGTCGGCCGAGGAGCAGACTCTGATCTTCGAGGCGATCGCCGAGGTCGATGCTCTGCTCGCGACGCTGCCGGCTGCCGTGCGCGAGGCTTTCCTGCTCGCGTAACGGATCGGCGTCTCCGAGCGCAAGGTCAAGCATTATGAGGCGCAGGCGCAGGCGCAGGCGCAGGCGCATTGCATCCTGCTGGTGCCATGAGCGGCGTCAGCCCCGCCGTCGCGCAGGCGGCCGCCGAGTGGTTCCTGCCGCTGCAGTCCGACGAGGCGAGCGCCGCCCGGCCGCAATGTCTTCCGCAGCCTCGCGGGGAACCAGTAGGGGTAAATACGAGAAACCGCCCCATCCGGTGAGGATGGAGCGGTTGCATTTGCAACGATGAACTGCTGATCCGCTCGGACGTCTTAAGCGGCCTTCTTGTACTGGTTGCGCAGATCGCGAATGCGGTCGTGGTTGGCGACGACGCCCTGGTACTGCTTCTCCACCACGGTCTTCACGTTGAACGGCAGCGGCGCCTTCAGGGCCTTGCCGAAGGCGGCCTTGGCGTAGTCCTCGCCGCGCTCCACTTCCTCCAGCACCGCGATGTTGCTGTCCTCCACCACGGCCTTGGCGGCGACCCAGCCGCGATGCACGGCGCCCTTCACGCTGCCGCCCTGCTCCGGCTTGCCGCCGAGCGAGGTGACCAGCGATTTGAGTTCGCCGGCGCTCTGCCCGCAGGCCGCCGCACGGTCGTTGAACAACTGCTTGAGCTTGACGTCGGTGGCCTTCTGCGCCGCTTCGGCAAAGCCCTTCTTGCCGTCCTCCGAGGTTTCGATCAGGTGATTGAGAATATCGATGGTGTCATCCATGACAGGCTCCTGGTTGATGGATTTCTGCTTCTGGGGGCACGCAGGGTGCAGGGACAGCATCGCCGAGAGCGCCTTGAGACAGCCTGAATCGGCGCGGGCGGGCGGCGCCTCATGGCTGAGCGCGCGCGCACGACGCGCCGGCGCGCGGGGTTCCGGGCGCAGCGCGGTGTCGTAATCCAACCACAAGGCGTGGTCGGAGCCGGGGGTCCAGCTCGGCATTTTTCGCGATACCGGGCGCCCTGCGGGGCCTGAACAATGGCCTCACCGCCAAGGGAGCCGCCATGTCAGCCTTCAACGATCCGTTCGATTCTGCAAGCCCGCTGCATTCCGCAGGCTGCGCCTGCGCCCACTGTCAGCCGGCTTGCTCCCCTGCGGCGCCTGAGGCCCTGAGCGCCGAGGCGGCGCTGGATCGCGCCGTCGAGAGTGCCATCGTGCGCGGCTTGTTCGGGCGCCACGACGCGCGCCGCCGGCAGCTGCTCAGCGCCATCGGCGGCGGCACCCTTGCCGCGGTGCTGGGCACTCTGCTGCCGCTGGATCAGGTCAAGGCGGCGGTCAAGGAGGCGGGCGGCACGCTGGAGAAGAAGCGGCTGAAGATCGGCTTCGTGCCGATCACCTGTGCGACGCCGATCATCATGGCGCAGCCGATGGGCTTCTACGCCCGCCGCGGTCTGGAGGTGGAGGTGATCAAGACCGCCGGCTGGGCGGTGGCGCGCGACAAGGCGCTGAACAAGGAATACGACGCCGCACACATGCTCACACCGATGCCGCTGGCGATCAGCCTGGGCCTGGGCGCGCCGGCGCAGCCGTTCGTGATGCCGGCGGTGGAGAACCTCAACGGCCAGGCGATCACGCTGCACGTGCGCCACAAGGACAAGCGCGATCCGAAGCTGTGGAAGGGCATGAAGTTCGCCGTGCCGTTCGAGTACTCGATGCACAACTTCCTGCTGCGCTACGACCTCGCCGAACATGGCCTGGACCCCGACCGCGACGTGCAGATCCGCGTGCTGCCGCCGCCGGAGATGGTCGCCAACCTCAAGGCCGACAACGTCGACGGCTTTCTTGCGCCGGACCCGTTCAACCAGCGTGCGGTGTTCGAGGGCGCGGGCTTCATCCATTTGCTGACCAAGGAAATCTGGGACGGCCATCCCTGCTGCGCGTTCGCATGCAGCCAGGAATTCGCCACGCAGAACCCGAACACCTTCGGCGCATTGTTCCGTGCCATCGTCGACGCGACGCATTACGCCGCACAGGCCGGCAACCGCAGCGAGATCGCCAGGGCGATCAGCCCGGCCAACTATCTCAACCAGCCGGAGACGGTGATCGCGCAGGTACTGACCGGCCGCTACGCCGACGGTCTGGGCCAGGTGCAGAACGTGCCGGATCGCATCGGCTTCAACCCGTTTCCGTGGCATTCGATGGCGGTGTGGATCCTCACGCAGATGAAGCGCTGGGGCTACATTAAGGGCGACGTGGACTACCGCGGCCTCGCCGAGCAGGTCTACCTGGCCGACGACTGCGTCAAGCTGATGAAGGAGCTCGGCTACGAGGCGCCGAAGTCCACGTACCAGTCGTACACGATCATGGGCAAGACCTTCGACCCGGCGCAGCCGCAGGCTTATGTCGACAGCTTCGCGATCCGCAGGAGCTGAGCCGATGCCGAGCCTCAAGATTCGCGCAGCGGTGCTGAGCTGCGCGCTGGCGCTGTGCGCCGGCCTGGTTTGGGAGCTGGCGGTGCAGCCGCCGGCCGCGGCGGCGGGCGCAGAGCTATCCGAATACGAACAGTTGATGGGCGGCGGCGGGCAGGCGCCCAAATCCAGCATCCCGGCGCCGTCCGATATCGCGCGGCAGGCGTTCACCGCGCTGTCGGACCCCTTCTACGATGCCGGCCCCAACGACAAGGGCATCGGCCTGCAGCTGTTGTACTCGCTGGCGCGCGTCCTGAGCGGCTACGCGCTGGCGGCGCTGCTGGCGATTCCGCTCGGCTTCGTGATCGGCATGTCGCCGCTGTGGCAGCGCGCGCTGGACCCCTTCATCCAGCTGCTCAAGCCGATCTCCCCGCTGGCCTGGATGCCGCTGGCGCTGTTCGTGATCAAGGACTCGGCAGCCTCGGCGATCTTCGTGATCTTCATCTGCTCGGTGTGGCCGATGATGATCAACACCGCCTTCGGCGTCGCCAGCGTGCGGCGCGACTACCTCAACGTGGCGCGCACGCTGGAGCTGTCGCGGCTGCGCACCGCGCTGACGGTGATCCTGCCGGCGGCGGCGCCGACGATCTTCACCGGCATGCGCATCTCCATCGGCATCGCCTGGCTGGTGATCGTTGCCGCCGAGATGCTGGTCGGCGGCACCGGCATCGGCTACTTCGTCTGGAATCAGTGGAACAACCTCGATCTCACCAGCGTGGTCTTCGCGGTGCTGATGATTGGTCTGATCGGCATGGCGCTGGACCAGCTGCTCGCCGCCACCGCCCGCCTCGTGCAGTACCAGGACTGATCGCGCCATGCCCGACGCAACGCACGCCATGCCGCAGGCACGCCCTTTCGTGCAGATCGACCAGCTCGCACGCCGCTATCCGGCGCTGCGCGGCCAGGCCGCGCTGACCGTGTTCGAGGATGTTCATCTGACGATCGCCAGGGGCGAATTCGTCTGCGTGATCGGCCACTCCGGCTGCGGCAAGTCCACCATCCTCAACGTGCTCGCCGGCCTCGACGAGGCCAGCGCCGGCGTGGTGACGATGGACGGCCGCGAGCTGCGCGGCCCCAGCCTCGAACGCGGCGTGATCTTCCAGAATCACAGCCTGCTGCCGTGGAAATCGGCACTTGCCAACGTCGCCTTCGCAGTCGCCGCGCGGCACCGCGACTGGAGCGCGCGGCAGGTGCGCGAGCACAGCCTGCGGTATCTGGCGATGGTGGGGCTGAGCGGCGCCGAGCAGCGCAAGCCGGCGCAACTGTCCGGCGGCATGCGCCAGCGCGTCGGCATCGCCCGCGCGTTTGCGATCGAGCCCAAACTGCTGCTGATGGACGAGCCCTTCGGCGCGCTCGACGCGCTGACGCGCGGCACCATCCAGGACGAGCTGCTGCGCGTCTGGAGCCAGACCCAGCAGACGGTTTTCATGATCACCCACGACGTCGACGAGGCGCTTCTGCTCGCCGACAAGATCGTGCTGATGACCAATGGCCCGCAGGCGCGCATCGCCGAGATCGTTGCGGTCGAACTGCCGCGGCCGCGGCTGCGCGCCGAGCTGATCCACGCGCGGGGCTACTACGAACTGCGCAATCACATCGTCGATTTCCTGGTGACGCGCTCGCGAACCTTCCGCGACGCACCGCCACCGGGCTACGACCCGCGGCATCCGCCGCTGATCCGTCCGATCTCTCAACCCACCGCCGGAGCTCTGCCATGAACCGCGACGACGTCACCCAGCTGATCCTTTCCGCCAAACGCAACAAGGGCCTCAGGTGGGCCGAGATCGCCCGCGCGGCCGGGCGTTCCAAGGAGTGGGTCACCGCCGGTCTGCTCGGCCAGATGAGCTTCGACCTCGCCCAGGCCGAGGCGATCAGCAAGCTGCTGGATCTGCCGCAGGAGGCGATCGCCTTGCTGCAGGAAGTGCCATACAAGGGCTCGCTGCCGACCGCGGTGCCGACAGATCCGCTGATCTACCGCTTCTACGAGCTGGTCAGCGTCTACGGCAGCACCTTCAAGGCGCTGATCCACGAGGAGTTCGGCGACGGCATCATGAGCGCCATCGACTTCAAGATGGACCTGCAGCGCGAGGCCGACCCCAAGGGCGACCGCGTCAGCATCA
>CBINNP010000138.1:0-9455 GCA_966252075.1 uncultured Solimonas sp.
CGCCGTGTCGCGGCTGCGCGCCCGCGCCGACGAAGTGCTGGCCGACGGCATCACCGCCGCGACCGAATGGCTCAAGGCCGAGTACGGCATCGACGGCGTCGCCGCCGCGACGCTCGCCAACTATCTCGGTGCCGCGAGGACCGCACTCGGGCTGCTTCCGACGCGCGAGAAGATCGTCTTCGAGCGCTTCTTCGACGAGGTCGGCGACACCCATCTGGTGATCCACGCGCCGCTGGGCTCGCGGATCATGCGCGCCTGGGGCCTGAGCTTGCGCAAGCGCTTCTGCCGGCAGTTCAACTTCGAGCTGCAGGCGGCGGCGCTGGAGGACTCGCTGGTGCTGTCGCTGGGCCCCACGCACAGCTTTCCGCTCGAAGACGTCGGCCACTTCCTGCATTCCAACAGCGCGCACGAGGTGCTGGTGCAGGCGGTGTTGCAGGCGCCGATGTTCCCGACGCGCTGGCGCTGGGCGGCGAGCGTGGCGCTGGCGGTGGCGCGCAACCGCAACGGCAAGCGCGTGCCGCCACAGTTCCAGCGCTCCGACGCCGAGGACCTGCTGACGCACGCGTTCCCGGATGCGGTGGCCTGCCAGGACAACCTGCCGGGCGACCGCGAAGTGCCGGACCATCCGCTGGTGCAACAGGCGCTGCACGACTGCCTGCACGAGCTGATGGACGTCGACGGCTTTCTCGCCCTGCTCAAGCGCATCGAGTCCGGCGCCGTGGAAATCGTCTGCCGCGATCTGACCGCGCCGTCGCCGCTGTCCGAGTCGATCCTCAACGCGCGGCCCTACGCCTTCCTCGACGACGGCGCCGCCGAGGAGCGCCGCACGCTGGCGGTGAAGACGCGCGGCGCCGCCGGCGGCATCTACGACGCGCAGAGCGCGCAGGATCTCGGCCGCCTCGACGCCGACACGATCGCGCGCGTCGACGAGGAGTTGCGCCCCGAGCCGTCCAGCGAAGACGAGCTGCACGATGCACTACTCGTGCACGGCTTCCTCACCGAGGCCGAAGCGCGCGACTGGCTGCCGATGCTGCGCGCGCTGCAGCAGGCGCGTCGCGTCGCGCGCGTCATCCCTCGCCCGCTTGCGGGAGAGGGAGAAATTTTGTGGGCCGCCGCCGAGCGGCTGCGCGAGCTGCACGCGCTGCTGCCGGACGCGCGCGTCGAGGGCGAGGCGCCGCTGCTCGGCAAGGACGTCGAGCGCGAAATCGCGCTGCGCGAGCTGATCCGCAGCCGCCTCGAAGGTCTCGGTCCGATCGAGGCCGACGCACTCGCCGCGCCGCTCGGCATCGAGGTATTCGAGGTGGACGCGGCGCTGCTGGCGCTCGAACAGCAAGGCTACGTGATGCGCGGCGCCTTCACGCCGGACGCGCGCGAGACCGGCGTCGTCGAATGGTGCGAGCGGCGGCGGCTGGCGCGCATCCATCGCTACACCCGCGATCAGAAGCGCGCGCAGATCCAGCCGGTGCCGCCGGCAGCGCTGATGCGCTTCCTGTTCGCCTGGCAGGGCCTGGCCGGTGGCGAGCAGCGCGAAGGACCGGTCGCGCTGGAAGCCGTGCTGGCGCAGCTGGAAGGCTTTCCGGTCGCCGCCGCCGCCTGGGAATCGGAAATCCTGCCGGCGCGGCTGCGCTGGTACGAGCCGCACTGGCTCGACCAGCTCTGCGCCAGCGGCCGCATCATCTGGCAGCGGCCGCCGGACCAACGTCCGGCCGCAGGCCGACCAACGTCCCTCGCCCGCGTAGCGGGAGAGGGGGCGCTGGGCTTACGTGAGACTGACATTGAGTCAGTCCCACGCGGGTCCCAGCGCGGCCGCGGCAGCGGACGGTGGGGTGAGGGCGAATCCGGTGATGCGCCGGAAGCGAGACCGCGCAAGGGCGCACCGGTGCGGGCGACGCCGATCGTGCTGCTGTCGCGCGAGCACCTGGCGCCGTGGGCGGCATTCTGGAATCCGTCGAACGCCGATGACGCAGAGCTGTCCAGCGCCGCGCGCGCCGTGCTCGATGCGCTGCGCCAGCACGGCGCCTCGTTCTTCGCCGATCTGGTTCACGACACCGGCCTGCTGCGCTCGCAGCTGGAAACCGCGCTCGGCGAGCTGGTCAGCCATGGCCTGGTGACGGCCGACGGCTTCGCCGGCCTGCGTGCGCTGGTCGCGCCGGCCGAGATCAAGGCGCGCCGGCTCAAACGCGGCGGCCTGCGCGCGGCGTTCGAGAGTCTGGATGGTGCCGGCCGCTGGTCGCGCGTAGCCGCGCGACGGCGCGGGAACGACAGCGACAACAGCGGTGGCGATCTCGACTATATCGTCCGTGCACTACTGAAACGTTACGGTGTGCTGTTCCGCAAGCTGATCGAGCGCGAGCCGCAGCTGCCGCCGTGGCGCGAGATCTTCTACCTGCTGCGCCGGCTCGAAGCGCGCGGCGAGATCCGCGGCGGCCGTTTCGTCAGCGGCTTCGCGGGCGAGCAGTTCGCGCTGCCGGAAGCGGCGGCGATGCTGCGCAAGTTCCGCGACGATAGCGATGCCGCGCTGGTGGTGGTCTGCGGCAGCGATCCGCTCAACCTCACCGGCCAGATCGTGCCCGGCGAACGCGTGCCCGCGCAGCCCGGCAACCGCATCCTGTTCCGCGGCGGCGTGCCGGTCGCGCGCAGCATCGGCGGCGAGCTGAAGTACCTGCAGCCGGCCGACGCGGCGACGCAGTACGAATGGCGCAACAGGCTGGTCCGTCGCGGCGGCGGCACGCCGCCGCCGGACGAACCGGATGTCACGCCCGGCGACGCCGCACAGCACGCCTGAAGCGATGATCGAACACTTCTCGGCCGCACCGCGGGTGCTGGCTGTTGACGACAGTGACTATCCGGAATGGCGTCGTGGCCGCGAGCATTACGGGGTCTGGCTGATCGACGCCGAGACCGCCGCCATCCGCGAGCGCCTGCAGTATCTGCGCGAGCAACTCGGTGACCTGTTCGCGCCGCAGGCACGACAGGCGCATATCACGCTGTTCGTCGGCGGCTTCCTCTGCGAGCAAGCCCGGCTGGACGACGACTTCACCCTGTCGGCGCTGCGGCAGCAGCAGGCCACACTGCTGGCACAGCCGCCGGCATCGTTCAACTTGCAGGTCGGCGGCATCGACAGCTTCGATTCGGCAGCCTTCCTCAAGGTCGGCGATCCACAGCAGGCACTACTGCCGCTGCGCGCCCTCCTCGGCAGGCACGCGCTGGAGCCGCGCTTTGCGCCTTACGTGCCACACCTGACGCTGGGCCTGTACCGCGCGGCGTTCGACAAGCGGGCCGTGCGGGCACGGCTGCGGCGACTGGCAGCGATGCCGCCACTGCCGCTGCGCGTCGAGGCGCTGCATTTCTGCAGCTACGCCGCGCGGACCATCGGCGGGCCGCTGCAGACGCTGCTGACGCTGCCCCTGCAAGCGGGTGCCGGCGGCGCTTGATCCCGCGGTCCGGCACGACGTTATACTGATTGTTATAACGTCATCGGAGCACCGCCATGCAGCTGAAGATCATCGCCGTCGGCAACTCGGCCGGCGTGCTGCTGCCCAAGGAACTGCTGGCGCGACTGCGCGTCGACAAGGGTGATTCGCTGTACGTCGCCGAAACGCCGGACGGCATCAAGCTGATGCCGCATGACCCGGCGCTCGCCGCGCAGATGGAGGTGGCGGAGCGGGTGATGCGCAAGCGCCGCAACCTGCTGCGCAAGCTCGCCGATAGCTGAGCCTTGCCATGATCACCTGGATCGAGAAAGCGCTGGTGCTGACGCTGCATGACCGGCAAATCGCCGAACACGGCGGTTTAGCGGACGTGCGCGACGATCACCTGCTCGAATCGGCGCTGGCACGACCGCAACAGCTGTATGCCCATGGCGATCCGCAGCCCGACCTCGCCGCTCTGGCCGCCAGCCTCGCGCACGGGATCGCCAAAAATCACGCATTCGTCGATGGCAACAAGCGCAGCGCGATCGTCAGCTGCGAAACCTTCATCGAACTGAACGGTGCCCGTCTGGAAGCCAGCGACGCCGAGCTGTTTCCGATGATTCTCGGCCTTGCCGACGGCGAAGTCGGCGAAACCGAATTTGCCGACTGGCTGCGCGCACACCTGCAAGTCGACATCGACAAAGCCGGCCTGCAGAAACTCAAGCCGCGCTACCGCGCCGCCGCGAAAGGTCTGAAGGAACGCACGTCGCGCCAGCGCTGACGGCCCGTCGTGCGTCTTTCGGCGCAAGGCCCTGGCAGGGCTTACGGGCACAAGCCGCAGGTGTGCTGATAGGGTGGCTGCATGTGCATCCGCAGCCGTTGCACTTCCATTAGAGCTCACACGGCAGGGGCGCATGTTTCATTTAGAACGGATTGCCATGACGGGTCTCGATGACGATCAACTGCGTGAATGGGCCGGCAAGGCGGTTTTCAAACGCGGCCTTGCCTACTTCCGTGAAGGGCGCGTCCAGTTGTCGCGCGCGGACGAGGACGGTTTCGATGCCAAGGCCGAGGGCAGCCAGACGTACCGGCTGAGCCTGCGCCGTAAGAAGGGTAACTGGAACTTCGATTGCGACTGCCCGGCCGGCGGCTTCTGCAAGCATTTGGTGGCGGCCGCGCTGGCCTGGCGCGAGGGCGAGCGTGCGCCGGAGCAGACGCGCGACACGCTGCTGCAGTTCCTCGAGGCGCAGCCGGCGGAGCGGCTCGCGCAATGGCTGCGTGAGTTCGCCGATGAAGACCCGGCCATCGACAAACGCCTGCAGCTGCTCGCCGCGCAGGACGATCCGCATCGGCTTCGGAAATCGCTGCGCGCGATGCTGGCGGCGTCCGGCTTCCTGGACTGGCGTCGCGGCAACGACTACGCGCGGCGGCTGGACACGCCGCTGCGGCTGCTCAAGGTCTGGCTTGGGCGCGATCCGCAGCAATGCCTGGCGCTGTGCGAGGACGCGCTGAACAAGCTGCTGAAGGTCTACGCCAACTCGGACGATTCCAGCGGCGCCATCGGCGGGCGCGTCGAGCAGTTCGCCACGCTGCACCGGCACGCCGCCGCCGCTGCGGCGCATCTGGATCGCGCGCGCTTCGCGCGCACGCTGCTGGCGCTGCAGAAGTCGGACGAGTGGGGTTTCTTTGCGCTCGATGCGTACTGGGATGCGCTCGGCACGGAAGGACAGGCGCAATACGCGAGTCTGGTGGAAGCGGACTTCGCCGGATTACCGATGCCGCACAGCAGCGATCACGGCGACGCGCACTGGACGCAAAGCTTTGCGGTCGTGCATCGCATGGAGCAGCTGGCGCGATTGCGGAGCGACTTCGACAGCTTGCAGCGCCTGCTCAGCCGCGATCTTTCGTCCGGGCTCGCCTATGAAAAACTGGTGCTCGCGTGCCGCGAGTTCGGCCGCGACCGCGAGGCGCTGCAGTGGGCCGAGCGCGGCGTCAGGGCGCATCCGCGCTGGGGCAACTTGCGGCCGTTGCTGGCAGAGGAACTGCAACGCGCCGGCTTCGACGATGAGGCCAGGAAAGTGCTGTGGCAGGATTTCACCGAGCGTCCCGCCGAGTCATCGTGGCAGCGGCTGAAAGGCACCACCGGCGCGGACTGGCCGGCCTTGCGGCAGCGCGCCCTGGAGCATCTGCGCAGCCGAGAGCCGCGCACGGCTGACGGACGGTCCGACGCGAGCCTGTGCGTGGCGCTACTGCTGGCCGACGGCGATGCCGAGGCAGCGCTCGAACTGGCCTTGCAGGCAGCGGTGCAAGCCGAGTGCCTGCTGGAGCTGGCACGACACATCGAGCGCAGCCATCCAGCCGAGGCGGCCGGCCTGCTGCGACGCGCGGTGAATTTCTGGCTGCCTTCGGCCAGTGCGCGCGACTACGCACGGCTGACGGAGCTGATCGCCGCCGCTCACAGGCTGGCACCCGGCGACGATTTGAGCGCATGGCTTTCCCACATCCGGGTGCAATACCGCGCGCGCCGCAAGCTGATGGAGCTGTTGGCCGCGCAAGGCCTATAGCGGCGGCGCGCGGATGCCGCTTTCAGCCGGCGATACGCTGCCACGTCCACCACAGCGCCACTGCGGCGATCGCCAGCGAAGCCGGCACGACGACGCGCTGGCGGTACCACGGCCGCTGCCGGAACCCTCCGGTGAGCAGCAGCGCCAGCGCGATGACGGCGAGCTGGCCGAACTCGACCCCGACGTTGAAGCTGAGCAGCGCGCCGACGAAATGTGTCGGCGGCAGACCCAGTTCGCGCAGCGCCGCGGCGAAGCCCAGGCCGTGCAGCAGGCCGAACGCGAAGACGATCGCGGCGCGCCAGCGCCGGGCCTCCCTGAACAGCAGGTTCTCGACAGCGATCCAGGCGATCGACAAGGCGATCGCCGGCTCGACGATCGCCACCGGCACGCGCACCGCGCCGAAGCTCGACAGGATCAGCGTCACCGAATGTGCGAGCGTGAAGCTGGTGACGCCGAGCAGCAGCGTGCGCAGATGCCGTGTGCCCAGGTACAGGCCGACCACGAACAGCAGGTGATCGACGCCCAGCGGCAGGATGTGCGCGAAGCCGAAGCGCAGGTATTGCCAGGCCGCGGCCCAGGCGGCGCGCGTTTCGTCGGTGCCGGCGACAGCGGCCGGCGCGCCGGCTGCCGCTGCCTGCAGCGCGAAACGCGGGCTGAGCTGTCCGGCCACCAGCCATCGCGTCATCCTGCGATCGTCGGCGCGCGCCTGCAGCGTCAAGGCGATCGGCTCTTCGAAGGCGAAGCCGGGATCGAAGCGCGCCGTCAGCCGCGCCTGCGCCAGATCGACACCGGCCGGCAGCCGGCCGCGCCAGCGCAGCGTGCTCATCGGCCAGCGGGTCGGATTGTGGAATTCCGCCTCGCTGTCCTGCGGCAGCGATAGCGCGAGCAGATCGAGCGCCAGCGGCTGCGCGCCCACTTGCAGCTGCAGCGCCGCTTGCAGGCGATCCCGCAGCGGCGCCAGCCGCGGATCGTGCAGCGGATCGGCGACGCGGCTGAGCCGGTAGTAGTCGGCCGGGCCGCCGGCCTCGCGCATCAGGTCGATCGACATCGCCACGTCGACCGTGCCATCGGCCGCCAGATCGACCTGCACGCGCGTCATGTTGAGCAGGTGCGCCTGCGCCAGCGGCGCGGCCAGCGACAGCAGCAACGCCAGCAGCGCGTGCAGCGGCAGCGACGCGCGCCGCATCAGGGCTTCACCAGATCACCGGATGCGTCTTGCCGCTGGTGACGTCGACGAAACCGCCCGGATTGCCCTCGTACGGCGCCACCAGCTGCCATTTCCACGGCGACGCGGTGAGAAATGCGAAGCTCATGCGATCCGGCAGGCCGGGGTTGCCGATCCACTCCATTGCATCGGCGGCGCTGTGCAGCGCTTCCATCTCGGCGGCGACCTGCTCGACCGGCCGCGCCGTCATCAGCCCGGCGACGTCGAGCCGCACCGTCGCCACCAGCTTGCCGCCGCTGACCAGCGCCCAGCCGCCGTGCATCTCGGCGATGGCGTTGACCGCCAGTGCCATCGCCGCGTCGTCGTTGCCCGCCACCCAGATGTTGTGCAGATCGTGCGATTGCGAGCTGGCCAGCGCCGAGCCGGGCGTCCTGGGGCCGACGTTGCGCCAGAACATCTTCGACACCGAGGGCGCCGCGCCGGGCTTGCCGTGATAGCGGTCGACGACGGCGACCTTGATGATGCCGCGTGCCGGATCGGCATGAATGCTGCCATCGGCCTGTACCGGCATCGTGTCGGTGATGAACTCGGGCGCGAACCAGAATGGCTCCATCAGCGCCACCTGCACATCGCGGCGGCCGTCCGGCGCCTTGAGCACGAAGTCCTCTGCCTGCAGCGCGCGGCCGATATTGATGGTGTCGCGCGTCCACTCCGGATAATCGATCTTGGGGATCGGCAGCAGGTACTCGCCGCCCCTGGACGCCAGCTTGCCGTTGGCGAACACCCGCGTGATCGCGACCTTCTTCGGATCCGACAGCAGCACGACGTCGGCGTAACGGCCGGGCGCGATCGAGCCGAAACGGTCTTCGATGTGGTAGTGCCGGGCGGTGTTGTAACTGCCGAGCTGGTAGGCGATCTCGACCGGCACCCCGGCCTCGATCGCGGTGCGGATGTTGTAGTCCATCGAGCCGAGCTGCAGCGTCGCGTGCACGTCGCGATCGTCGGTCGTCACCGAGAGGTTCGACCAGTCCTGCAGGTTCTGCTTGAGCAGATACGGAAACAGCGTGCGGATCAGATCGACGCGTGCCTCGATGAAGACGCCGCGGCGCAGCTTGTCCAGGCCCTCCTGCGGCAGCCGCGTCTCGTGGTCGGACGACAGGCCGGCGGCGGAAAAGGCGTTGATCTCGTCGATCTTCGTCAGCCCCGAACCATGGCCTTCGACGACGCCGCGATGCGTCATCGTCGCGTCGATCATCTCCCAGATGCGCCGGCGCCCGGCCTCGGCCTTGTCGTCCAGCGGCGCATTGACGGCCGGCCAGTCCATCACCTCACCCAGCGAGATCACGCGATCCGGGTTCTGCGTCATGAAGTCGGACATCTCCTGGTAGCCGTAATAGCCGCCGCCGAACTCGTAGATCGTCGGCGGCGTCGCCGAGCCGATCGACGCGAAGATCTTCAGCGGGCTGCCGGCCTTCTCGGCGCGCAACCAGAAGTCGACGTTGTGCGTGCCGACCACGTTGGAAATCTCGTGCGAGTCCTCGATCGTCCAGGTGTTGCCGCGCGGGATCACCAGCGCGGCCTCGTACTCGGGCGTCAGGTAGGTGCTCTCGATGTGCTTGTGCGACTCGCCGAAACCCGGCACGGCGTACTCGCCGGAGGCATCGATGATCTCCGCCGCCTGGCCCGGCCAGCTGCCGGCGTCGCCGACCCAGGCGATGCGCTCGCCGGAAATCACGATGTCCTGCCGGGGCAGCCATTCGCGCGTCACCACGTCGAGCACGGTCGCGCCGCGGATGATGCGGTCGGCCGGCTCACGCGCCAGCGCCACCTGCACCAGATGCTGGCGCGTGCGGGCCTCGGCACCGAGTTCGTGCGCGGCGCGGCCCGCCGGCGCCTGTTCGCGCTTGCAGGCAGCCAGGCCGATGGCCGCCGACAGCGCCAACAGCGCTGCTCCATACGCCCGCGGGCGCGTTCTGCTGTCTGCGGTCATGTCGCGGCCTGGCCTGATCGGGGGTGTTCCGAGAAGACCCGCAAATTGCATACCATTTTCGACGACATCGTCGACATTCGGCCCTGGCGGTGCACCAACGAAAACGGCCGCCACAAGCTGTGGCGGCCGCCTCGGCATCTGCGTCGTGCTCAGACGGCGCCGGCTCAGCGCACCCGGTAGATGTCGCTGCCCTGCTCGCGAAACTCGGCGGACTTTTCCTGCATGCCTTTGGCCAGCGCCTCGGCCTCGTCGGCACCAAGCTTGGCCGCGTAGTCGCGCACGTCCTGGGTGATCTTCATCGAGCAGAAGTGCGGGCCGCACAT